>DATELY010000262.1:0-83173 GCA_035276085.1 Steroidobacteraceae bacterium | reverse complement strand
CGCCTTCGCCACGGGCATGGCGGGGCATCAGCAGGCCATCTATGAGCACTTTCGCGAGCTGATGCCGCGGCTGTCGGCGTGGTTTCCGCAGCATCGCATCGTGCTGCGCCCGCATCCTTCGGAGAATCACGATGTCTGGCGGCAGATCCTGGCGGGCTGTCCGCAGGTTGAAGTGGCCCACGAAGGCAACGTGGTGCCGTGGTTGATGGCCGCGCGCGTGCTGCTGCACAACGGGTGTACCACGGCGGTGGAGGCGAGCGTGCTGGAGACCCCGGCGGTGAGTTACATGCCGGTCACCTCCGATACCTATGACTATCACCTGCCCAACGGGCTCAGTCATTGCGCGCGCACGGCCGAGCAGGTGCGTGAACGGCTCAGCGAGATCCTCGCCGGCCGGCGTGGCATGGTGGACCCATCGGTGCGCGAGCGCCTGTTCAATCGACACCTCGCGGCGACGCACGGCCCGCTCGCCTGCGATCGGGTGCTGGATGTGCTGCTGGCGAGCGGCTATGGCGCGCGCGCGACGCCCCGTCCCGCGGCGCTGACGTGGTTCCACGCCTGGGCAGCGGGGAACTTCCGCACGTTCGGCAAGCGCGTCAATGGACTGCTCCCGAACCACCGCAACGGTGCCGCCTACCATGCGCATCGATTCCCAGATGTCACTGCGTCCGAATTGAACGATCGCATCGCGCGCTTCCGCAGTCAGCTGAAGCGCTTCGCCGGTGTGCGGGCTGAAGCGCGCTCGCCGTACGTATTTCGTATCCACGATCCCGAGGCCGCAACCCGCTCTGCGGCATCACAATCTCGTCAGGTCGAGTTTGCGCCTGACATGGAACCTGCAGGAGCCAGCCAGTGAGTCCCCGACCCCATCCATGTGTGGTTGCCGAAATCGGCTGCAACCACAAAGGCGACATGGCCATCGCGCGCGATCTGATCGAATCGGCCGCGCGTTTTGCCAAGGCCGACTTCGTCAAGTTTCAGAAGCGCTGCAATCGCGAGCTGCTGACGGCGGACGAATACGATGCGCCCCATCCGAATCCCGCCAACAGCTATGGCGACACCTACGGTGCGCATCGCGAATTCCTCGAGTTCGATGTCCACCAGCATCGTCAGCTGCTGCGCTGGTGCGAGGAGCTCGGCGTTGGCTATTCGACGTCGGTGTGGGATATGACGTCGGCGCGCGAGATGGCGGCGTTGCGGCCGCGCATGTTGAAAGTGCCCTCGGCGTGCAATCTGCATTTCGAAATGCTGGAATTGCTGGCGCACGACTACGACGGCGAGATTCACATTTCGATGGGCATGACGACACCGGCGGAGCAGGAGCAGATCGTCTCTCTGATGGAGCACCTCGAAGCTCAGAATCGAGTGGTGCTCTATGCCTGCACGTCCGGCTATCCGGTGCCTTTCGAGCAAGTCCACCTGCTCGAAGTGACCCGTCTGCGTGAGCGCTACGGCGATCGTGTCAAGGCCATCGGTTTCTCGGGACATCATCTCGGCATCGCGGTCGATGTTGCGGCCGTCGCGCTGGGTGCGACCTGGCTCGAGCGCCATTTCACGTTGGATCGCACCTGGAAAGGCACCGATCACGCGGCCTCGCTGGAGCCCGACGGTCTGCGCAAGCTGGTGCGTGACGTGCGTGCGGTCAGCACGGCGCTCACTTACAAGCCGACCGACATCGTCGACATCGAGATTCCGCAGCGCGCCAAGCTGAAACGCCTGCCCGGCGTGCATCTACGCTGATGCGCTGGGTGGCTTTGTTGCCGCTGCGCGGTGGCTCGAAGTCCATTCCGGGCAAGAATCTGCGAACGATCGCTGGTCGACCTCTCTATGCATGGAGTCTCGAGGCCGCGTTGGACTCGGGCTGTTTCGATGCTGTGTACGTCGCGTCCGACGCGGCGGCGATCCGGGACGATGCGCGCGCACGATTCGGCTCGCGCATCGAGGTCGTCGATCGCGCACCCGAGAATGCGACCGATACCGCGAGCAGCGAGTCCGTGATGCTGGAGATCGCCGAGAAGATCGAGTGCGACGTGCTCGCGCTGCTCCAGGCCACTTCACCGCTGACACGTGCCGAAGACTTTCGCGCCGCACGTGCACGCTTCGAGCGCGAGCGACTCGATTCCCTCGTGACCGGCGTCGACGTGAAGCGCTTTTTCTGGAGTCATGACGGCCGAGCGCTCAATTACGATCCCGCCCAGCGTCCGCGCCGCCAGGATTTTGCCGGTACGGTGATGGAGAACGGCGCCTTCTATTTCACCCGCAGAGCGTTACTGGTCCAGACCGGATCGCGTCTCTGCGGTCGCATCGGCGTGCACGTGATGCATGAGGAGTGCGCGGCCGAGCTGGATGAGCCTTCCGACTGGCCGCTGATCGAAACCCTGCTGCGACGGCGCATGAGCGTCGCGAAAGACATCCGCATGCTCGTGGTCGATGTCGACGGCACGTTGACCGACGGGGGCATGTACTACGACGGCAAGGGCGAGGCGCTGAAGAAGTTCAACACGCGCGATGCCAAGGGCATGCTCATGCTGCGCGATGCCGGCGTGCGGGTCTGTGTGCTGACGGCCGAGAACAGCGCCGTGGTCGAAGCGCGCATGCGCAAGCTCGGCATCACCGACTACTTTCCGGGCGTGCAGGACAAGCTCGCGTGGCTCAAGGAACAGGGTGCGCGCTGGCAAGTGGCGCTCGCGCAGACCGCCTACATCGGCGATGACTTGAACGATCTCGAGAGTCTGCGCGCGGTCGGGCTGTCCTTCTGCCCCGCCGATGCCGTGCCGGCAGTGCGCAGCGCGGTCGGCTACATCTGCAGCGCCGCGGGGGGCGGCGGAGCAGTGCGCGAGGTATGCGACCTGATCAGGATGCAGGCGGAGCGAGCGGCGGACGCCGACTGAACAACCTGCGAAACATGCTCCCATGCTGAATATTGCGTCCCTTCCCCCTGCGGCAGCGGGGGAAGGACAGGATGGGGGCGCTCGAGTAAGCCTCGACCCGTAAATTGTTGCCCCCACCCTAACCCTCCCCCGCTATCGCAGGGGAGGGAACAGAGAGATCCTGGCTGCACTCGGCACGGTCCGCTATGGTTGGCCTCCCTTCGAGGAGCGTCTCGCGTGATTCCGCTGAACCGTCACGGCCCCGCCATCCTGCTGCGCAAAGTGAAGCGCTGGCTAGAGCCAGACCTCGATCCTGCGCGGATCGCGCGCGTGTTCACCGACTTCGACGATCATCGTGGTTACGCCGCATGGCACGCCCACTGTAAAGCTGTACTCGCGCGACGGCTGCCAGAGCGCGACGTCCCGGGACCGATGGTGAAGGACGGTTTCACCGTGCAGCAAGTGATGTCCGGCGAGACAGCGGCTGATCTCCTGGCTGCGGCCGGCGGCGACCAGCAGGTCGCGCGCTTGAAACGTGACTCCGCCAAGCTCGAAGGTTACGACCTGGCTGACGCGACGTTGGTGCAGCGCTTGATCGAGTCTGCCTTGACGACCGAGGTCGACGCGCACTGTCTGGAGTTCTTCCGGAGCGAGTACTTCGTCTACTGGTACACCCTGTCACGTACAGCGCCCGTCGAAGGGCCGGCCTCGGTCTCATTCAAGTGGCATTGCGACCAGGGACCGCGCACACATCTGAAACTGCTGGTCTATCTCAACGACTATCGCGAGCATGGCGGCGGCACGTCTTACCTCGATCTCGCCTCGAGCGAAGCCGTCGCGAAGAGCGGCTATGTGTTCGCCCGCGGCCGACGCCGCACCGCCTCGCTGGATGAACTCGCCGCACTGGTCGGTCGACCGCTCGTTTCCTATGATCACCATCCCCGCGCGGGCGACGCAGTGCTGTTCCAGCCGTCGCGTGTGCTTCACTGTGGCATCACGCCCAATCTCGGACCGCGCTACGTGTTCACGCTGTGTCTGTTGCCGAGCCCGGTGCCATGGCGAACAGCATTGGCACGCGAAGCACAGATCGATCTGCGTGAGGATCCGATCTGGCACGCCGAGGCTCGGAGTCTGGAACAACGGTTCGCGGTAAGCGGGCCCTAGATACAGTCGCTGCAGTCGGTGGCATTGGCCAAAGGGACATTGCCCTGCCGGTCGCCTTCTATGCACTATGGGACTGCTTGAAGCACCGATGGGGAGGGTTGCATGGAAGTAGACAAAGCCTCACTGCGCGCTGACCACGGACAACCGGTCGAGTTCATCCGCTCGCCGAATCAAAGTGCCGGGCTGGATCCACGCTTTCTGATCTTTCACTACACCGCCGGCCTCACTGCGCAGGGCGCGATCGAATGGTTCAAGAACCCGGCGGCGAAAGCGTCTGCTCATTTCGTGATCGGGCGTAACGGCGCCATCACGCAGATGGTCGGGCTCGACCGCCGGGCCTGGCATGCCGGGGAGAGTCGCTGGGGCAACCTCAACGGCATGAACAAGTTTTCGATCGGCATTGAGCTCGTCAATGCCGGGCGCTTGAAACGCACGGAGAACGGTGATTGGCTGAACTGGGCGAGCGTGAAGATTCCGCCCGCGGAAGTGCTGCTGGCGACTCATAAAGCAGAGAGCGCACCCGCGGGTTGGCATGTGTATCCGGAAACGCAGCTTCTCGCGGCGCTGAAAGTGGCCGTGGCACTGCACGCGGCGTTCGACTTCGAAGACATCCTCGGTCACGACGATGTCGCACCGGGCCGCAAAGTCGATCCGGGTCCTGCGTTCCCCATGACCAGCTTCGTCAGCCGCATCCTCGGCCGCAAGAAATAATCTCAACGCGAGTCATCGCTTCAGTCTGGAAGGCATCGACATGGCCAAGCATCAGGTATTCATCGTCCATGGCATGGGCGGCTTCGACAAGGACTGGTCGCTCGATGCGCAGAAGACGCTCAACGACGCGTTCGCACAGTATCCGCTCGTCAAGCAGTTCGGACTCACCAACCAGTTCGAGTTCGTCGAGATCGTCTACAACCACATCTTCGATGAGATTCGCGCGCAATGGCAGGCGAATGCCACGGCGGCTTCCACTGCGCTGGTCGCCACCGGGTTGGCGGAAACTGCTGCGAACAGATTGGTCGAGCTCGCGAACGGCGCAACCGGCGATGATTTCTGGCGCACGCACGCGCTCGACGTCGTGCTCTATCGTTTCATGAAACCGATCTCAGAGCGCATCACGCAATGGGTGCGGCTGCAGATCCTTGCGCGCTTGAAGGCGTTTCCGGAAAACGACGTGCCGTCCTGGTCGGTCCTGGGTCATTCGCTGGGCACGGCCGTCGTGAACGACACGTTGCACGCGATGTTCTCGCAAGCCGTGGATGGCGCGCTGCTCGGCGATCGCTTCAAGCCGGACTTCGTGTTCATGGTCGCGAACGTCGCGAAGCTGCTGTGGAATCGGGGCGGCGATTTCTATTCGTCGAAGGTGCGGCCGCACACCGTCGATGCACTCGGTGTGTGCTGGCGGTACTGCAACTTCAACCATGAGCTGGATCCGTTTCCGCTCGTGGATGCCTTCAAGCCGCCGCTGCATTGGTTTCCGGAAGGTCTATCGCCCGATCAGCGCGACACGTTCTACGCCAACGTATCGATCGGTGCTGCCGACGTGCGTGACATCAACGTCCATGGGTTGAATCACTATCTCAGCCATCCCGCGGTCAACTCCGTCCTCATCAATACGCTCGTCGGCTTCGAAGCCGTGCGTCCGAAGGATGTGAGCGCGGCACTCACGAACTGGCGTGCTCGGAAGCTCAGCACAGGCGCGCTCACGCTGGCGAAAGGAAAGCTCAGAGCGCTCGCCGGCGCTCGCGCCCAGAACTGGCTGGAGATCATCGAGATGCTCGTGACGTTGCGCGGGCTCGTGCTCAAGGAATCCACGTTGGCTGAAGGGGAAGGCTGATGTCATCGCTGAAGATCGCTGCCGCATTGCTGCTGAGCCTGGGCGTGCTGGCACGGGCCGATGCTGCGTGTGACGGCCTGGAGGCTGCAGTCGATGCGCAAAGCTACGATCTCGCGCTGGCGCTGAGTCGCGGATGTCTGGGAGATCCGGAGCAGGACGCCCATGCCGTGGTGGCCGATTTCAATGCGGCCACCCCGGACGCAGCCACGCCTGAGAAGCGGCTGGACGGACTCGTCACCGCATTGACGCACCTGCGAGATTTCGCGCGCGCTCGCACGCGGTCGTCTGTCGATGCGGCGGCCTGGGGCGAGGCGTTCGCGGAGCTCGATGACGAATTGAAGAACGCCGCCGACGAAGATCAGCCGGTGCCGGAGCGGCTGCAATCCATTCGAGCAACCTTCTGGACGTTACCGCGCGACGGCAATTCGACGATGCTCAACGGCACGATACGCGTGCTGGAGCCGACCGGCTGCGGCAAGCCGCCCGCCCGCTGCGACGCGTATGCGAGTCGCGTCGATCTGCTGCGCGTTCTCAAACTGATGGATCGGTTGATCAAGTACGTCGATTGGCCGCAGCTCGCAACGCACTTCGAAGATGCAAAGTTGATGACGGAGCGCTGGGACGCGTACTTCAACAAGGCCCTGCCGCAGTACTGGTGGGAAGTCGCGCTCAACGGTTACCTGATGGATCAGAATCAGAGTGCCTGGGAAGCGCCATTCAAACCGTTCGTCAAGGACGAGAAGCCATGCGACGTCGATCCGCAGACGAAGATCCAGCAGGGATTCTGCCGCGTGCCGCAGTCGCAAGTGATCTTCCTCCATCCGTCTGCAGCGTTGCAGTGGGTCCACGGAGCGCACGACACGGACGATCTGGCGCCGGCGTTCGTCGTCGAGCTGTTCGGCCGCAACGCGTGGCGTTGGGAGAAAGGCGATGCCACGTTGCACGACCAGTTCGGCTGGTCGTTGATCGCGGCCTACAGTAATCCCGGTAAGGAAGTGGAGCAGTGGAGCTACGGCATCATGCTGCACAAGGGCGGCAGCCTGAACCTCGGCATCACGACGGACGGCCATGATCAGGTGTCCGTCGTGGTGAACGTGGGACTCGCCGAGCGATTCTTCACCCGGCGCGCCGAGTACCTGGAATTCCTCAAGGCGGTCAAGAAGCCGTCGTGGGAGTCGCTGCTATAGCGAAGCCCCTACACTTCACTCGGGACGTTGAAATAATCCTGATAGCGCTTGAACGCCGGGCGCTCCCTCGCGACACGTTCTGTCGAGCCCACGTTGTACTGGTGGGCAGGTCGTGTCGTGCGCGGATACTCATCCATGTACGTCTGCATCGCGACGCGTCCGGCCTCGCTCACCTTGCGTCCGGAGGTCGCATAGATCCGCTCCACGACCTGCAGCGGTGTGCGGAGGAAGTCGAGATACTGCACGTTGCACAGTCGCTTGCGCAGCTCGGGATTGCGCTCGATCTCCTCGATCGGTGCGCACAGCATGGCCGCGCAGGTATCCGGATCGGTGACGTGCTGGAACGTGTTGCCCTGGAACGGATGGTCGGTGTGAGTCCACGCAAGACATCCCAGGGTGTTCACGGCCGAAGACATCGCCTTGATCGGATCGCGATGTGACCATACCAGCGTGACGTCGGGGTAAACGGAAATGATGTCCGGCATATGGCAGGTGAAGTCGCCGGCTGCTTTGAGCACCCAGTGCTTGCGCGGGTTCTGCCACTGCAGGAGCTTCAGCACGCGTTTTTCATAGCGCAGCGCGGGAGCGATGCCGCGTTCGATCATGTACTCGACGTAGCTCGGCGCGGGCCCGAGCATGCTGAACCACGCGGGCGACTGAAAGCTCATGCAATGCAGTTGAATCGTCTCGGTCGGAATCTCGCCGCTGAATTCATGGACGCTCGGCATTTCAGGTACGACGCGATTCCACTGCGTGATGAGCTTGTCGGCCTTCTCGATGCGCGGATCGGAACGATACGAAGCACGCTCCGGAGGCGGGCACGGGAAGTACGCCTCCCAGGTCGTCAACGTGCCGTTCTCAGGATCCCTGGCCAGCAGATTGAGCAGCCCCGACGTGCCGCTGCGCCCCTGACCGACGATGACGATGGGATTGACGATCTGCTCAGCGTCGATCTCCGGATGTTTCTTGTACGTGTCTTCGACCTGCAGACGCGCTTGCAGATACAGAATGATGTCCGAGCGCGCCATGAGTCGTCCCAGCAGATGGAACGACGCTTCCTCCTCATAGGATTTGAGCAGTTTCTGGAACGGCTCGTACCAGTCGTCGTCGCCGAAATCGGATAGGCCCGTGTTGGCCCTGGCCCGCGAGATCAGCGAATTCTCATCGAGGGGCACGACACTCTTCAGGTCGAGGTAGCTGCCTTCCTCGTTGCAGCGGCGGACCCACTCCGGGCGCGGCGGTGGTTGCCACTGTTGGGTGCGGTCGGTGTCCTGGCTCATTGCGATGACTCGCGAAGTGGCCGATTCAAAACGTGTCGGTCAGGCGGCCAGCACTTCGTTCACCAGTGCCTGCGCTTCGGAGCGTACGCGTTGCAGGTGCTCCGGCCCGAGGAAGCTTTCCGCGTAGATCTTGTAGACGTCTTCGGTGCCCGACGGGCGCGCTGCGAACCAGCAGTTCTGCGTCATCACTTTGAGCCCGCCGATGGCGTTGCCGTCACCGGGCGCATGCGTGAGGACCTTCTCGATCTTTTCTCCCGCCAAGGTCGATGCGCGCACCTGGTCGGCCTGCAACTTGCCGAGCTTCGCTTTCTGTTCGCGTGTCGCGGGGGCGTCGGTGCGCTCGTAATACGGTGTGCCATGCTGCTTCGTGAGCGTCTGATAGAGCTCCCCAGGATCTTTGCCGGTGATGGCGCGCATCTCCGCGGCCAGCAGCCCCAGCAACAGGCCATCTTTGTCGGTAGTCCACACACGGCCATCCCGTCGCAGGAACGAGGCGCCGGCGCTTTCTTCACCGGCGAAGCCGAGCGTGCCGCGGTGCAAGCCATCGACGAACCATTTGAATCCCACGGGCACTTCCATCAGCTTGCGGTTGCGTGCTGCCGCAACGCGGTCGATGAGACTCGAGCTGACCACCGTCTTGCCGACGGCCGCAGTCGCGGGCCATCCGGGCCGATGCGTGAAGAGATAATCGATGGCGACGGCGAGATAGTGATTCGGATTCAGCAATCCGGAGGACGGCGTCACGATGCCATGTCGATCGTGATCGGCATCGTTGCCGAACGCCACGTCGAACCGCTCGCGCAATGCGATCAGATTGGTCATGGCATACGGCGAAGAACAATCCATGCGAATACGCCCATCCCAATCGAGCGGCATGAAGCGGAAGGTCGGGTCGACCGCGCGATTCACGACGTCGATGTGCAGCCCATACCGTTCCGCAATGCGATCCCAATAGCCCACGCCCGCACCGCCGAGGGGATCGATGCCGATGCGGACAGCGGCGTTGCGTATCGCATTCATGTCGAGCACATGCGTCAGGTCGGCCGCGTAGGCTGCGACGTAATCGTGCAGATGCGTCGTCGCGGCCTTGCGCGCCTGTGCGATCGACAGTCGTGCGATGTCCTGGGTCGCGCGCGCCAAGAGCTGATTGGCGAGTGTTTCGATTTCGCCCGAAATGTTCGTCTCTGACGGCCCGCCATGCGGCGGGTTGTACTTGATGCCGCCGTCTTCGGGCGGATTGTGCGACGGCGTGATGACGATGCCATCGGCAAGGCCGCTCGTGCGCCCGTGGTTGTACGTCAGAATCGCATGCGAGATCGCTGGCGTCGGCGTATAGCCGCCATCGTGCGCGATCATTGTTTCGACGCCGTTCTGCGCCAGCACTTCGAGTGCGGAAACGAAGGCAGGCTCCGACAGCGCGTGCGTGTCCATACCCAGGAACAACGGGCCGTCGATGCCCTGCCGTTTGCGGTAAACGCAGATCGCCTGCGTCACGGCAAGGATATGCGCCTCATTGAACGAGCCCTTGAGCGCCGAGCCGCGATGACCTGACGTGCCGAACGCGACGCGCTGGCCCGGATCTGCGGCGTCGGGACGCTCACTGAAGTACGCCGTGACGAGCCGAGGAATGTTCGCAAGCATCGCAGGAGTCGGAAGCTTGCCGGCGAGCGGATGAGTAGCCATGGACTGTCTCGGTGCGAAGAAAGTAGGACGGGCTCGTGCGCTTGCACGCCCAGTGGCGTGTAACAACTGAAACCACACTACGCTTCTGTCCCCTCCCCTGCGACAGCGGGGGAGGGTTAGGGTGGGGGCGCCTGCGTTTGCCACTGCGCTTTACCGCATGCCCCCATCCTGTCCTGGCGCGCCACTTCCTCCGGTCGTTCTGATGTGCAGGGACGCACGAATGGCGCGGGCGCATGGATGCGCAGGAGCGGCCCCCGCTCCGCAAGGGAAGGGACGCAACCTACAGTGCAGAAGCAGTTGTTGCAGCCCACCTAGAGTGTGTACGCCTGCGATGTCGTCTCGGCTCCGCGGCCCGTCCAGTTCGTGTGGAAGAACTTGCCCCGAGGTCGATCGACCCGCTCATACGTGTGGGCGCCGAAATAATCGCGTTGTGCCTGCAGCAGGTTCGCGGGCAGCTGCGCTGAGCGATAACCATCGAAGTAGGCGAGTGCGGCGCCGAGGCACGGCAGGGGAATGCCGAGTTGCACGCCGGTCATCACGACTCTGCGCCACGCCGCCTGCCGGCTCTCCACCGCGTTCTTGAAGAACGGATCGAGCAGCAGGTTCACGAGCGCAGGATCGCGATCGAATGCCTTCTTGATATCGCCCAGGAACGCCGAGCGGATGATGCAGCCGCCGCGCCAGACCAAGGCGATGCCGCCGTAGTTGAGATTCCACTTGTTCGTTGCCGCGGCGGCGCGCATCAGTTGATAGCCCTGCGCGTAGCTGACGATCTTGGATGCGTACAATGCTTGCCGCAGATCGTCGATGAATGTGCGCTGGTCGCCTGTGAAGGAGGGCACGTCGGCCTGGAGATGCCTGGCTGCGGCCACACGCTCGTCCTTCGCTGCGGATAGACAGCGCGCAAACACGGCTTCGCCGATCAACGTCAGCGGTGTGCCTTCGTCCAGCGCCCCGGTGACGGTCCATTTGCCCGTTCCCTTCTGTCCTGCCTTGTCCAGGATGAGATCGATCGTCGCGGTGCCGTCCGGCTCGCGGAAGCCGAGAATGTCGCGCGTGATCTCCACGAGATAGCTGTCCAGCTCGCCGCGATTCCACTCGGCGAAAACCTCGTGCATCTGCGCGTTGCTCATGCCGAGTCCGCGCTTCATGAGATCGTACGTCTCGCAGATCAGCTGCATGTCGCCGTACTCGATGCCGTTGTGAATCATCTTCACGAAGTGACCGGCACCGTTCTCGCCCATCCAGTCGCAGCAGGGTTCCCCCTGCGGTGTACGTGCGCAGATGGATTGAAAAATCGGACGAATGAGTTCCCACGCGGCAGGACTGCCACCGGGCATCAGAGACGGACCGCGCAGCGCACCTTCCTCGCCGCCCGAGACGCCGGCGCCTACGTACAACAGGCCCTTGCCCTCGACGTACTGCGTGCGCCGCATGGTGTCGGTGAAGAGACTGTTGCCGCCATCGATCAACACATCGCCGCGATCGAGCAGCGGCAGGAGTTGTTCGATCAGCTCGTCCACCGCAGTGCCCGCTTTGACGAGCAGGATGATCTTCCGCGGGCGCTCGAGTGCCTGCACGAGTTGCTCGAGGGTGTGTGCGCCCACGAACGCCTTGCCGCGGGCGCGGCCGGCCAGGAACTCATCGACTTTCGCCGTAGTCCGATTGAAGACAGCCATGGAGAACCCGCGGCTCTCGATGTTCAGCGCAAGGTTCTCGCCCATGACGGCAAGACCGATGAGGCCAATCTGTGCCGGGCCAGGCTGGACTTTGGATGGGCTCATGTATTCACCAGATTCTTATGGAACGCCGCGGAATGATGGCGCACGCCTCGCCGAGGCGCGACTGAAATCTGTGCCTCGAACGCGGCGTGACGGATGAAGCAGATGCCGCATCCGGCGCGTTCCCCTACACTGCGTTTCGTTGCCTGTCGGTCACTGTGCATCGACAGTCGTCTCGAGGTCAGTCCGAAGTGAGAATGCTGGTCGTAGAAGATGATGCGGCGATTGCAGAGAGCCTGCGTCGGGCGTTGCAGCGGACGGGGACCCTGGTCGATGTGAGCCGTGACGGCACGACGGCGCTCGCCCGGATCGGCGGCTGGAGCTACGACTGCATCATCCTGGATCTCGGATTGCCGGACATGGACGGAATGGAGGTCCTGCGGCGCATTCGGCGGGATCACGATCACACGCCCGTCTTGATCGTGACGGCCCGGGACGAGACGGCCGACAAAGTCTCGGGCCTCGATCTGGGGGCTGACGATTACGTCCCGAAGCCGTTCGAGCTGAGCGAGCTGGAAGCACGGATTCGTGCCGTGACCCGCCGGGCCATCGCCCGGCGCGGTGATGACGTCACGGCGGGTCGGCTCAGGTTGTCGATGGTGGAATCACGCGTGTTTCTCGATGACGTGCCGATCGATCTCTCGCCGCGGGAGTTCGCCGTGCTCGAATGCCTCTTGTTGCGGCTGGGTCGAGTGGTGAGCAAACGCCAACTGCTCGATCTGTTCTCGGACTGGGACGCCGAGCCTTCGGAGAATGCCGCCGAGCTGTACGTGCACCGGGTACGTAAGAAGATCGACGGCTCCGGATGCAACATCCGCACGCTGCGCGGTTTCGGCTACTTGCTGCAGGTCGATGGTGGCGCCGGTCACTAAGCGGTTTTCACTGCAGCGGCGGCTCTTCATCGGACTCGTCGGGCCGCTCGCCATCTTGTTCCTGATCGCCGGTGTGGCCGGAACCAGTCTCGCGAAATACTTCGCCGACTCCGTGTACGACGGTTGGTTGTTCGATTCCGTCAGCTCGCTTGCGCTGGAAGTGGAAAGGCGACCCGACGGGCCGTTCGTGGACATGCCGCCGCAGGAGCAGCGTCTGTTCGTCTGGGATGCGGCCGACAAAACCTATTTCCGCATCACTGCATCGAAGAAGGGCATTCTCGTCGGCAGGCGCGATCTGCCGGGCGTGACTGGGGACGTCGATAGATATCAAAACGCGCTGCTGTACGACGGTGTGCTCGATGGCGAGCCGGTGCGCATCGCCGCGCTCGTGTTGCCTGCATCCACATTCGGCGAAACGGTGCGGGTCGAAGTCGCCGAGACGACGCGCAAACGCAGCAACCTCGCGCGCACCATTCTGCTCAGCACGCTCATTCCACAACTGTTGCTGATCATCGTTGCCATCGTCGCGATCCGGCGCGCCGTGCGTTCGGGACTTGTGCCGCTCGGCACGATTGCCTCGCGGCTGAAGGATCGCAGCGGTCGCGAGCTCTCGCCGATATCCGACGAGGGCGTGCCTGAAGAAGTGCAGCCGATGACACGCGCGCTGAACGAGCTCCTGGCCCGTTTGCACGATGCGGTGGCTGCGCAGCGTCGGTTCGTCGCGGACGCCGCGCATCAGCTGCGCACGCCCTTGACCGCGATCAAGCTGCAAACCGAGCAGGCAAAACGCGAATGTCGCGATGCGGAGCTGCTCCCGCACCTCGAAACCCTGGCACGCTCGACCGATCGCGCGACGCGGCTGTCGAATCAGCTGCTCTCTCTGGCGCGGGCAGAACCCGACAGCCGGCAGCGACGTCCGTTCAAGCCGGTCGACCTGGTCGAGATCGCACGACAGACCGGTGCCGAATGGGTGCCCAAGGCGATCGAGGCGGACATCGAGATGCAGTTTTCGTCGCCGGCCGAGCACGCAGCCGTGTGGGTCAGCGGCGATCGCGATCTGCTCTGCGATGCCCTCGCGAATCTGCTGGACAACGCCATCAAGTACGGCCGCCCCGGCGGACGCATCGAGGTCCGCGTCGCTGCGACGCCCACACCAGCCATGATCGTCGAAGACAATGGCCCGGGTATTCCGGCGGCTCAGCGGGAAAAAATGTTGGGCCGATTCGTCCGTGGCAGCGCCGGCGACGGCAGTGGCCTGGGGCTATCGATCGCGCTGGAGATCGTGCAACTGCATCGCGGCGACTTGACGTTGAACGAGGGGCAGAACGGTACCGGACTGGCGGCGCGGCTGACGTTCCCGTCCGTGGCTTGAGCGATCGGGCTCACGCACAGGCGAGGGTAACCCCTCTCACGGCGCGGATGCGCTCCAGGGCGTCGGCGCGGATGTGCCGCTGCTGGATCTCAGTCCGCAGTTGACGCTCGGTGATGATGCCCCGCTCCAGACACTCGCCCAGCATGCGAAAGAAGAACTGCTCCTGGGCGGGATCGGGATGGGCGCGATAGAGCCCCTTCATGCCGCTGATGCCCGTCACGCTGGCCGCCAGACCGCGTAGCACGGCGCTGACTTTCTTCTGCAGTGTCTTGCCGCGTTTCGTGTAATCGACAGGGAGCCCGGTCTTCCAAGGCTGGGTGCGACGGTGGTTGTTGTGCAGCAACTTGGTTGCCGGGGTGAGCCGGTCGAACGCATTCCAGCCCGGCGCCAGCGTCCCGACGATGCCGGGCGGCTCCAGAAGCAGCCACATCCAGTCGCAATAGTCGACCTGGCGGGTGAAGAGCCTGTCGAAGTCGCGTTCGAGCTGCCAGTGCCGTAGCCGTGCGCAGTCGAGCAGCATGACGCTCGAGGCGAAATGCAGCGGCCGGCGTGCATCGGGCTCGATGCGGCGCGCGAGCACCGCGGCGCCATCCATGTCCGCGTCCAGCAGCTCGTTGATGTCTCCCAGTGCGAAAACGCCCGGGTCGATGACCACCGCACGTCCTGCGTAGCCCATGAGCTCGGGCACGGCGAAGCGCAAGGGAGCAAACGACTGCAGGTCGTCGTTGCGCCAGATGGCGGGCTCGCCTTCGCGCAGGTAGGGCAGGCCCTCGCGGCGGGTCAGGGCGGGGAAGGACTCCGCCGTGATGATCTCCACGTCGAAGCGCTCGGGCTTGCGACTGTTTCGTTGCAACGTATGGCGGGCGACGAGCGCGCCGATCAGTTGCTTCGAATTGGTATGGATGTAGATTTTGCGGTCCGCCACGTTCGCCTCCATGGCGGAACTAGCTCGGCAGGCCAGTGTTGGGCGTGAACCTTTCGTCAACCTGTCGAGCACGGCACATCTCGGCGACGTCGATGTTTGCCCTCAGATAACGCCTGATGGGGCGCAATGGATCCTGTTGCGAATTCGCTAAGGATGCCGGCTTGCTGCCCTCTGACGAAGTCGGCCGCTCACTTGTTCCAACTGCACTGCTTAAGTATGTTTAGCTCATGTCGCAACGTCCTCGAGCTGCCGTCGCGCAGCAACAACAAACGCTCGATTTCGAAGCGGCCAACGATGTCCATGCGGGCAGCGCGGGCGACTCGTTGGAAATGAAGCAGGTCATCGAAATCGTCGGTGATCTGCTCGAACGCTCGCCCGCAATCTATTGGCTCGATCTGTCGCTGAGCGCCGGCGCGGCTTGGGCGCTCACTGCCGTTTACTTCAATGCCCCTGCATGGAGTACGCTGCAGATCGGTGCCTTCATCGGAGCGAGCATCCTCTTCTTTCGCGCCGGCACGTTCATTCACGAGATCATCCATTTTCCGCGGCGGGACATGGTGTGGTTTCGGCGCGTCTGGAATTCGATCATCGGCGTCCCGCTGCTGATGCCCTGGATCTTTTACCGCAATCATCTCGATCATCACAGCGCGCGTTTCTTCGGCACGCCCGAAGATGGCGAGTACCTGCCACTGGCCGCAGCGCCCGTGCACGAGATCGTGAAGTACCTGCTGCAGGCGCCGTTGCTGCCGATCATGTCTGCGGCTCGCTTCTTACTACTCACCCCGCTGTCATGGGTGCACCGCGGTTTACGCGAGTGGGTATTGACGTCGGCGACTGCGGGCGTCTCAAATCCCTACTATCGCCGGCGCTTTCCAGTGCGTGAGGAAGGGCACTTAAAAATCGTCGAGGCCCTCTGCTTCGTTTATCTCGCGGCCCTTGCGGTGCTGGTCGCGACGGGGATCATCACGGGTATGCAGCTGTTCAAGGGTTATCTGCTGCTGAGCGCGGCGCTCACCCTCAACTGGGTACGCAACCTCGCCGCGCATCGTTACGGCAACCGCGGTGAGCCGATGAGCCACGTCGAGCAGTTCAGCGACTCGATCAACCTTACCGGCCAGACGTGGCTGACCGTCATGCTGTTTCCGGTCGGCCTGCGCTACCACGCCCTGCATCATCTCGTACCTTCGCTGCCGTATCACAACCTCGGCAAGGCGCATCGGCGTCTGCTCGAGAAGCTGCCGGCCGATTCGCCGTATCACGCCGTCAATCGCGCCAGCTTTTTCGCTACAGCCGCGCAACTGTGGCGCGCGGCGCTGAAGACCCCGACGCAGGATTCGGCCATCAGGGTCTGGCGTCAGCAGAACCTGTCCTCTTGAGTGCCTTGCCGACCGCGATCGAAGTTCCTGATGCGCCGATCGCTCGCAATGCACCGTGTCTGATTCTCAATCCACGCAGTTTCCTCGCCTCGCGCGGGCGCCTTGCCGCACGCGTCATTGCGCTCGCGGCTCGCTGCGGCACTGAAGTCATCGAGGCGAGCTCGCCCGCACAACTCAACGCGGATCTCGACACGCTGCGCGCCCGCGGGCAAGCGCGCATCTTCATTCTCGCGGGTGACGGCACCATCCAGGGACTGGTGCAGTACCTGGCGTTACTGCCGGAGGGTGCCTGGTCGCCCGAGCTGTTGTTGCTGGGAGGAGGGCGCTCGAATCTGGTTGCGAACGACCTCGGCGGGCCCGGGACGTTGCAGCGCCTGGAGCGGGCGTTGCGCCGCGACCGCAATGGCAGCGCCTTTACCGTGCGCGAGCAACAATTGCTGCGTGTGGAGCACGAAGACTCCGTGCCGCATCACGGCTTTTTCTTCGCGGGCTCGAGCATCGATAGCGGCATCCGCCTGTGCCATCACCATCGGTTGTCGGGAACCAGTCGACTGCACAAGGGTCGACTGAGCTCGCCGTACTGTTTGTTGAAGCTGGCGCTGCAGGTGATGGTCGGACGCAGCCCGCTGCCGCCCTATCCCGACCTGCAGATTTGCACGGATACGGGTGAGTCATTGACTGGACCCAGTCGCATATTCATCGTGACCACACTCCAGCACCGCGACAGCCTTTACAATCCCTACGCCGCGCGGGGCACGGGTGCCGTGCGCGTGACGGCCATCTCGGCCACCGCCGACCGCTTCTGGCGCCGCTTACCCGCATTGCTGGTTGGCCGCTTCGACTTACAAATGAATTCGCACAACGGTTATCTCAGCGGCCGCTTCGAGCGCCTCGAGGTGCTTGGGCTCTCGAGGTACGCCCTCGATGGCGAGATGTTCGACGTCGACCCGACCAAGCCGGTCATTTTTCGCGGCGGCCAGACTATTCGCTTCCTGCAGCCGTGAACCCGCATCCCGTTCAGACCACCGCCGCCGGCTACAGCCGAGGGCCGCTGCGGATGCTGGGCCGCTTTGCCAGCGCCTATCCCTCGCGCAGTGGTGCCGCACTCGCCTCGGTGTTCGCTGCCGCCTTGCTCGATGGTCTGGGCATGTCGATGTTGTTGTCGATGCTCACGCTCGCGGCGGGCGACACGCACGGCAGTCCTTCAACACCGCAGAAGGCGGCGCTGAAGGTGGTGGGCTTCTTCGGCCTGCAGCCGACCGCGCTCAATTTGCTCCTGATCGCCATCGGACTCATCACGCTCAAAGCCTTGCTGACGCTGCTGGCGAATCGCCAGGTGGGCTATGCAGTGGCGTACATCGCCACGGATCTGCGCCTTGCGCTGATCCGGGCGGTGATGAAGGCGCGCTGGAAACATTATCTGCAGCAGTCGATCGGCCGGCTCTCCAATGCCATCGCCACCGAGGCGCAGCGCGCGTCGGAAGCGTTCCAGCTGGGTGCCGAGATGAGCGCGATGGTGCTCAACGCGCTCATCTACTTCGCGATCGCCATGTCCATTTCGTGGCAAGCCGGCGTCGCGGCCGCGATCGCAGGAGGCGTGCTGCTCCTCGTCTTTCGCACGCTCATTCGTGCTTCACGGCGTGCCGGGCAACACCAGACCTCATTGCAGAAGTCGTTGCTGACCGCCATCAGTTCCCAGTTCGTGGCGGCCAAGCCCTTGAAGGCCATGGCGCGCGAGGATCACGTGGACGCGCTGCTGTCGGATCAAACGCGCCAGCTCGAAAAGGCTTTGCGCCGCCAGGTCATCAGCAAGGAGGCACTGGCCGCGCTGCAGGAACCGCTGCTGGCGATGATGGTGGGTATCGGATTTTTCCTCGGCATCACCGTGCTCAAGATTCCCGTCACCGAAGTGGTCGTGATGTTGTTCATGCTGGCGCGCGTCGTGAACTACCTCTCCAAGGCGCAGAAGGCGTATCTGCAGGTCGGCATCCGCGAGAGCGCCTACTGGTCGATGATCCAGGCGATCGAAGAGGCGCGAGAACAGCACGAGCCCCTCGGCGGCACGCGCACGGTGCAGTTCGGTCACGACTTGAGTTTCGATGCGGTGAGCTATGCGCATGAAAAGAACCGCCCGATCCTCGAACGTCAATCCTTCACCATCCCGGCCCGCGGACTGACGCTGATCATCGGTCCGTCGGGGGCAGGCAAGACGACGATGCTCGACTTGATCGTCGGGCTGTTGCAGCCGACCGGCGGACGCATCCTGATCGACGACGTGCCGCTCAACGAGATCAACCTGCGTCAGTGGCGGCAACAGATCGGCTACGTGCCGCAGGAATCCGTGATCGTCGATGAATCCGTCGCTCACAACCTCACGCTTGGCGAGGACATTTCCGAAGAAGAGATTCGCGATGCGTTGCGCGCTGCCGATGCGCTCGACTTCGTCGAGGCAATGCCGGAAGGGTTGCGTACACGAGTCGGCGAAGGGGGTTCGCGCCTGTCGGGCGGGCAACGTCAACGCATTGCGATTGCGCGTGCGCTGATTCGCAAGCCGCGCTTGCTGATACTCGATGAAGCGACGAGCAATCTGGATGCGGAAGCGCAGAGTGCGGTGCTCGAAACCGTCGAGCACTTGAAGGGCAAGCTCGCGATCCTGGCCGTGGCGCATCAGGAGCGCCTGATGCAGGTAGCCGATCGCGTGTATCGGCTGGCCGACGGCGAACTCGTCGCGCTCGCGCCGACTAGCCGCATGTCGTCGCATGGCTGATTGGGGTCGCATGCTACGCCGCGCTCGGCGGCGGCTGTTGTTCCTGGCGGTGAACGCGCTCGTGCGTAGCGTCGGTTTCCGGGGCGTGCGTCGCCTCGCGGCCATCCTGGGCGATATGCAGTACCGCTTCGGCGGTCGAACGCGCCAACGCTGCTTGCATGATCTGGCAGCGCTGCAGCAGCGTCCCGCGGACGATCCGGCCGTCGCGCGGCAGTTGCGCGAGTCCTATCGCAACTACACCGCTGCGACGTTGCAAGTCGTTGCCATGTGCCAGCGCAAGCTCGATCTGAAGATCCTGCAATCGGCGTGTCGCATCGACGGTCTGGATGAGCTGCAGCGCGCGCTCGATGCCGGCAAAGGCGCGATCCTCCTGGCCACGCATGCCGGCAACAACCTGATCGTCGCAGCGCTGCTGGCGAGCATGGGCTGGCCGATTTTGGTCGTCTATCGGCAAGCCTTGATGATGTCCGATGATTTCTTCGATGCCGGTCTGCCGCGGTATGGGCTCGAAGGCTTGTCGGCGAACGCAGGTGCGAAGGCGTACCTGCGGATGCGCCGGGCGATCAAGGACAACCGGATCGTGTTCGTGATGATCGATCAGGGCGTGAAGTTTCCGCAGGACGGTGTGGTCATGCGCTTTCTCGGCAAGGACATGCCCATGCCGCCGGGACCTGCGCAACTCGCGCGCGTGTCCGGCGCACCGGTGTTGCCGCTCGCGACCGTGGCCGCGCAGCCCATCTGGCATTTCGAGATCGAGCCAGCCGTGGTTTTCGCGCCGGACAGCACCGTCGAGCAAGACCTCGCGGAACTGTTGCGCATCACCGAGCGCCAGTTGCTCGCGCATCCGCAGCTGTGGAGCTGGCCGCATCGGCGCTGGCGCAAGTTTCCGTTGGCGGCACAGTGAGCAGCTCGCAGTCTTCGGCTGCACCGCTCGTGGCAGTGACGGGCGCGACGGGATTCATCGGTCGTCGCTTGGTCCCGGCGCTCACAGCCAACGGCTATCGGGTGCGGTTGCTGCTTCGCCGCGATCCCGCAGTGCCCGAATGGCGCACGTCGAGGTTCGAAGTCGTTGCGGGTGACTTGCGCGATCCGGCTGCGCTCGGTCAGCTCGTGGAGGATGCGGATGCCGTCATTCACCTCGCGGGTTTGATCAAAGCGGCGCGACGCGCCGAGTTCTTTGCCATCAATCACGGCGCGGCGGCGCAGCTCGCTCGCATCACGATGGAACGCGCCCCGCGAGCGCATTTCCTGCTCGTCTCGACCATCGCCGCACGCGAACCGAGTTTGTCCGATTACGCCGCCAGCAAGCGGGCTGGCGAAGATGCGGTGCGTGAGATCGCGAGGCAGCGTGCAACGGTGCTGCGGCCCACGGCCGTGTATGGCCCCGGCGATCGCGAAACGCTCGCGTTCTTTCAGATTGCGCGCCACTCGCGCGTGCCGTTACTCGGTCGACCCGATGCCCGCGCCACGCTGATTCACGTCGACGATCTGGTGAGCCTGATCGTGGCGCTCATCGGGGCTGAGCCCACCGGCGCAGTCCTCACGGCAGCCGACGCCCGACCGCTCGGTTATCGCTGGCATGAAGTGTTCACTGCGGCTGCTGCCGCCGTGGGCAATCGTCAACCGAAACTCTTCCATGCGCCGGGCGCGTTGCTCCGCGCCGTCGCCTTGTGCGGAGACATGGGCCGCGGGCTCGGCAACGCGAACATGCTGAACTCGCAGAAGCTGCGCGAGCTGCGTCACATGGACTGGTCCGTGCCCGATCCACAGCTGGCGCGCGCTCCCGGTTGGTCGCCGCGCTTCAAGCTGGAAGAGGGGTTTGCGGATGCGGTCGCTTGGTATCGGGCTGCGGGGTGGTTGCCCGACAGGTAACGGCCGACGGCCTACGGCCAGCAGCGCGTCTCTGGCCGTGTGCCGTTACCCGTAGCCCGTCGGCTCTTCATCACCGCAGCACCCCGCGCTTGCGCAGGCGCCAATACAACCCCGGTGCTGCCAGCAACGGAAACCGTCGCTGCCATGGCTTCACCTCGACGTGCACCCCGGAATGGCGCTCGACTTTCCACGCGACGTAGTCCATCGCGCCTTCGAACGTGAACGACGCTTTCAATAGTCGTGCGAGGTTGAGCGGCTTGCCAAGCCGCTGACGGTGTCGCCACCGCCGGGCCGCCTGCCGTCGCTCGGCAGCATCGACCCGAGGCGTCAGACGGCCATCGCTTTGTGTTCGATACTCGATGCCGGCATGGCGCCAGGCAGCGGGCAGGAGCATGGAGTAGCGAGCTGCATCGCGCGTCACGATGTCGTCGCCGCGCTGCGCACTCTCGACGCGCAGCTCGGCGCCGTACGTCTGCGCGAACAACGCGCGCCAGTAGTCGGTTGCATCGCCCGTGTCCGGACCGAGCCATACGGCCCACTTCGACGCCGTGATCGCAGCGTCGCGCACTGCGGCTGCGACCGCGCGCCGATCGGCTTCCGCTCGCGCCCAGATGCAGATGCTCGGCTGGCAGAAGCGCGCCCACACCGTCGTATCGATCGAACCCGGCGACATGCGCGCGTGAAATTGTCGGAGGCTCATCACGGCGTACTTGGCGCGCAGTGTTTCACCGGCGATGTTCGCTTCCACATAGCCGACGTTCGGCGGCAGGACGCGATTGCCCACTGTCGCGATGCGTGCGGCGGGCCACGCGCCGACGTCATCCAGGAGCACGTAGAAATCGAGCACACCCTCGACTGTGTTGGTGCGCAGTGCGGAGCCGTAGAACAGCACCGCCGCCGTGCGCTTGCCGCCACGTTGCGCGAGTTGTTCTGCGAGCGATCCGATGGCGTGCGGCGCGGTCCGTCGCAGCTCCGTGTCGATCAACGTGTCGAGGGGATCGTCGTCGAGCGCCATGGCCGCGGTGTCATCAGCTCGCGAGCCACGAACGCAGCGGGCCCTGGCGCCGCGCCAGCGCCGCTTGCACGAGTCGCAGGCCATGAATGACCAGACAGATGACGATCCACGCGGCAACGACAACGATGCCCCAGTCGGGTCGGCCGAACAGCATCGCCGCGGTGAGGATGAGCAAGTTTGGATTACGCCGCGCCGTGATCAGGCGCAGCCGGCTGTCGAACGGCTGCCAGACGTGCATGTCCATCTTGAAGCAGACGATGAACAGGCCTTCCTCCAGCCGTTGCAGCACATAGCCGGCAACGATCACGGTGAGCACGAGTCCGGGTTGCTCGAGCGGTAAGCCGACGGCGTCGAGCCCGACGATCCATGCCCACCACCACAGCGGCGGGTGAATGAGATCGATGGAATGATCGAACACATTGCCGAAAGGCGAGGATTGCAGCGTGACGCGTGCGAGCTTGCCATCGACCGTATCGAGAAACGTCATGGGCCACGCCGCCAGCAGGCCAAGCCAGTAGTGCCCGTGCCAGAACGCCCACAGCGCGGCGATGACCAGCACGAGACTCGCGCTCGTGACCATGTTGGGTGAGATGCCCAGGTTGGCGCAGATGCGCGTGACGGCGCGCGCCGGCCCGGGCCACACATAGAGTGTGACCAGATCCGTCACGCCCTTGTACGCGCCACGAAACACGCGCGCTTCGATCTGCGGCACAGCGTCGCGCGTCAGGGGCATGAGATACAACGGTTCCCGCTTGCGCAGCGTGTCGTTGTAGTGGCCGGCCATTTGCTCGAGCGTGACGGCGCGTAGCGCCTGGGGCACGCCGCCGGACTCGACGAGCGGGGCCACATCGGCACGACGTGCACGTGTGATCACGGCGGCAACGCACCGACCCTCGGCGTCGATCAACGCGAGCTCATCGGTTGCGGCAACCAGCGCGCGGACGATGCCATCGTCGTACACCCAATCGGCGCGCAACAGAACGAGGCGTGACGCCGAGTCGATCGCATCGCTTGCGCCCGCACGCGCAAGCTGGCGCCGCAACCGCACGGCGGAGGGCAAACCCCAGAGGCGCAATTCGCTGTGGCCGACGATGTCACCCGCAATGTCCGATGCAGTGCCCTTCGAGCTCATGAGCGCAGGGGGCTGGCAGAGGCGTGTGGCATGATGAGACAGCTTGACGGAAACGGGCCGGCATTATCGATGAACGCGCTGACGATTGCGCACCTCTCAGACTTGCACTTGCCGTTCGATCCCCGGTTGTCGCCGCGTCAGCGCTTGTCCAAGCGGCAGTTGAGCGTGTGGTCCTGGCGGCGTCGGCGCTTGGTGCAGCGACCCGAGATCCTGGATGCGCTGGTTCGCGATCTCGCCGCGCACGCACCTGACCACATCGTCATCACCGGCGACATCACGAACTTCGCACTGCCGGATGAATTCCGGCGCGCAGCAGCCTGGCTGCAAGCGCTGGCACCCGCGGAGCGCATCAGCCTCGTACCGGGCAACCATGATGCGCTGGTCAGCATTGCTCGAGCCGATGGGTTGGACCGGTGGCGGCCGTGGACGCGAACCGATGCGGGCTGGCCGTTCACACATCGACGCGATCACGTTGCATTCATCGGGTTGAATTCCGCGCTGCCGACGGCGCCGTTGCTGGCCAGCGGCAGCCTGGGCGCGGAGCAGCTGTCGCGGCTGGAATCCGTTCTGCTGGCCGAGGGCGCTGCGGGGCGCACGCGTGTGGTACTGCTGCACCATCCCGTGGCGGAGCACGCGGTGAGTCGACGCAAGGCACTGACGGATCGCCGGCAGTTGCGTCAAGTGTTGGCGCGTGCCGGTGCGGAGTTGGTATTGCATGGTCATGCGCGGGATGCGCGGCTCGATTGCGTGCAGGCTCCTCGTGGGCCCATTCCATGTCTGTGTGTGCCCTCATCCTCGGCGCTGCCCAATGCGCAGGATGAAGGAGCGCGCTGGCATCGGATTCGCTTGCCGGGCCTGAGTGAGCCGCCCGTTGCGGACGTGCTCGTGCGCAAATGGGATCCTGCTGCAGAACACTTCGTGGATGCGGTTCGGTACACGTTGCGATTGCCGGAACGAACCGGGTGCCGGACACACAGCGTGCAGCGTTGACTCTAGAATGCAGGCCGTGCTCCCCCTAGCAGCCTGTCCGTGAGTTGTTTATCGCGCGCTCGACGACTGAAGCATGAAACATCGTTTATCGAGTGCCACCCAGGCACAGGGATGTGCCCGCCGCCGCAGGCGGCGAGCGAAGGGGAAAAACCACGCTTTTTCGCCTGAGCCACAGCGCGAGTGGCAGGATGCCCGAGTCGCTTTTTTACACTAGAGTTTCCAACGTCATGGCAAACCCTACCGAAACCAAATTCGGCGATCCCGCCACCCGCATTGCGCAGACCCGGTGTTGGACCGTGCTGCTGCGGCCCAAGCAGCCCACGTTGGGATCGCTGGTGCTCGTGTGCCGTGAACCGGCCAAGGCGTTCTCCGATGTGAGCGCCGCGGCGTTCGCGGAGTTACAGGGCGTCGTCCAGCGGGTGGAGAAGACATTGCGTGAGGTGAGCGCCTATGAGCGCATCAACTACCTCATGCTCATGATGGTCGATCCCGATGTGCACTTTCATGTGATCCCACGCTACAACGGCTCGCGGTCGTTCGCGGGTGTGGAGTATCGGGACGCAGGCTGGCCCGCCGTACCGGCGCTGGATGTTGCTGTCACGCCGGACGACGCCGCACGCGATCAGTTGCTCGCGCGCTTGCGCGACGCGTGGGCGCGCGCAGGGGCTTGAGTGCTCGTGTCCCGGCTGCGTCCATTCCTGCCCGATCGATTGGATCTCTACACCCTGCGCTCGCTCGCAGGACCGTTGGCGTTGTCCTTGGGCGTTCTGTTGCTCGCGCAGTTGCTCGAGCGCTTGCTGCGACTGTTCGACATGGCCGCTGCGACTGGCGCCGGGCTCTCGGTCGTGGCGCGGATGGCGGCGACACTCGTGCCTCATTACCTCGGACTTGCGCTGCCGACGGCGTTCTTTGCCGCGATCTTCATGACCATTGCACGCTTCGGCGATGACAGTGAGCTCGACATCATGCTGTCCACCGGGCGTTCGATCGCTCGAGTCGCGATGCCGTACTTCGCCGTGGCGGCGGCGCTGTGCGTGTTCAACATCTATCTCTTCGGCTATCTGCAGCCGCTCTCGCGCTATGGCTACCGCGTGGCAGCTCACGATGCCGTGCAAGCGCGCTGGGATGGACGCCTGGAGGACAAGCGCTTCATCAGTGCGGGACACGGATTCACATTGTCTGCCGATTCGGTCGGAGGCGATGGCCGGCAGTTGGAGGGTGTGTTCGTCGAACGTCAGACGCCGGACGGAGAAGAGGTCGTCACGGCACCGCGTGGACGCCTCGTGCCCTCCACGACGGGTTTGTTGCTCGAGTTGGAGCGAGGTCTGATCGTTCGTGACCAGCCTCAAGGCAACATATCGACCCTGCGCTTCGCGCAAGGCCGCATCAATGACGACTTCTCGACGCCGCCCGCGTTTCGCCCACGCGGCGATTCCGTGCGCGAATTGACCCTGCCCGAGCTCTGGCACGGCACGCTCCTGGCGAATCTGGATGCGGTGAAGCAAGCGCGCAAGCGCACCGGCGAGCTCCACGGGCGACTCGCACGCACCTTCCTGCCGCCGCTGTTGCCGCTGCTCGCGTTGCCGTTGGGCATGGCGGCCAAGCGCGGCCGTCGCGCGCCGGGCGTGGTCTTCGCCGCGTTTGCGCTGCTGGCACTCAATCACGCGCTGCAGTTCGGTGAGAGCCTGGCGGAAAGCGGGCGTGCTTCCGGGCTCGTAGCCGTATGGATCCCGTACGTGCTCTTTGCCGTGCTGGGCGTGTGGTTGTTTCGCAGTAGCCTGCGCTGGCCCGGCGACAATCCCGTCATGCGCACGGTCAACGCCATCGAGGCGGGGTTCGAGGGCTTCAGTCACAAGCGGAAGCAGGGCAAGGCATGAGAGGTGTCTTCGGCAAGCACCTGCGCCGTCGTGTCGCGATCCAGATCTTCGCGCTGCTCCTGGTGTTGACCGGGCTCATGCAAGTGCTCGAGCTGCTCGATGTCACCACGGACGTGCTCGATCGCAATCTCGGCGTGGCTGGCATCGTGCATTACGCGGCACTGCGCTTGCCCAGCGAAATGTTGCTCGCTCTGCCGCTGGCCGTATTGCTCGGCGCCATGGCGGTGTTCTACGCGATGGCCCGCACGCTCGAGATCACCGCGTTGCGTGCGTCGGGTGTCAGCGTGAAATCGATGGTGATCTCGCTGTGGCCTGTGCCGCTGCTGCTCGCCATTCTGCAGATCGCGCTGTCGCAGGGCTTGGTCCCGATCGCTGAAGCGAAATTGAAACTGTGGTGGGATCAGACGGCGCCGCCGGAAGAAATCCCCGACATCCGGCGCGTGCAGACCAGCGCAGGGCTGGTCACATTCGAGCGCAACACGCCGGACGGTCGCTTCCTCCAGAACGTTTGCATCTACCAGCGTGGCGGCGACCGTTTGCTCACCGTGCGGACGATGGCGCGCCGTGCCGAATGGACCGGTGACAACTGGTTGCTGAGCAGCATTCAGGATTTCCACGTTCACGACGGCGCCGTGATCCGCACATCGCAGGCACTGCGCAACTGGTCTGCCAATCTGCGCCCCGCGGATATCGTGCGGCTCGACGTTGCCCAGCCGCATCTTTCGAGCATCATGCTCGTGGATGTCATCGTCGGTGAGCGGGTCGGCACACAACCGCTGAGCTACTACCAGACGGTACTGCTGCGTTCGTTTACGGCGCCGATCAGTATCTTCATCATGCTGCTGCTGGCCGCGCCGCCCGCTACCACGATGGTGCGCTCGGGCGGTGGGGGCGGACTATTGGTGGCGCTCGGACTCGGACTGGGCTTCCTGCTCTTCGACGGCATCATGTCCGCGCTCGGTACCGGAGGACGCGTGCCAGCCTGGATCGCGGCTGTCACCGCACCGGCCGTGTTCACGTTGATTGGCTTGCTCCAACTGAACTCTTGCGATCGAAAATAAATTGATGAACTCAGCACCCAAGCTTTGGATCGACGCCGGTGGCCTTGCGCGCGCCGAGCACCTGTTCGGGATCGCCCCGTTGGAGCGTATCCGGCGCAGTCTGCGCACGATCGTCTCCGACCACAGCAGCATCACAATCTCCGGGCCCGCAGCGCGACAGGGAAGTTGGCCGGGAACGCGGGTCGATGAAGATTCCGCACCGCTGGGCGAGCGGTTACGGCGCGCGCTGGCTGCGGGACCCTTGGTCGTGTTCGACGGCGGCAACGTGATCGATCCGCGGCTGATCAAATACCTGCCTTCGGCATCGAGGCCCTGCGTGGCCACTCGCGGCGAGGGTGCGCAGCGTGCGGTGGCGCTGTACCTCGATCCATCGGTTGCACACGCCGTTCCAGCCGCGAGCACAGATCTCGTCGAGGTGGCGGATGCGCTGCTGGCGCAAGGACTCGTCGAGCCCGTGGACGAGCGAACCTTTCCGTCCTTCATCAACAAGCTGCGCCGCTCGCTGCCGTTCTGGTTGTACCGCGTAGAAGACGCGGCAACGCGCCGCCGGCTCGAGCGCACGATGTTCCGCGACAACTACAAGGGTTCGACCGATCTGCTGACCGCTTACGTCTATCCGCCGCTCGTCTGGCAGGCCGTACGTTTCTGTGCTCGTTTTCGCGTGCATCCCAACGTACTGACGGTGATGTCGATCATCTTCGCGTTCGCGGCCGTACCGTTGTTTGCGGCAGGCGAGTGGCTGTGGGGCTTCGCCTGCGCCTACGCGATGAGCGTGCTGGACAGCGTCGACGGCAAGGTGGCGCGGCTCACGTTGACGGACTCCAGGATCGGCAACGCGCTCGACCACGGCCTGGATCAAGTGCATCCGCCATTCTGGTACGGCGCGTGGGCAGCGGGCCTGGGTGCGCAGTCGATGGAGGATCCCCTCTATCAAGCGGCAGTCTGGTTGATCGTGTTCTACATCGCCGATCGTCTCGTGCTCGGGGTGGCCAAGCGTCGTCTTGGCTTTACGCTGCACGCCGCCACGCGTCTCGATGAGCGCGTGCGCAGTGTCATCGCCCGCCGCAACATCACGATGACCATCATGGCCATCACGTTGTTGTTCGGCGTGGGCGAGGTGGGCTTCTACGCGGTGACGGTGTGGCAGGTGCTCACGTTCGCGTGGCACAGCTGGCGCACGGTGTGGCTGGGTTATCTCGGGCCAACGCACCGCCGCGAGGCTTGACATGAGCGCCGTCCAGGTCATCCCGGTCCGCAGCTCCGCGGAACTGAATCGCTTCATCCGCTTGCCCGCACGGCTCTACGCGGCGGATCCGAACTTCGTGCCGCCGCTGATCATGGAGCGCCGCGATGCGCTGACACCGAAGAATCCCTATTTCGAGCACGCAGAAGCACAGTTCTTTCTCGCCGTGCGCAACGGCCAGGACGTGGGACGGATCAGTGCGCAAGTCGATCGCCTGGTGCAGCAGCCCGACATCGGGCACTTCGGTTTGATTGCCGCCGTAGACGATGCCGAGGTGTTTGCGGCGCTGTTCGCCGCCGCGGAAACGTGGCTGCGCTCGCAAGGCAAGTCGCGCGTGCAGGGTCCGTTCAATCTCACCATCAATGAAGAAACGGGCTTGCTCGTCGATGGCTTCGACACGCCCCCGGTCATCTTCATGGCGCACGATCCGCGCTATGCAGCAGGGCAGATCGAGCGGCTGAGATACGTCAAGGCCAAGGATGTCATCGCCTACAGGTATGACCTGCGCGAGCTACCGGCGGCCGTGCGCCGAGTCATCCAGCGCCATCAGCCGGGCGGCATGACGGTGCGGCACCTCGACTTGAAGCGCTACGAGGCAGAGTTCGACACGATCCGCGACATCTTCAATGACGCGTGGAGTGAGAACTGGGGGTTCGTGCCGTTCACGGAGGCCGAGTTCAAGCACCTGGCGAAGGGCCTGAAGCCGCTGCTCGATCCAAAGCTGGGCGCCATCGTCGAAGTGAACGGCGTGGCGGTGGGCTTCGGTATCTTGCTTCCCAATCTCAACGAGGCGATCGCCGACTTCGACGGCCGCCTGCTGCCGTTCAACTGGTTGAAGCTGCTGCTGCGGTTGAAGCGCCTCGACACTTCACGGGTGCCGCTCATGGGCGTGAGGCGCAGCTACACCGGAGGGCTCGCAGGCGGCCTGGTGCCGTTCCTGATCATCGACAGCATGCGCACGCGCGCGCGCGAACGCGGCTTCAAGCAAGTCGAGCTGTCGTGGATCCTGGAGGACAACATGCCCATGCGACGCATCATCGAGGCGCTCGGCTCGGTGGCCTACAAGACCTATCGCGTCTACGAAAAGCAGCTCACGTGAGCGCAGGTCTCACGGCGCTGGTCCTGGCCGGCACGCGAGCGGGCGGCGATCCGCTCGCGCTGTACGCAGGGGTCTCGCACAAGGCGCTCATCGACGTCGCGGGCCGCACGATGCTCGAGCGGGTCGTGAGCGCGCTGGCGGCGGTGCCGGCGATCGAGCGCATCGTCATCGCAATCGAACGACCGGAGATCGTTGCGGCACTCACTCCATGCGGCAAACCCGTCGTGGTGATGGCTGCGGCCAGCGGCCCGAGTGCGAGCGTTGACGCCGCTCTGCAAAGCGAAAGTACGCCTCTGCTCGTGACCACAGCGGATCACGCGCTGTTGTCGCCGCAATGGGTTGCCGAGTTCCTGACCCAAGCGCCTGCGGCGGCAGATGCCATCGTGGGATTGGCGCGGCGGGAGGCGATCCACGCGGCGGTACCCGATACGCAGCGAACGTACCTGCGCTTCGCCGACGGCGATTTTTCGGGCTGCAATCTCTTCCTGCTGCGCACGCCCACGGCTCGAGGCGTGGTGCGCTTCTGGCAGCAAATGGAGGCCGAACGCAAACGTCCGTTGCAGCTCTTGCGCAGACTGGGGTTCAGCTATGCGCTGCGCTACCGCTTGGGGTTACTGAGCCTCGAGCAGGCATTGGCCAGGCTCAGCACATTGTCCGGAGCGCGCATCGGTCACGTGTCCCTGTCGGATGGACGTGCCGCGATCGACATCGATAAGCCCGCCGATCTGGAGCTCGTGCGGCGCCTGCTCGCGCGGGAGGGGCGCTAGGCTACCGTCTGTGCGGTCGAGGCCTTCGCTTCCTTGCCGGTCCAGGTGTCGGCAATCTCGCGGCAGCGCGCGAGATCGGCCGGGAAGTCGAGCTCGCCCCAGACCAGGCCTTCGATCGATGCCACCCGGACGTCCGTTCCCGCATTCGCGAGTCGGTGAATCGCTGAGAGGTACCACAGGCCGACCCCTTCCGGCGTACGCATGGTGCGCTCGATCTCGTGCACGAATGCGGCTGCGCCAGACGCATCAAAGCGCAGGAAGCCGATGGACTCGCCGGTGACGGTTGCCATGGGCAGCTTCTTGCCGATAGCGGTGAGGCGATCACCCTCTGTAGTCACCTTCATGTCATCGGCGTCGTAGCCGGGCTTGCGATCGATGGTGACGGTGATGGGCGCGCGGGGCGCGGCCAGCAGGCGCCTGGCGATCTCAGGCTCGAAGAGAGTGTCGCCATTCAGAATCAGTGCCGGGCCTTGCAACTCGGCGCGAACCATCCAACAGCTTGCGAGGTTGTCGGCGACCTTATAAAAGGGATTGAACAGCGTGCGGACCTGCATTTGCCCCGGCGCAACGCGCTCGATGGCTCGTTCCACGAGATCGGATCTGAAGCCTGTCACGACGACGGTCTCGCGCACGCCGGCAGCGGCCAAGCCGAGCAATTGCCACTCCAGCATGTTGCGCCCACCCAGCCCAAGGAGGCATTTGGGGAGATTTTCCGTCATGGGTAGCAAACGACTACCCTGACCTGCGCTGAGAATGATGGCTTTGTGATCAGTTACTGGACAGTTCACGTCGGACTCGATAGATCTGGAGCCGCGCATATTACATAGCTGCACGGAACTTGCCCGCCAGGGTGACGGTTGATGGCACCGGCAGTATTGGGCAACGTTACCGCCCCACGGGCATCGGGTGAGGCCTACATCGATACACGGGTGAAGCCGGCGTTGCGGCCGCGCCAAACATTGCAATTGCGTTGCGGCGCCGCCAACATTAAATTTATCAGTACCTAAGCTCGTAAAAATAAACCATCTTCAGCTACGGGAGCGGACTTTGCATCGCACCGGACCACGCGACGCGGGTACTCACGAATTGGACGGCAACTTGCTAGTACAGAACCAATCGACACCGACCGCTAGCGGAATTCCCTTGCGTCGCGCGCAATTCGCTACCTTGGCGGCAGCGCTCGATTACGCCGCTGCTGGAAATACAGGGTTCAATTACTACGATGGGCGTGGCGATCTGACGGCGACACTGCCGTATCGCGAGCTGCGCGCGCAGGCACGTGCTTTGGCACGGCGGTTACAGAGTCTCAGCCGCGGCAGTCGTATCGCGCTCGTGGCCCATACGCACCCCGAGTTCGCGGTGATGTTCTACGCGTGCCAGTACGCCGGGCTCGTGCCGGTGCCGTTGCCCGCCGCGATCCACCTGGGTGGGCGCGATGCGTACGTGCAGCACCTGCGCCAGATGATGCTCGACTGTGAAGCGGCGGCAGCGTTTGCACCCGCTGAATTCCTCGACCTGCTACGCCAGGCCACGGCCGATCTGACGCTGAAGGTGAGCGGCACATTGGCTGATTTCATGGCACTGGAGGATCTGGGTGAGCTGCCGGCACCCCCGAAGCCCGATGAGCTGGCTTACCTGCAATACACCTCGGGCAGCACGCGCTTCCCTCGCGGCACGATGATCACCCAGGCCGCCGTCATGCATAACCTGGAAGCCATCTTCACGCATGGCTTCGCGGTGACTGCCGACGATCGCTTCTGCTCCTGGTTGCCGTACTACCACGACATGGGCCTGGTGGGCATCGTGCTGGGTTGCGTGGCCTCGCAGCGTTCCGTCGACTTCCTGGGCTCGCGCGAGTTCGCGATGCGCCCGCGGCTGTGGCTGAAGCTCATGTCTCAGAACCGCAGCACGATCTCGTTCAGCCCGCCATTTGGATATGCGCTGAGCGCACGGCGCCTGCGTCCGAGCGACACCGCCAGCCTCGATCTGTCTGCGTGGCGGGTTGCGGGTGTGGGCGCAGAGATGATCCATCCGGAGTGGTTGAGTGCGTTCGCTACCGCGCTGGCTCCCACAGGATTCCAACCGAGCGCATTCTTGCCGTGCTACGGGATGGCGGAATGCGCGTTGGCCGTGAGCTTCTCGCCGTTGAGTGCCGGTCCGCAGGTCGACTTCGTCGATGGCGAGCACTTGTCGCACACCGGCGCGGCATTGCCGCTGGCCGATGGCGCTTCGTCACGCCGCAAGGGTTTCGTCAATTGCGGCGTGCCGTTGCCGGGCTTCGAAGTGAAGGTGCGCGACGTGAATGGCACGGTCCTGCCGGAACGCCATGTGGGTCACATCCACCTGCGCAGCCCGAGCGTGATGTCGGGTTACTTCGGTAATCCAGAGGCGACGCGCAGCGTGCTGTCCGCCGACGGCTGGTTGAATACAGGCGATCTTGGCTACGTCGCCAATGGCTCGCTGTACATCACGGGCCGCGCCAAGGACCTGCTGATCATCAACGGGCGCAACATCTGGCCGCAGGATCTCGAAAGCCTGGCGGAGCTGCAGCCGGAGGTGCGTCCTACGGACGCGTCGGCGTTTTCCGTTCCCGGCAGCGATGGGACCGAGCTGGCGGTGCTCGTCGTCCATTGTCGTGAGCTGGAGCAGGGAGCCCTGACGTCGCTCGCCGATCGCCTGCACGAAGCCATCGCGGCGGAATTCGGGATACGCTGTCTGATCGAGCTCGTGCCGCCGCACACCCTGCCGCGGACCTCGTCGGGCAAACTCTCGCGCAGCATCGCGCGCAAGGAATTCCTCGAGCGCCACAGCGAGGAGCATCTGAAGGAGACGCCGCCGCGGCGCTTCCTGATCAGCGACGGCAACGGACGCCGCTACGCCGCTTAAAGGGGATGCAGCAGACGGGTTACGGGCGACGGCCAGAGGACTAAGAGGTTCTCTGGCCGTAAGCTGTAGCCCGTCCCCCGTCCCCCGTCCCCCGCCGACCTTACTTGCGCCGCTGGTCCTAGCCTCGTCCGGGGACGTGCCAGTTGCTCTTACCGACCCTTCGTCTGCGATACTCCGCCGCTCAGTTGCCCGGGCAGACGAGATCACCCTCGTTCCCGGGACAGCTTGCCGGGGGCCTCGGGGTACGAACGCAGCAATGACAGACGCAATCGGAACGGTGGAAGCGGTGGTCCGCTCAGCTTTACAGGTGGTGTGTCCTGAGGTCGGGGCCATTCACGGCGACGTCAATCTCGCCAGCGAGCTGGGCATCGACTCGGTACAGGTGATGGATCTCATCATGGAGATCGAAGACCGTCTGGATATCTCCATTCCCATTGCCACCATTGCCGAGGCACGGACGTTCGATCAGCTGTGTGCGGGCATTCGACGCCTGGCGGAACCCACTTGAGTCTCCTCGAAAAATTCGCGCCGCTGCGCGCGTTGCAATCGGCCCTCGGCAGTCAGGGCTCCGTTCCGCCGGTCGCGACACCGATGGATGCCGTGCACTCGCCAACGGAAGCGACGATCAACGGTCGCCGCGTTCTCCTGGCGGGGACGAACAACTACCTCGGCCTGACCTTCGACGCGGAGTGCCGTGCTGCAGCCATCGAAGCGATCAAGGCATTGGGCACCGGTACCACCGGCTCGCGCATGGCGAGCGGCAACTATGCCGATCACCGCGGTCTCGAGCGCGACTTCGCGGCAGCCTTCGGGTATCCGGCCGGAATCGTGTTCTCTACCGGCTATCAGGCCAATCTCGGCTCGATTTCCGCGCTGGCCGGCGCCGATGACTTCCTGCTGGTCGATGCCGACAGTCACGCCAGCATCCACGACGCGACGCGACTGAGTGCTGCAACGACGATCCGCTTTCGCCACAACGATCCGGAAAATCTCGAACGCCGGCTGCAGCGCCTTGGCGACGATGCCAAGCGCACGCTGGTCGTCATCGAAAGCCTCTACAGCACGCTGGGCGATCGCGCGCCGCTGCAGGAGATCGTCGAGATCAAAGATCGGCACGGCGCCTGGTTGATCGTCGATGAAGCGCACTCGTTCGGTGTCTTCGGTCCGCGCGGCCTCGGGCTGTGCGAGGACGCCGGCGTGCTCGATCGAGTCGATTTCGTGGTCGGCACCTTCTCGAAGAGCTTGGGTACTCTCGGTGGCTTCTGCGTCAGCAGGCATGCCGAGTTCGAGCTGCTGCGCATGGCGAGCCGGCCGTATATCTTCACGGCGTCGCCGCCGCCTTCCGTGATCGCCGCGACCCGAAAGGCATTGGAACGTGTGCTGACCGGCCACGATCTGAGGGGGCGCCTCTGGCGGCACGTTGAGCGCTTGTATCCGGAGTTGCGACGCTTGGGTTACCGAGTCGGGTCCGAAGCGCCCGGTCCGGTTGCCGCACTCGTGTTCGAGGAACGCGAAGCAGCCATCGCTCATTGGCGCGGGTTGCTCGATGCCGGCATCTACACCAACCTCATGGTGCCGCCCGCCACACCGAGCGGCCTGAACATCGTGCGCCTGAGCCTGTCGGCGGCACACAGCGATGACGATCTCACCCGCATCATCGAGGCGCTGGAAATGCTGACGAGACGATTGCGCTCGGTTACCACGGCATAGCGTTCACGCCCGCGGGGAGTTTGATGGGACCTGGGACGCGCGAACCCTCACGCCCCAGGTCCCACACCCACGCTATCCTGCGCTCCTCCAACCATCCTGGAGATCGCGATGTCCAACGTCAGCTCTGCCGCCAAAGTCACGCTCTCGACCCTGGCAGCCATCAAGCGCAAAGGCGAACGCTTTGCGTGCAGCACCGTGTACGACGCGACCTTCGCTGAGATCGCGAGCACGGCAGGCGTCGAGGTGCTGCTGGTCGGCGATAGTCTGGGAATGGTCGTTCAAGGGCATGACTCCACGTTGCCCGTGACGATGGACAACATCCTGTATCACCTCGACACCGTACGCCGCGGCAATCGTGGCGCGTTGATCATGGGTGACATGCCCTTCATGAGTTACTACGCCGAAGGACTCACGCTGGAGAACGCGGCGAAGATCATCCGCGCCGGCGCACACGTCGTGAAGCTGGAAGGCGGACGCTGGATCGGCGAATCCACGCGGCTGCTCGTCGAGCGCGGCATACCGGTCTGCGCACACATGGGCCTCACGCCGCAGTCGATCAACCGCTTCGGCGGTTTCCGCGTGCAGGGTCGCGATCCGGAGCAAGCGCAGGCGATTCTCGATGAGGCCGTGTATCTGGAGGAAGCCGGTGCGAGTGTATTGCTGCTGGAAGCGATCCCGGCTCAGCTGGCCGAGCGCATTACCGGGCGGTTGAAGATTCCCGTCATCGGCATTGGCGCTGGCAAACACGTGGATGGTCAGATCATGGTCATGCACGATCTGCTCGGTATCACGCCGCCCGATATCAAGGTGCCCAAGTTCGTGCAGAACTTTCTTGCCGAGAGCACCCGCGGCATTCGCGGAGCGTTCGAGGCGTACGTCAAAGCGGTGAAGAACGGGACGTTCCCCGGGCCCGAGCACAGTTACTGAATCGTGCGACGCTGAGTCGTCGTCTCAGCCGCGCGTTCGAGCCGGCGCATAGTCTTGGCTCCTTCATCCCACGGGCAGCCTTCCATGCATTTCACCGCGATGATCGACACCATGGCGCGCGCGCGCGACGAAGCGCCAGAGCTCGAACGCGGCGGGTACGACGCCGTGCTCACGAACGAGACGGCGCACGATCCGTTTCTACCCGCCGCCGTGATCGCCGATCACACGCGGAAAGTCGAAATCATCACCGGCATCGCGGTGGCATTCGCGCGTACGCCCATGGTGGTCGCTCATGCTGCGCACGACTTGAATGCCTTCGCGCGCGGGCGCTTCACGCTCGGTCTCGGCTCGCAGGTCAAAGCGCACATCACGCGCCGGTTTGCGATGCCATGGTCCCATCCCGCCCGGCGCATGAAGGAGTTCATTCAGGCGCTGCACGCGGTTTGGGATTGCTGGTACGACGGCAAGCCGCTCGACTTCCAAGGTGAGTTCTATGCGCACACGCTGACCTCACCCGTGTTCACACCGACGGATATTGAATTCGGTCGGCCGCGGGTGATGCTCGCGGCGGTGGGCGAGCTCATGACGGAAGTCGCAGGCGAGGTAGCCGATGGCTTGCTGTGTCACAGCTTCACGACGCCGCGTTATCTGCGCGAAGTAACGGTGCCCGCGGTCGAACGCGCGCTGGTGGCCAACAAACGCCCGCGCGAACGGTTCCGCATCGCCGGTGGTCCCTTCATGGCAGTTGCGGAGCGCGAGGAAGACCTCGCTCCGGCAATCAAGGCCGTCAAAGAGAGGATCGCGTTCTATGGCTCGACACCGGCCTATCGAGCCGTGCTGGACCTGCACGGTTGGGGCGCGCTGCACATCGAGTTGCTGCGCCTGTCCAAAGCGGGCCGATGGAGCGACATGGGCACATTGATCGACGACGAAGTGCTACGCACGTTCTGCATCGTGGGCACTCCCACGCAAGCTGCGCGTGAGCTGGAGGACAGCTACAGTGGCCTGCTCGACCTCGTCAACCTGCGCTCGTATCTCGCCGCCGGGCCGGCTGCTGCAGTGATGAGTGAGTGCCGACAGTTGTCACAGGGGACTGCATGAACGCTGCAACATCGCAACCGCGCATCGTGCTCTATGGCACGGGTCAGTACGGCCTCGAGGCGGTTCGTATCGCGCTCGGCAAGGGATGGCCCGTCGTCGGTGCCGTGAACCGCGCGGGCGCGAAGGTAGGTCAGGATCTGGGTCGGCTTGCGGGACTCGGTAAAGATCTCGGCATCATCGTGCAGGATTGCGAGACGGCCGACTACACATCGTTCGGTGCGGATGTCGCCATCGTTGCCGTCAGCGATCGTCTCAAGCAGAACTACAGCGCTTACGAGCGCTTGATGAATGCAGGCATCAACGTGATCTGTCACGGCGCCGAGGCGTATTTCCCGTGGGGCGCCGATCCCGAGACAGCACAGCAGGTGGATGCACTCGCCAAACGCAATGGCGTCACACTTACCGGGACGGGCATCTGGGATTTCTCACGCATCTGGTCGGGCATTCTGGTGGCAGGGCCGTCGTCGCAGATCAGATCGATGTTCCACCGTGCGCTGACCGATGCGGAGAGCGCGACCGTGCAGCTCATGCGCGTGTGCGGTGTTTCGCTCACGCAGCAAGAATTCGCGGAGAAGAGTCCCACGTTGATCGGCGGGCTCTACCGGCTCGTGCCCCATCACGTGCTGCATGCACTCGGCTATCACGTCACGCGCGTCACCGAGCATCGAGAGCCGGTGTTGTCGGATGAGCCGGTCCATTGTCGCTTGCTCGATCGCGAGCTGGAGCCGGGAATCTGTCTGGGTATTCGCATCGTGTCGACTGTGGAGACACAGGAAGGTGTCACTGCGACGGCGCATTCCGAATTGCGCATCCTGCCGCCCGGCGAGAAGGAACACATGTTCTGGTCGATCGATGGCATGCCGGCGTCCTCCGTGCGCGTCGATCGCACGCATTCGGTTCACACATCGTCAGCCTGCATGGTGAATCGCATTCCGGACGTGATCGCTGCGCCGCCTGGTATTCGCCTCGTCTCCGAGCTCGGCCCCCTGTTGCCCAAGTTCCGTTAGGAGCGCGCATGCCCTCTCAGTACGCCACAGTGGCAGCTCCTGAAGCGCTGCTCGCCGAGGCACGGGGCCGTACGGGCATCGACATCGTCGATCGAGACGCACTTCTGCCCCTGAGCATGCTCGTGCGTTCGCTCAATAGCGAAAGTCAGTTGCATCCAGCCGGAGCCGCTGCGATGCAATCTCGGCTCCTGCGCATCCTGAGCAATCGTCTGCGCATGCAGCGTGACTTCGTGGCGCATCCGGAGATTGCGAACGAGAAGATCCATGCGCCTGTCTTCATCTGCGGCATGGCCCGGACGGGATCGACGAAGACGCAGAAGCTGCTTGCGGCGAGCGGTGATTTCAATTGGCTGCCCTATTGGCAGGTGATGAATCCATCGCTGTGCACCGGCGATCGCAACGAATCACCCCGGCCGCGCATCGACGACATCGACACCTTCGCTCGCTGGTTCGACGCAGCATCTCCGGAAAGTGCGGCCGGTCATGCCTTCGAGACGCATGAGCCGGAAGAAGAAAGCTTCATTCTCGAGCACAGCTTGAGGAGCGCGACACTGCTCGGATGGGCACCACTGAACGGCTATCTGGAGTGGCTGTTCACACAGGACATGACTGCACAGTTCGTGCATTTGCGCGACACGTTGAAGTACCTGCAATGGCAGGGACTCGCGACCGGTGCCAAGCGGTGGGTCCTGAAGTGCCCATTGTATTCGGGGCAGGAGCCGCTGCTGTTGCAGGTGTTTCCCGACGCTCACCTCGTGATGACGCATCGGCATCCGCTCGTCACCATGCCTTCGAGCCTGCGCTTGCTGGAATGTTTCCATGCGCCCTACACCGCCGCGCGACCCGATCCGGAGTACTTCATCAATGGGCAGGCTGGGGCGATCAACGCACATCTTCAGATCCGTGCGGCGCTGCCGGGGAACACCTTTCTCGATGTTGCTTTCCGCGAGCTGGTGGACGACGTGGGTGCCGTTGCACAGCGGATATACGACTTCAGCGGTTTGAGTCTCAGCGCAGCTGCACGCCAGCGATTGATCGCATGGAACGATGCCAACCCGCAGCACAAGCGGGGCAAGCACAGCTACTCACTAACGACCTACGGATTGACCGAGAAAAAAATAGAAGAGCTGTTCGCGGGCTATATCGCGTTTCTGACGCGTCGATCCCTGCTCTGAACGCATCGTTTTCCGTTGCAACGTATTGCTTACCAACGACATCCCTTGCTCGAGTGCGGGGGATGTCGTCGCTATGTCTGCGTGCGCTCGGCGCTGAGGGTGTTCTTGACGAGCCGCGTAGCGATGACGGAAACGAACGTCTTCACGCGGGCGGCGGAGCTCAAGCGTTGATGCTCGGCTTCGAAGAGCTCGCGAACGTGTTCGACGGAAGCGTCGCTTTCGCGGGCGAGAGTCTGGATCACTTGCTCGTTGCGGGCTGGATCGCCGGCGCTATTGCGAAGTACTGTCATGGCACCTCCCTTCAGGGCTCATGTTGTTCGCTTGGGCGGCGTGATGTTAACTCCGACGTCGAAGCGGTCACCAACCGCGCCGCATGGCGCAGGCGGGTCGTCGGACCTGGTTCGAGCCGATCTGCGTGTTGCTTCAGTAGGTTGCGCTACAAACCGTCCGGCTCACCTCGAAGTTGTCACATTGAGAGAACGCGGCGGCTGCGCAAGTCAAGTGGGGATCACCCGTTTCTCACGTCGCGTTGCCGAATACGGTTCTGCCTCCCTGCAAGCTCGAGTGTTCGCGTTCCTGATGCGATGAATTGCTCATGCTTCGTCTCCTGAACTCGGCCTCCACCCTGCCACACTGCCATGCTCAAACCGTGGCAAGCCGCAGAGTTTTGCCTGTACTCTACGCACTACATTGGCCCCGGTTGAAATCCAACAGGATTCGCAGTTCGTGCGTGTTTTGCGTCTCATCACCGTTCTTGCCGTACTGCTGACGCTGCCGTTCTTCGGCGTGGCGTCGATTGCCGGTGCGCGCGCGTGTGTCGAGGCGGCGATGGCCGCGCCTGCTGAGCACGATTGCTGCCCGGATGAGCAGGGCAGTCACGCTCAGGCTGAAACGCATGCTTCGCATGATGGAGCGCCCGCGCAGACCGATGGCTGCGGCAGCTGCGATAGCGTGCATGCCTGCAAGTCACCGCAGTCATTCGAATCCACTTCCGTGCCTGCCTTTGAGTTTGTGCCCATCGACCAGCCCGCCCTCGGAACTGTGTCCGCGCGCATTCCGGCGCACAGTCCCGATCTGCCCCTGCGCCCTCCCCAAGTCTGAGCTCCCGACGATTGGGTAGTGCCGCGTGCCCTGCAGCACGCGCACGTCGGGCGTGCCTTGCGCACGCGTCTTCAACGCTGGGAGTTGAGGCATGTTCAGGTTTTTCATTGCATTGCTGCTGCTGGCGGCGAACACGTTTGCCGTAGCAGAACCGCTCACACTCGACTCTGCGCTCGAGATCGCCGCGCGCACTGCGCCGGACGTCGAGATGCAGAACGCCAACGTGGAACAGGCTACCGCCGCTTCCACCGCAGCGGGTCGGTTGCCCGATCCACGTCTCACCCTGGGCATCGAGAATGTGCCCGCAGAAGGTGCCGACCAGTGGAGCCTCACGCACGACTTCATGACGATGCGCAAGGTCGGGATCATGCAGGAAGTCCCGAATCGCTCGAAACGTCGTGCAGCGCGCGATGCGGCCGCGGCCGCGGTGAGCACGGCGCAGCTGGAGCGGCGCACGCGTCTGCTGGTGCTTCGACGCGATACTGCCGTCGCATGGTTCACGCGCTTCTATGCGGAACAGCGCGCGGCCCTGTTCGATGAGCTCGATCGCGAGAACCGCTTGTTTGCGGATGCGGTGCAAGCGCAGTTGTTGAGCGGCAAGAGCACGGCCGCGGAGGCGATCGTGCCGCAGCAGGAAGCGGCAGAGCTGGCGGATCGGCGCGATGACCTCGCACGCGAGCTCGCACAATCGCGCAATGGACTGGCGCGCTGGATCGGCGTCGCAGCCGATGCCCCGCTGGCAAACATCACGCCCGCATTGCCGATCGATGCACAGCGTCTGCGCGCTCACGTGCACGAGCATCCCGAGCTTGCCGTGTTCGCCCCGATGACCGCGATGGCGCAAGCCGAGGTGCACGCGGCCGAAGCCACGAAGCAACCCGATTGGGGTGTGGAGGTCGCCTATGCCAAGCGTGGCGATGCCTTCGACGACATGGTGTCCCTCGAGCTCACGGTGGGTTTGCCGCTGTTCGCACGCACGCGTCAGGACCCGCAGATTGCAGCCAAGCGACAGGCACTGAGACGCATCGAAGCCGAGCGCTACGCCATGTTGCGCGATCACACGCAAGAGCTGGACAACGATCTGGCCGACTATGAAGCGTTGTCACGTCAGCTCGAACGGATGCGCAGCACGCGAGTGCCGTTGGCGCAGCGGCAAGTGGACTACGAATTTGCAAGTTATCGCGCAGGCAAAGGCGCTCTCACGTCAGTACTGGGCGCTCGGCGCGAGCTGATCGATCGCAAGCTCGAGCTCATCCAGTTGGAAGGTCAGCGAGCGGTGGCCGCGGCCAAGCTCTACTTCATCTACGGTGAGGGGGCGCAATGAACCGCAACACCACGCTTGCAGCGATCATCGTCATCATCGCGACTCTCGCCGGGGGTGCCGGCTTCTGGTTGGCGCGCCGTTCGCACTCCGACTCGATGCCTGACACCGGATCGGGTCGGAACGAGCGCCAGGTGCTCTATTGGTATGACCCGATGCATCCCGATCAGCACTTCGACAAGCCGGGCAAGTCGCCCTTCATGGACATGGAGCTCGTGCCGAAGTACGCGGATGAAGGGCAGGGCAGCGCCTCGGTTCGCATCGACCCGCGCGTGGCGCAGAACTTCGGCGTGCGCTTGACGACCGTCGAACGCGCGACGCTCTCCCAACCCATCGAAGCGGTCGGCAGCATCGTGTTCAACCAGCGCAATGTCGCCATCGTGCAAGCGCGCAGCGACGGCTTCGTCGCACGCGTGTATGCACGTGTGCCAGGCGATGTCGTGACGCGAGGCGCGCCGCTGGTCGATCTCGTCAGTTCCGAATGGACTGCCGCACAGACAGAGTTCCTGGCGTTGTCGAGCAGTGGCGAGCGCGATCTCATCGCAGCAGCACGCCAACGCATGCTGTTACTCGGCATGCCGCCCGAGCTCATCGAGCGAGTCGAGCGCGAACGCAAAGCACAGACGCAGATCACTGTGCGCGCACCCATCGCCGGCGCCATCGAAGCGATGGACGTGCGGCAGGGCATGACGATCGCAACCGGTGCGACGCTGGCGAAGATCAACGGGCTCGAGACGGTGTGGCTCGAAGCTGCCGTACCCGAAGCGCAAGGTGGGCTTGCAGCGCTGGGAGAATCCGTCGAGGTGCATCTGTCGGCCTATCCCGCCGATGTGTTCATGGGCACCGTCATCGCCGTGCTGCCCGAGACCAACGTCGAGACGCGCACGCTGCGAGTGCGGATCGAGCTGCCCAACACCGAAAGCAAGCTCAGGCCCGGCATGTTCGCGCGCGTGATGCTCGATTCCGGCACGACGGAACCTGCCTTGTATGTGGCCTCCGAAGCCGTCATTCGCACGGGCACTCGCAACATAGTGCTCGTCGCGAACGATGCAGGCCGGTTCACACCGACAGCGGTCGAGGTTGGCGGCGAAGCGAGGGGCAAGACTCGCATCCTCAACGGCTTGCAGGAAGGTCAGAAAGTCGTTGCATCCGGCCAGTTCCTGATCGACTCCGAAGCGAGTCTCAAAGCCGTGCTGCCGCGGCTTGCCACACAGCCGCAGACAACGGAACACATGGTGCAGCAGAGCGAACGAGCTGCTCCGTCTGTCCATCGCGGCGCAGGCAACGTCGAGTCCATCTCAGACCGTGAGATCGTCATCTCGCACGATCCCATCGACTCGCTCGACTGGCCCGCGATGACCATGCCTTTCAAGCTGCCGCGAGCAGATGTCGCCACTGGCGTGAAGGTCGGCGACCGGGTGCACTTCACCTTCAGGCAAGACGGCAAGGCGTACGTCATCGAGGAGCTGATGGGACATGGGAGCGCACCATGATCGCGCGCCTCATTCGCTGGTCCATGGCCAATCGGTTCATCGTGCTGCTGCTGTCGGTGTTCGTCACCGCATGGGGTGTCTGGGCGTTGCAGCACACGCCCGTCGATGCCTTGCCTGACCTGTCCGATGTGCAGGTGATCATCCGCACGAGCTACCCGGGCCAGGCGCCGCAGATCGTGGAGAACCAGGTCACCTATCCATTGGCGACGACGATGCTCTCGGTTCCGGGCGCGAAGACGGTCCGTGGCCTCTCGTTCTTCGGCGACTCGTTCGTCTACGTGTTGTTCGATGACGGTACGGACTTGTACTGGGCGCGATCGCGTGTGCTCGAGTACCTGAATCAAGCGCAAGGCCGCCTGCCCCCGACTGCGAAGACATCGCTCGGCCCCGATGCCACGGGGCTGGGCTGGATCTTCGAGTACGCGTTGATCGACAGGACGGGTGGTCACGACTCGAGTCAGCTGCGCGCGCTGCAGGATTGGTTCCTCAAGTACGAGCTGAAGACACTGCCCAACGTCGCCGAAGTCGCAAGCGTCGGCGGCATGGTGAAGCAGTACCAGGTCGTGCTCGATCCCGCGAAGTTGATCGCGTACGGCATTCCGCATGAAGGCGTCATCGCCGCGATTCGAGCCGCGAATCAGGAAGCGGGCGGTTCAGTGCTCGAGCTGGCCGAAGCCGACTACATGGTGCGCGCATCGGGCTATCTGCAGTCGCTGGATGACTTCCGTGCCATTCCACTCGGCGCGAGCGCAACCGGTGTGCCGGTTCGCTTGAGCGATGTCGCGACCATCCAGCTCGGTCCCGAAATGCGGCGTGGCATTACCGAGCTGAACGGCGAGGGTGAAGTGGCCGGGGGCATCGTGGTCATGCGCTCCGGCAAGAACGCGCGGACGACGATCGCAGCCGTGCGTCACAAGCTCGCAGAGCTGCAACAAAGCCTGCCGCAGGGCGTCGAGATCGTTACGACCTACGATCGCTCGCTGCTGATCGATCGCGCGGTCGACAACCTGACGCACAAGCTCATCGAAGAGTTCATCGTCGTTGCGCTCGTGTGCGCGGCATTTCTCTGGCATATGCGCTCGGCACTGGTCGCGATCATTTCGTTGCCGCTGGGCGTGCTCACCGCCTTCATCATCATGCGGTATCAAGGCGTGAGCGCGAACATCATGTCGCTCGGGGGCGTGGCGATCGCCATCGGTGCCATGGTCGATGCCGCGGTGGTGATGATCGAGAACGCACACAAGCGCATCGAGGCATGGATGCACGAGCATCCGCACGAGGAGCTGCGTGGCGCCGAGCATTGGCGAGTCATGACGGAAGCTGCGGTCGAAGTGGGTCCGGCGCTGTTCTTCAGTCTGCTGATCATCACGTTGTCGTTCGTGCCGGTATTTACACTGGAAGCGCAGGAAGGGCGCCTGTTCGGTCCCCTTGCGCTGACGAAGACGTATGCGATGGCCGCAGCAGCAGGGCTTGCGATCACGCTGGTGCCGGTGCTCATGGGTTATTGGATCAGAGGCCGCATTCCGGCGGAGCTGAGTAATCCCCTCAATCGCTGGCTCATCGCGCTCTATCGGCCGCTGCTGGAGCGTGTGCTGCGCCATCCGCAGCTCACGTTGGCATTCGCTGCACTGGCTGTGCTCTCCGCCGCCTGGCCGCTCACGAGGTTGGGCGGAGAGTTCATGCCGCCGTTGAACGAAGGCGATCTGCTCTACATGCCCTCGGCGCTGCCGGGCCTGTCGGCATCGAAAGCAGCGGAGCTGTTGCAGATCACCGATCGGATGATCAAGACGATGCCTGAAGTGGCGACGGTGTTCGGCAAGGCAGGACGCGCGGAAAGCGCGACGGACCCGGCGCCGCTCGAGATGTTCGAAACGACGATCCAGTTCAAGCCGCGCAACCAATGGCGGCCCGGCATGACGCCGGACAGGCTCGTGGCCGAGCTGGATCGGCGCGTGCAGGTTCCCGGTCTCACGAACATCTGGGTGCCGCCGATCCGCAATCGCATCGACATGCTGGCGACCGGGGTGAAAAGCCCGGTCGGCGTCAAAGTCGCGGGCACGACGTTGAACGACATCGATGCCGTGGCCCGGCAGATCGAGCAGGTCGCGAAAGGTGTCGAGGGCGTGAGCTCGGCCGTGGCCGAGCGTTTGAGCGGTGGCCGCTACATCGATGTGGAGATCGACCGCGCAGCAGCCGCTCGCTACGGTCTCAACATTGCGGATGTGCAGTCCGTGGTGAGCTCCGCGATCGGTGGCGAGAACATTGGCGAGACGATCGAAGGGCTCGCGCGCTTTCCGATCAACGTGCGCTATCCGCGTGAGCTGCGCGATTCGGTGGAAAACTTGAGGCAGTTGCCGATCCTCACACCGGCCAGGCAGCAGATCACGCTCGGTACCGTGGCGCAGCTGCGCTTGAGCGACGGGCCGCCGATGCTGAAGACCGAGAACGCACGACTCTCCGGCTGGGTGTATGTCGATGTGCGGGGTCGCGATCTCGCGTCCACCGTCGCCGATCTACAGGCGGCAGTCGCGCGCGCAGTGCAACTGAAGCCCGGAATGACCCTCTCGTACTCCGGCCAGTTCGAGTATCTGCAGCGTGCGAACGAGCGCTTGAGGATCGTCGTGCCGGCGACGCTGGCAATCATTTTCGTGCTGCTCTATTTCACGTTCCGCCGTGTCGATGAGGCCGCACTGATATTGGGTACCGTGCCGTTCGCGCTCACCGGCGGCATCTGGTTCCTGTACGTGCTGGGTTACAACCTGTCGATCGCCACGAGTGTGGGATTCATAGCGCTCGCTGGCGTCGCCGCTGAGTTCGGCGTCGTGATGCTGCTCTACTTGAGGCATGCGATCGCGGCACGCGTCGAGGCGGGTGCTCCGCTGACGCCCGAAGTGCTCGACGATGCGCTGCGTGAGGGTGCGGTGCTACGCGTGCGGCCAAAGGCGATGACCGTGGCCGTCATCGTGGCCGGCTTGTTGCCGATCTTCTGGGGCAGCGGGACGGGCTCGGAGATCATGAGCCGCATTGCGGCGCCGATGGTTGGCGGCATGCTGACGGCGCCGCTTCTGTCGCTGCTGGTGATCCCGGCAGCGTATCGATTGATGCGGCGGGTGAGGTCGACTTAGATGGCCGACGCCACCCGTGCTCACATTTCCGGCGGCAGGATGCGGTCCAAACAGCCGGTCAGGTAGGCGACGCCGACTCCAATCACGGCGACGATCACCAAGATGATCAGCACCCTCATGTTCATTCCCCTCGTAGTTTGAGTCGTCAGTGTCGGGAGAACGCGGTGCCAGTTCTGTGACGAAAGTCTCGCGGTGTCTACCTCGCATTTACCGCGATGTACCAGGAGTTTTTACGCAAACCGGCTGTTTCATGTGCTTCCGCATTGCAACGGCGTCCTTCCCCTGCGCCAGCGGGGGCCGCTCCTGCGCATCCAGGCGCTCGCGCCATTTGTGCGTCCTGCACATCAGAAGGACAGGATGGGGGCGTTCATCGAGCGCATCGCCATTTCAAACTCCCCCACCCTAGCCCTCCCCCGCTTCGCAGGGGAGGGGACGTAACGCAGTCTGGTTTCCATCGTTGTGAGATCGTGGTGTTGCGCTTGCTAGCTTGCTGGTCGGCTGGCCAGAAGCCGGACAGAACCTTCTGGCCAGCAAGCCAGCTCGCTAGCAAGCCCTCTTGTGATCGTGCCTGTTACACGTCACTAGCGCTGGCACATGCCTCAGCGCTCTGACAAATCCGGCGCTCTTCATCACTGCGGCTAACGACGAAACAGGGAACGGCTCACAGAGATGCGAGTGTCGCTACGCTACTGTTGTTCAGCGCTGCTACGTCGTGGCCGCGCGCTTTGGATTTTCAATCGCACAGTTAGCCTGTAGATTCCTGACGGCAAACGCACCTGGCAAAGCAACAATCAACGGAACACTGGGGAATGCATACGTTTCACAAGCGACGCTGGTTATGGCTGTTGCCGGCGCTCGCGTTTCAGCTCACGTCTCAGGCAAACCCTGCCATCGATCGGACGCCCACGGCCGAGCAACGCACGCTCGTCGCCTCCACCAGGCACGCTGCCAGGAGTCACGGAGCCAGGCTCAATAGCAGCCGCCCGGATGTCCGCTCCAGCGCCGTGCTCGTCTTCGACGAAAGCGATGGTTCGGTGGTCTATTCCAGGCGGGCCGACCAGGTCGTGCCGATCGCATCCATCACCAAGCTGATGACGGCGCTCGTGGTGCTGGATGCACAGCAGCCCCTCGACGAGGTCCTGCAGATCACACGTGACGATCGTGACACCGAACACGGCTCGACCTCGCGGCTGGGATTCGGCACCAAGCTCACTCGAGGCGACCTGCTGCATCTCGCGCTGATGTCCTCGGAGAACCGGGCCGCGCATGCGCTGGGCCGCAACTATCCGGGCGGGGCGAAGGAATTCATCCGCACGATGAACATCAAGGCGAAGTCGCTGGACATGATGAACACGCGCTTCGCGGATCCAACCGGCCTCTCCAGCCTCAACGTGTCCAGCGCCTCCGACCTCGCCAAGCTCGTGATTGCCGCCTCGCGCGATCCCGATATCCGCCGTTTTTCGACCGACGAGCGCTACACGGTGAAGGTCGGCAAGCAGTTGATCCAATTCCGCAACACCAACTCCCTCGTCTCGAAGCCGAACTGGGACATCACCGTACAGAAGACGGGCTACACCGCCGATGCCGGGCGCTGCCTGGTCATGAAATCCACCATCAAGGACCGGCCGGTGGTCATGGTCCTGCTCAACTCCGCCGGCAAGTACACCCGCGTGGCGGATGCGAGCCGCATTCGCAAGTGGATGGAAGCGAACTCACCGACGCGGCTGGCGAACAATCGTTGAGAGGAAGGCAGGGGCGATCAGACTAGCGTCCTGTAACACCTGATTGTGGACTGTCTGCGTGAGCGGCCGGCTGGCGAGCTGGCTTGTTGGCCAGAAGGTTCTGCCAGGGCTTCCGGCCAGCCGACCAGCAAGCCAGCACGCGCAAGCCTTGTATCGATTCAGTCGTTACAGGGTGCTAGCTGGCCTGCATGCTCGCCGACCGGGGAGCGAGTGGGAGAACCCGTTCCGACCGACGAGCAGCCGACCAGCTAGCCGGAACCGCTACGGCGCAGGGGGCGCGACGAAGTTCACCGTGCTGATGAGATTGGCCTGCACGGTGGTCTCCTGGGGTGTCGAGAAGATGAGCGAGTCATCGGCAGTGGTGTCGTCGTCGCTGCAGGTAAAGGCGACGGTGTAGTTGCCGGGCGGCAGGAACGCCGCGTGGTAACGGTATTCGGTACTGCCATCAGCCATCCCGACGCTCGCGACGGTGAGTGGGTCCTGATCCGGCGTGGGACCTGCCTCTTCCAGATCGTCGGGCACGACGCCGGCACCCGCGAATACGTAGACCTTCGGCAGGCACTCAGCGGTCACCAACGCGGTATCCACTGTGCCGGTGATCGCGCCGACATCGGCGTCATCAACGACGCGCAGGGTGGGACGCATCAGGTAGCCCTGTGTGCAGGACTCCGTCGAGCCGTGCTGACCCGGCGGTGCATGCACGGACTTGCGCAAGTCGAAATCGATCGTGAGCGCGGCGCTGCCGTTCGCTGGGAGCGTGAAGCCGCGATTGAGCTTCAACCCGGATTCCGCACCGCTCGGCACTCGCAGCTCGCACTCCTCGCCCGTCTTCAGCGTGAGATAGGAATCGCGCACATTGGGCTGGTTGTCGACGATCAAGCGGATCCATTCGTAATTGCCCGCCGGTAGCGTGACATCGTCGAGCAGCAGTGCGGCGCGCCCTTCCTGGTACGCCAGGAGGTCGAGTTGTCGCGGCGAGGGGGACAGGTTTTGTACGGTCTCCGCTGCAGAGCCTGCTCGCTTGAAGGCGATGCCGCTGAACTGCACCACCACGCTGCTGGCATCGTCGACGGGCGCATCCGTGATCGACAGGCTCATCGTGCCGGTCGAGTCGCCGCCACCGCCACCGCCACCGCAGGCTGTCAGGCCCACCATCGCCAGGCTGCAGATCGTGTTCCGCATGGAATAACGCATTCGAGAATTCTCCTGTTGGCGCGAGCACTGCCGCCCCGCGTGGCTCCGGCTCGCTTCGAGAGAAGACACGAGGCTGGCGTCCAAAGGGTTCCCCCATGACACAGCGGGAACCCTTTTCCTGGTCCCTTCGTGTGAGCTGTAATGCCCCGCATGAAATGGTTCCCGCCGCTCACTCGCTCACAGGGGACTTCTCCGGCGGCTGAGTTCGATCGGCTCATGCGGCCCCATGTGGCTGCGCTGTACCGTTCCGCCTATCGCTGGACGGGCAGTGTCGAGCGCGCGGAAGATCTGGTGCAGGACCTCCTCGTCCGGCTCTATCCCAGGCTGGCTGAGCTGCGCACGTTGGAACAGATGCGACCCTGGGCAATGCGAGTGATGTATCGCCTGTTCGTCGATCAGCTACGGCGCGAGCGCAGCTCGCCGGTGCAGTTCGGCCTCGACGTCGCGGACGACGGGGCCGAGGAAGACAGCGGACTGGTGGACCCGGGCTACGGGCCGCAGGAGCTGACCGAGCAACAGCTCACACAGGAGCGCGTGCTGGCGGTTTGGCCGCTGCTGAGCGAGGAGCATCGCGTCGTGCTGTCGATGCACGACATCGAGGACTACAGCTTGCCCGAGGTGGCGCAGATGCTGGAGGTGCCGATCGGCACGCTGAAGTCGCGCTTGCACCGCGCGCGTGCCCGATTGCGCGAGCTGCTGTCGGAGGAACGTTCCGCGCGCCCGGAACGTGTGTGACCATGAGAGCCAACGTAAAGCTTCGAGCGTGAATAGCAAACCCGACACTCTGACCGCAGCACTGAAGCGCCTGCCCGTGCCCGAGCCGCGGCCCGGGTTCGTCGATCGTGCGCTGGCGCGAGCGGTCGCTCACCCCGAGCAGCCTGCTGCCCGAGGCGAGAGGCGATCGTTTCTGCTGCAGTGGGAAACATGGGCGGGCGCCGCACTGGGAGGCGCATTCGCGGCCGCCATCGTGCTCATGCTCGTACGCCCTGACGCGGATGTTCGGCCGGCGAAAGCGGTATTGGCGCTGGCGCTCAATGAAACGCGCGACATCGATGTGCTCATCGATTCGGAGCGCGAGCTGCAAGATGCCACGATCCACATCGTGGCGAGCGGCAGTGTCGTGCTCTCCGGCCTGGACGACGAGCGTGCCATCGATTGGCAGACGGATCTCGACCGAGGCAGTAATCTGCTGACATTGCCCGTTGCTGCGCGGGCGACGGGTAACGGCCAGCTCGTGGCGGTGATCGAGCACGAAGGCCGCACGCGCCGCGTAGCGATCGACATCACGGTACTACCCGACGCCACGCGGTCATGAGCGCAATCCAAACCCTACTCTTGCCATCCCCTCGGGCGCCCACGATCATGCGCGCCTGCAAGCGTTTCGCGATGGCGGCAGTGCTGAGTTGCGCGGCTCAGGGAGTGATGGCGCAAGAGCAGCCCGCACCTGCGCGCGACGATCTCGACGTGACGATGCAGATCATCGTGGATCCGGATGCCAAGCTGCCCGACGAAGTTGTTCGCAAGATTCCACTGCCTGCTCGTGCAACCACTGCAAAGAGTCAGGCGGGACAGAAACCTGCCGCTGCAGCGGCCAAGGGTCAGGCGCGAGCCGCTGCAGCCCGAGAGCTCGACAGCAACCTATCCGAGCGCGCGAAGGAACGCGGTCAGGATGCCTCGCAGCAACGCGAGCAAGCCGGTCGATCGATGGCTGAGGAGCATCGGCGCAATCCACCGAAGCCCGAAAACCCGCGCCCCAACCCGCCCGCACGTCCTTAGCCGCCTGTGTCTTGCGCTCGCGGCGGTATTGCTGAGTAGTGTTGCCGTCGCCCAATCGGATCTGGCACAGCAGCACTTTCAAGCCGGTCGACGCGCCTATGAGGCGCAGGACTACAGGGCAGCGTTCGAAGCGTTCGATGCAGCTATCGCCGCCGGCATGTCGGGTCCCGCCATTCACTTCAATGTTGGAGTTCTTGCCTATCGGCTCGGCCATTACGAACGGGCCGTCACCGAATTCGAGGAGGTCGCCCACACGCCTTCGATGGCGGCGCTCGCTCACTACAATCTCGGGCTGGTCGAATTGCAGCGCAAGCGCGCTGCTGCGGCGCGAGGTTGGTTCGCGCGCGCGCAAGTAGAAGCCGCCGATGAGCGTTTACGCGCGCTGGCCGCGGCGCAGCTCGCGCAGCTGCCGAGCCCCACCGTGGAACGCAACTGGGTAGCCTATGGCGCTGCTGGACTCGGGTACGACGACAATGTCGCGCTCGTCCATGACAACGACGTGCTGGGCGTCAGCGATACCGCCGATGAGTTCACCGAGATCACGCTCGCCGTCAGCGGTCCTTTGGATCGAGCCTGGCGTCTCGATGCGGGCGTGTTCGCGACCCAGTACGAGTCCCTGAATGAATTCGATCAGCTCGTCGCGCAGGGTGGCGCGCACTATCGGTTCGATTACTCAGGATGGACGAACGAGGCTTCAATCGAGCTCAGTCACACACAGCTCGACGGCACGGGTTTCGAGAATCAGCTGCTGTTCGGCGTGCAGGGCCTTGTCGATCTGTCCGAGCAGTGGTCGCTGCGGCTGCGCTATCGCTACACCGATGTCGATGGATTGAACGAGTTCAACGGCTTGGATGGCACGCGACACGATGCACAAGCCCGAGCGCAACGTGCAGTGGGGTCATGGCAGCTCGGCTTGCAGTATGACTTCGAGACCAACTCCTACAGCGATGAGACGCTGTCGATGCGGCAACACAAGGTGAGTGTGGTCGGTGAGCGCGATCTTGCGCGTGGCTGGTGGATGGCGCTCGACGCTGCGCAGCGGTTCAGCGATTACAAACTCAGCACGCAGGGTCATGAGGACCGCTTCGAGGCGGGCATCGCGCTGAAAAAACAATTGAGCCCTGCGTGGCGACTGAGCGCCCGTTACGATTACGCAAAGAACGCAGCGAAGCTGACCGACTTCGACTATCGGCGCAATCGCGTCTGGGTGGGGGCAGAGGCGCTGCTTTAGCGTTCGGTCGAACGGAACGGCGGCGATCTCCCTTACACTTGCGCCCCCTCCGTACCCTGCCGAATCCGCTCATGAGTCAGGACAGCTCCACATCCACCAGCGCCCGCGAAAACCTGCGCCAGGCGGCGCTCGACTACCACGAACTGCCGACGCCCGGGAAACTCTCCGTCACGGCGACCAAGCAGATCACGAACCAGCGTGACCTGGCGCTTGCGTACTCGCCGGGCGTCGCCGCGGCGTGCGAAGAGATCGTGAGCGATCCGCTCAATGCGCTGCGCTACACGGCACGCGGCAACCTCGTTGCTGTGATCACGAACGGCACAGCGGTGTTGGGGCTGGGTGCCATCGGCGCGCTTGCTGCCAAGCCGGTGATGGAAGGCAAGGCAGTGCTGTTCAAGAAGTTTGCCGGCATCGATGTGTTCGACATCGAAGTGAACGAGCGCGATCCGGAGCGCCTCGTCGACATCATCGCTGCGCTCGAGCCGACCTTCGGCGGTATCAATCTGGAGGACATCAAAGCGCCGGAGTGCTTCGAGATCGAGCGCAAGTTGCGCGCGCGCCTGCAGATCCCCGTGTTCCATGACGATCAGCACGGCACGGCCATCATCGTGGGTGCTGCCGTTCTCAATGGATTGCAGGTGGTGCGCAAGCCGATCGAGCAGGTGAAGCTCGTGGTGAGCGGCGCCGGTGCCGCTGCGCTCGCCTGCGTCGATCTGCTCGTGGATCTGGGGCTGCCGCGCGAACACATCTGGCTCACGGATCTGGCTGGCGTCGTCTATCAAGGCCGCACGGAGCTGATGGACCCCGACAAGGCGCGCTTCGCCCAAGCGACGAGTGCACGCACGTTGAGCGAAGTGATCGCAGGTGCGGATATCTTCCTGGGACTCTCGGCAGGTGGCGTGCTCAAACCCGCAATGCTCGCCAGGATGAATGCGCAGCCGCTGATTTTCGCGCTGGCCAATCCGACGCCGGAGATCCTGCCTGAAGAAGCGAAGGCGGCGCGTCCCGACGCGATCATCGCCACGGGTCGCAGCGACTATCCCAATCAAGTCAACAATGTCCTGTGTTTCCCGTACATCTTTCGCGGCGCGCTCGATGTCAGCGCGAAGACGATCACGCGTGCGATGGAGATTGCCACTGTGCATGCAATCGCGGGTCTCGCAAGGCAGGAGCAGAGCGACATCGTTGCGAGCGCTTACGGTATCGATAACCTGAGCTTCGGGCCGGAGTACCTGATTCCGAAGCCGTTCGATCCGCGCTTGATCGTGAAGATCGCGCCGGCAGTCGCACGTGCGGCCATGGACAGTGGCGTCGCCATGCGGCCCATCGCCGACTTCGAGGCGTACACCCAGAAGCTGCTGCAGTTCGTCTACCACAGCGGCACATTCATGAAGCCCGTGTTCGATGCCGCGCGCAAGATTCCGCCGGCTCAATCGCGCATCATCTTTTCGGAAGGCGAGGAGGAGCGCGTACTGCGAGCTGCGCAGGTGCTGATCGATGAGCACATCGCGCGGCCCATCCTGGTCGGGCGTCCGGCGATCATCGAAACGCGCTTGCAACAGTACGGTCTGCGCCTGAAGGCCGGCGTGGACTTCACCATCGTGAACCCGGAAAGCGATCGCCGGTACCGCGAGTACTGGGAGGACTACCGCAAGCTGCGCGCGCGACACGGCGTGACGGCGCAGTTCGCCAAGCTGGAGATGCGTCGGCGTACGACCTTGATCGGGGCCATGCTGCTGCGTAAGGGCGAAGGCGACGGGTTGATCTGCGGCACGATCAGCACGCCCAGCGCGCATCTGCGCTACATCGACGAGGTGCTCGGCCGTGCGCCTGGCGCAACCGTGTACGCCGCGATGAATGCCTTGCTGCTACCCGGACGGCAGGTGTTCATTGCCGATACGCACGTGAATCTCGATCCCACCGCCGAACAGCTCGCCGAGATCACGATCATGGCCGCGCACGTCGTGCGCCGCTTCGGCATTCAACCCAAGATCGCATTGCTGTCCCATTCGAATTTCGGCACCAGCGATGCGCCGTCGGCAGTGAAGATGCGGCACACGCTGGAGCTGGTGCGAGCGCAGGCACCCCAACTCGAGATCGATGGCGAGATGCACGGCGACAGCGCCTTGAACGAGGCCATCCGCAAAGGCGCATTGCCGGAGACGACGCTGTCCGGCTCGGCGAACCTGCTGATCCTGCCCGACCTCGACGCCGCGAACATCGCGTACAACCTGTTGAAGGCCGCCGCGGGAAACAACGTCGCCATCGGCCCGATGCTGCTGGGTTGCGCGGCGCCGGTGAACATCCTCACCTCGACCGCCACCGTCAGACGCATCGTCAACATGGCCGCGTTGACGGTCGCTCGGGCGAACGTGAATCGGTAATGTCTTCACCTCTCCCGGTCCCGGGAGACGACCAGAGGAAGTGGCGCGCCAGGTCGCCGCGGAGCGGCGGGTGAGGGAACTTCTGAAGAGCCCTCACCCTGTCCCTCTCCCGGAACCGGGAGAGGGGACGACATGGTGAATGTCGTCGCGTTTTCGGGCATTCAGCCGTTGCAGGATGTATTCCAGCACTCCGCTCAAATTCTGGAACACGTCGTTGTTCCAGATCCTCACAACTTCGAATCCCTCGCGCTTCAGCCAATCATTACGAATCACATCAGATGATCTGGCAGCGTGCTGCCCACCATCGAGCTCGATCACGACCCGACACTCGAGACAAGCAAAGTCGACCACGTATCGATGTTGGCGTTTGAAACTTATAACCGGCTAACCGCCGCGCGCGCACGTGGCGCCAAACTACATTCTCAGCATCGGTCGACTTGCGTCGCAGCCCGCGCGCGAACTTCTTGTTGCGCTCATTCATCACAGCCTCCTTGCGTTTTCCCTCGTGCCTCAAGCCCGCGGCGGCGGCCAAGCTCCTAGTCGCAGTAGTTCGAATTTCCGTCCGCCCACTGCCTGGATCCGTTTGCGCAGCGCCTGCTCACGATCCTCGCTCGCCGGATGAGTCGATAACAGCGGCGGTGGTGTCGGTCCGGCTTTCTCTGCCATGACGATGAAGAAGTTCGCCATGCCGCTCGGGTCGATGCCGTTCGCGACCAGGACGTCGAAACCACGCTGATCGGCCTGCTCTTCGGCATCGCGCGAGAACGTGAGCGAGGTGAGCTCCAACGCTGCGCGACCCCACACTCCGCTGCCGACGTCGCCGGTCACGAGCATCCAAAGGCCACGCAGGCCGAGGTCCTTCACGACCGCTCGCAGGCTATGGCGCAGTTCCACATGCTGGGCTTCATGGGCAAGCACGCCCGCGAGCTCTTCGGGTCGGCGAGTCGCGTCGATCAAGCCGGTATGCACCACGACGATGCCACCCGGCAGGGCGAAGGCGTTGACCGCCTCGTTTTTCGCCACATGGAATCGATACGTGTACTTCGAGCCGCGGGTCAGGCGCTCACCGAGCGCTTTCACGGCGTCGTACGCGGGACCTGAATCCTGCAAGTCCAGGGAGGGGCGCATCTGCGCGAACGCGTGGTCGCCGAGTGCCACTTCCTGCGCGATCGGAATGCGGGCCGCGGCTGCGCCGGCGATGCGATCGGATTGCCAGACGAACACGAGGAGCAGGAGGAGTGGGAACAGGGCCACGACCGCAAGGACCGTCCAGGCCGCGGCTCGGCCCGCCGTCTGCCGGCGCTGTCGTCCGCGCAAATCTGCAAGCTGGGGCGTATTCGCGAGCGCGGGATGGTTGGCCAGCTCCCGCGCGGCGGCGGGTTCCAACACGTGCGCAGCCCGCAACCCGGCGGGGGTCTCCCACGCGAGCTCGATACCTGCGAGGTCTGTACCAATTTGCCGGACGCGCAGAGCGGCGATGCCAGCCGAGTCCACGCCGCTGTCGGTGCGGACGTGGATCGAATGCTCGGCAATCGTCAGTTCTGCGGGCTCGCCGGTGGCAGGTGAGCCGCCACCGAACACTCGTGCCTTCATGCCGGCATCAATTGTTGTCGCCGTCCAGGAGTCCGCCCAGTGCTCCGAGGACCGACCCTTCGCCGACGCGGCGCCCGCCCGCGGCGGGTGCGGAGGCGATGATGCGGTTGGCCATGCGCGAGAACGGGAGCGACTGCAGCCAGATCCGGCCCGGACCGGTCAGGGTGGCGAAGAACAGGCCTTCGCCGGAGAACAGGGCGCTCTTCAGTTTGCCCACGAACTGAATGTCGAAATCGACGCTCGGCTGGAAGGCGACGACGCAACCCGTGTCCACGCGCAGCCGTTCGCCGGGCTGGAGGTCGCGGCTCAAGAGGGTGCCGCCGGCGTGTACGAACACCATCCCCTCGCCGTCGAGCTTCTGCATGATGAAGCCTTCGCCGCCGAACAGGCCGGCGCCCAATTTCCGCTGGAAGGCGATACCCAGCGACACGCCGCGGGCGGCGCAGAGGAAGCTGTCCTTCTGACAGATCAGGGTGCCGCCGATATCGGAGAGCTTCACCGCAACGATCTTGCCGGGGTAGGGGGCTGCGAACGCAACGCGGCGTTTGACCCGCGCTTCGTTGTGGAAGACGGTGGTGAACAGCGATTCGCCGGTAACCAGGCGCTTGCCGGCGCCGAGCAGCTTGCCGAACACGCCGCCCTGCTGCGCCGAGCCGTCGCCGAAGACGGTGTCCATGTCCACCCCGTCCTGCATCATCATCATGGCGCCTGCCTCGCCGATGGCAGCCTCGCCGGGATCGAGCTCGATCTCCACGTACTGCATGTCGTCGCCGAAGATCTCGTAATCCACTACGTCCATTGCCATTCTGAGGCTCCGCTAGGCGCTTGAGGGGCCGCAAGGATAGCGAACCGGACACAGGGAGAGGGCCGGGAAGGTCCGGAGGGCTTTCGGCCACGAAGGGCAAAGAAGGAACATATCGCCGAGCGCGCTGTTTCTGGCCCGTAAGCCCAAGAGCCCAGCGCCTTCCTCACCCCGCATCGTTATGTCGCGGCCGTGACCACCCTCAACGAGCAGGCAGCAATCGCCGCACGCGGTTGTAGTGGAACGAAGCTCGGCCTGGAGGCTCGTTCTAGACTACAATCCGCGGCCCCCAACCCTCCCCCCGACTTAAGGTAGTAATGTGGATCAAGCCCAATTCGAGCTGCAGCTGAAGATTTGGAAGGAACTGGCGATCGGCAAACAGATGCTGATCCGCGTGGTCACGGATGCCCTGAAACTGGACCCCAACGCCAAGACCGAAGAGCTCCGTCCGGCATTCGAGGCCGCGCTGAAGAAGGTGGCGCAGTCAGAAGTCGACGTTGCCCAGGCAAAAGAGCAGGCCAAGACGGCCATTGCTGAAATGGACAAGAAGCTCGTGACCACCGCGCACGCCCAGACGGCAGCGGAAGCGAAGGTCGCCGAGCTGACCGCCGCCTTGGAAAAGGCGACCACGCAGATCGCCACGGAGCGTGCGACCTCCGCCGGTGAACTGCAGAAGCTGAAGGATCGCCTGGCCGAGAAAGAGAAGGCACTGAAGGCGATCAACACGTCGCTGGCCGACACCCCGGAAAACGTCGTCAAAAAGCTGAAGGCGCTGAAGAAGGAAAAGCAGGACGAAGCCGATGCGCGTCGTCAGGTCGAAACCTCCTTCAACACGCTGCGTGCCGAAAAGCAGAAGCAGGATCAAAAGCTGACCGAGGTCAGCAAGCTGATCACGCAGTACCGCGAGCTGCACGAGTTGACGGTGAAACTGCGTGACCAGTTGAAGCCTCTGGTCACGGAAGAGAAGGATGTGCCCGCGCTGCCTGAGCTGGACACGAAGCTCATCGAAGCGATCGAGCAGGGACCCTCGAAGGCAAAGCCGGAGCAGATGAACCAACGGCTCCGTAAAGTCGGCTGATTAGCAGCCTGTCACTTCTCGAAGCTGGTGCAATTCAACCGAAGGTCGCGAGACATGCGTACTGCAGTCTCGCGGCCTTGGTAGTAACCCGGCACTTCTCCTACCTCGCGATACCCCAGGCCGCTGTAAAAAGCGCGGCCTGCGACGTTACCGGCGCGCACTTCGAGCTTGATCAGGAACGTGCCCGCGGTGATCGCACTGGCTTCCAGCCAGGCGAGCAGCTCACGCCCGACGCCGGTGCGCTGATAGCGCGGCAATACGCCCAGTAGATTCAGGTGCGCATCGGAGTCGTGGAACTCCATGATCGCAAAGCCCACGAGGGTGCTACCGGCCTTGGCGGCGAGCACCACGCTCTCCCGATGACGAATGTGCCAGCGCACACGCTGCACCGACCACGCCGGCTGCAGCCCGACTTCGATCAGCGAACGCGACAGATGCGAGATCGTCTCCGCGTCGGACGTTCGGGCGAGCTGATACGTGAACTGGCTCATGCGGGGCAGGCTAGCCCAAGCGCCACGCGAATTGGAGTCAGAAACCGCCACGACTGGACGATCGCGCGGCAGGCATTTCATACTGCCGCCGCTACGCCTCGATGGCTTCAGACCAGTCTGCGTTTGAACAACGCGACCAGCTCACTCCACGCCCGCTCTGCCTGCGCTTCGTTGTAGATCGGCTTACCCTCCCGCGCCGGCATGTCCTGCACGCACCAACCGTGCATCGTGCCTTCGTACACTGCCACGTTCGCGGGAATCTTCGCAGCGCGGAATGCTTCCACGAGCTTCGTCTTCGCGTCGGGTTGAGCTGCATCATCGTTCGCGGCAATCGCGATGAGATACTCGCCTTTCATCTTGGGCACGGCCAGATGCGGACTGTCCGGCTTGTCCGTCACGAGGCCGCCACCGTGGAAGGATGCACCGGCACCGATGCGATTCGGCACACCGGCAGCCGCCTGCAGTGTCATGAGCCCACCCATGCAATAACCGAACGCGCCGGCAGTTGCCTTCTTGTTCACGAAAGGCTGTGCATCCAGATAGGAGAGATACGCCTTCGCATCCTGCGCGACTGCGTCCGTGGTGAGCGGTGCGCGCAACGCTTGCAGCTTGGCGCGGTCGGCTGGATTCTGGAAATCGAAGTTGGCCGCATTGATGCCCGGCGCCTTGGTCGACCGATAGTAAGGATTCGGCACGAGGACCGCGTACCCGGCAGCCGCGAGTCGTTTCGCCATGTCGCGCATCGCAGGCCGCAATCCGAATGCGTCCGTGAACAGGATGGCCGCCGGCCATGGCTCCTTGCCTTCGGGATGGACGACGACCGCGTCGCACACGCCACTCGGTGTGCGTATTTCGACTGCCTGTTCCGTCGGGATCTCTGCGGCACCGGCGCGCGTTGCCGCGACAACGCCGGCAGCGATGGAGAGCGCTGTGAACTCGCGGCGTGAGAACGGAGGCGGATCGCCCGAGTGATCGGTTGTCATGGTGACTCCTGCAATGAGCACCCGTGCAGCTTACCGTAGCGATCGCCCGTTTCAGAGGGCAGAGCTCGTACAGCCACGCGCAACTCAGGATGGTTGCGCATTCGGATCCATGTAGAACACCTCCCATAGGTGTCCATCCAGATCTTCGTAGCCGTGCTGATACATGAAGCCATAGTCCTTGGGGAGCTCTACATATCCACCATCGCCTTGAAGCCGCCATAGATCATTCGCTTGCCGTCGAACGGCATCGTGTCAGGGCCCATCGCTGCCAGGCGCGGGTCCTTCATCACTTTTGCATTCACCTGATCGCGATGCCGGCGCGACTTGTACACGATCCACGAGAACCAGGCGATTTCGTTGGGCTTCAGCTTTACGGCCTGCGGGAACGACGTCTGCTTGCCGGGCTTCACGTCGTCCGCGACACACTCCACGTATTCGAGCGCGCCGTATTCCTTCCAGATTTTTCCTGCCTTGCGCGCCAGCTTGCGATAGGCCGCCACGTTCTTCTTCGGTACGGGTACTACGAAACCATCGACATATCGAGCCATGATCATCTCCTTGTTGAGTGCGCATCAAGGGCCGCGATGTTAGCAAGGTACTCCCCAAGGACGGCGGCCGATGGAGCGATCCGACATCCAGGCGATCATTGCTCCCTCCTCTCGTTGTCGCTAGCCTGTCGCTGGAGCAACAACGGTTACGGCGGAATCGAAGCACATGACAACGTGCGTAAGCGCCTCGAATCCGGCAGCTCCGCGGGCACGGGCGGCGCCATGAAGAGCGACATGCCCGCGCAGCCCAGGCAAGCGCTGCCCATTCTCACGTTCGATCACTCGATGACGGTCCATTTGAACGGCGAGGACATCCGCGCATTGCACTTCGAAAGCGGCCACACGGATGGCGACTCCATCGTGTTCTTTTCCCGGTCGAACGTCGTGCACATGGGCGATGACTTCGTGACGTACGGTTTTCCGTTCATCGAGACGCTGTACAACGATCTGACGGGCAAGAAGGCGGGTAAGTTGCTCCAGCATTGCTGCGGATCGTGCGCGTTCCGGTATCGGCCCCACCCGTAAGAGGAGAGTGAGTGATCGGTTACGACGTCATCGTCATCGGCGCCGGGGCGGCGGGGTTGGCAGCCGCCGCAGATCTCGGCCGCGCCGGGCAGTCGGTTTGCGTGCTGGAGGCGCGCGATCGCATCGGCGGTCGCATTCATACGCGGTACGAGCCGCAAGCGCCTGTACCGCTCGAACTCGGCGCGGAGTTCATCCACGGGCAGGCAGCGGTGATCATGCGCTGGCTCGCGCGCGCGAATGCAACGGCCATGGATGCCGTGCAGACACGGTGGAGTCTGCGCGATGGTCGCCTGCAGGATGGCGACGACATGTTCGAGCAGATGCGCGCGGGTCTGCGCAAAGTGGGCAAGCCGAAGCGCGACCTGCCGTTCGCTCAGTTTCTCGATCGCTACGCTGCGCGCGTGCTGACCCAGCCCGTGCGCGAGTTTGCCTGCATGCTCGTGCAGGGATTCGACGCGGCCGATGCAACGCGCGTCAGCACGCTGGACATCCTGGACGAATGGGCGGGGCAGGCCGCGGCCGATGCGCCGACACTGCGTCCGGTCAATGGCTATGCAGTGCTGCTCGGAGCGTTGTTGAGCGCGGCGAACCAGAACCGGGTGCGAGTGCAGCTCAATACGATCGTGCACACGGTGAGCTGGCGCCGCGGCCGTGTCGAGATCGAAGCCATTCAGTCAGGACGCCGGATCCTCTTCAGCGCGCCGCGCGCCATCATCACGTTGCCACTGGGAGTGCTGCAGGGTGCGCCCGAGCACGCCGGAACGGTCCGATTCGAGCCGCCGCTCAAGGCCAAACGTGCGGCACTCGATCTGCTGGCCATGGGCCCGGTGCTCAAAGTGCTGCTGCAGTTTCAGTCGCGCTTCTGGGAGCAGCTCCATGCCGGGCGCTATCGGCGCGCGGCATTCTTTCATGCGCCGGGCTCGCCGTTCCCCACCTTCTGGACGTTGCTGCCGTTGCGAGCCGCACTCCTGACGGCGTGGACCGCAGGTCCAAACGCCGAACGGCTCTCCTCGCTCAGCGACGACGAGCTCACCGCCACGGCGTTGTCCAGTCTCGAGGCAATCTTCGGCCGTCGCGCCGGTGTGCGCGAACAATTCCAGGCCGCGAGCCTGCACAACTGGCAAACCGATCCGTTCGCGCGCGGTGCCTACAGCTACGTGCTCGCCGGAGGAACCTCGGCCCGCAAAGCATTGGCGCGTCCGCTGCTCGGCACACTCTTTTTCGCAGGCGAAGCCGCCGACGCCGACGGCGAACTGGCAGGAACAGTAGCCGGCGCATTACAAAGCGGAGAGCGCGTCGCCCGCGAAATGTTGCGCGCGTCCGCGCGTACGCGCACGTAGAGGCGCAGAGTGCTCGTGGCTTGTGGCAATTACTTCGATACCGAAGCGTGCGTCCCTTCCCTTGCGACAGCGGGGGAAGGACAGGATGGGGGCTGGTTATCGAGCGCATCGCTCTCTCGAACGCCCCACCCTAGCCCTCCCCGCTGCGCAGGGGAGGGAACGCGTTCTGGATGCAGGTGTTAGATGCGACCAGTGGCTAACTGGTCGATGTTCAACCCGCCTAGCCCAAACGGGCATCATCCTTCCCCCCTCCGGATGCCCTCGCTAGCATCTCGACCAGCCAACAACAGCGATTACGAATGCGTCGGGAGGACGTACCACCATGGCGACGAAGAAGAAATCCACTCGCAAGATCAAGCGCACCTACGACGCGCGACCCGACACGCTCGACTTTCGCGACAAGATGTACGCGCCGACGTTGGTGGAGGTGCCAACGCATGTGAGTCTCGATAGCTATCGAGCGCGCAACATTCCCATCCTCAATCAAGGCAGCGAAGGCGCCTGCACCGGCTATGGCCTGGCGACGGTCGTGAACTATCTGCTCACGACGCGCAAAGTCGTTTCCGATTGCACGCCGGTCAGCGCCCGCATGCTGTACGAGCTCGCGAAGCGCTATGACGAATGGCCTGGCGAGAATTACGCCGGATCGAGCGCGCGCGGTGCGATGAAGGGCTGGCACAAGCATGGGGTATGCGCGGAGCAATATTGGGAATCGAAGCCGACGAAGAACAACAAGAGCCAATTCCAGGGCTTGAACGAAGCACGAACCACGGATGCGTTGCGCCGCCCTCTCGGCGCCTATTACCGCGTCAATCACAAGGACATCGTCGCGATGCACAGCGCGATCGCCGAGGTGGGCATTCTCTACGCAACGGCTGACGTGCATGCCGGTTGGGAGGATGTCGGCGACGACGGGATCGTCGAGCTCTCGGAGAAGATCCTGGGCGCGCATGCGTTCGCCATCGTCGCGTACGACGCGGGCGGCTTCTGGCTTCAGAACTCCTGGAGCACGAAGTGGGGCAAGGCCGGCTTCGCGCGCATCAGCTATGACGACTGGCTCGCGAACGGATCGGACGTGTGGGTTGCCCGTCTCGGCGCGCCGATCGAGCTGGTGCGGGGTGCGTCCACCGCCACAGCGCATGCCGCGTCATCGGGGCTGTCGATCGCCTACTCGTATCACGATCTGCGGCCGCACATCATCAGCATCGGCAATGACGGCGCCCTGAAAGCGAGCGGCAACTACGGCACCTCGGCGCATGAAGTCGAACAACTCTTCAAGACCGAAATTCCCGGCGCCATCGGGCCGAAGGGCGCGGCGAAGTATCGACATCTGCTGTTGTACGCACATGGAGGCCTCGTCGGCGAAGACATTGCCGTGCAACGCCTGGCCGATTATCGCGCGGCCATGTTGGGTGCCGGGATCTATCCGCTCACGTTCATCTGGCACAGCGACTATTGGTCCACCGTCAAGAACATCCTCGGCGAAGCGCTCAAGAAACGCCGTCCTGAAGGTGCGCTCGATGCTGCGAAGGACTTCATGCTCGATCGCCTCGACGATGCGCTCGAGCCGCTTGCCCGTGTGCTGTCAGGGAAGGCTGCCTGGGATGAAATGAAAGAGAACGCGCTGGCAGCAACGCAGAGCGGCACCGGCGCTGCGCGCCAGATCGTGAGGCACCTGGCAAAGATGCAGGCGGGCTTGCCCAACGGTCCCCTGAAGATTCACCTCGTGGGCCACAGCGCCGGCAGCATCTTCCATGCCCCGCTCGTGACGGCGTTGGTGGATGCGGGCCTCGACATCGAGTCCTGCACCTTGTGGGCGCCCGCATGCACGACTGCCCTGTTCAAGCAGCACTATGTGCCGGCGTTGAATCGCAACAAGATCGAACGCTTTGCGATATTCGCGCTGTCGGATCAGGCCGAGCGCGACGATCACTGCGCACACATCTACAACAAATCGTTGCTGTATCTGGTGTCGCATGCCTTCGAAGAGCTCGCGCGCATTCCCATGCTGCGCGACCGCGGTGAGCCGATTCTGGGGATGGAAAAGTATTTGCGTGCCGACGCTGACCTGCAACGCCTGCTCAAGAGTGGCAAGGCAGAGCTGGTGATTGCGCCGAACACGAAGGCATTGGATTCACCCGATGCATCCGCCGCCACGAATCACGGCGGCTTCGACGACGACAAGGCGACGGTGCGCGCGACCTTGCGTCGCATACTCGGCACGGCCGTGCCGAAGTCGCAGGCCTTGAGCTTCCATCGTTCGGCATCGTCATTGCGCGAGCGGAGAAAGGCGCTGGGGTAGCGTGTCGGCGTCGGCCTGCTAACGCTTGCGCCCGAGCTCTGCCAGCAATTCGAGTTGCACTTCCTGGATCGCGACCAGCCGCTCCCACTGGTGGGACAACAAGTGATCCATTTTTTCGTGCAGATGGCGGATTTCCAGCTCCGCCTTGAGGTTCACCTGATAGTCGTGCACGGCGCGTAGCCGATCCTTCGCCTCCTGCCGGTTCTGACTCATCATGATGACGGGTGCTTGCACCGCTGCCAGACACGACAGCAACAGATTCAGCAGGATGAACGGATAGGGATCGAAGGGCCGCCAGTACAACACCAGGGAGTTCATGCCGATCCACAGCAGCAGGAACGCACCGAAGCAGATCAGGAACGGCCAGCTGCCGCCGAAGCTTGCGATGTGATCGGCCAGGCGCTCGCCCCACGACCACTGTCGTTCGGCCTCCGCATCGACGTCCCGGGCAAGCAGCTCCTGGTCATGCAGGCTCGCGAGCACTTCCTTTTCCAGCGTCGTGAGCTCGCCCTTCTCTGTCTCCAGCAACGAATGCACATAGCGACTTCGATACGTGTTCAGATCGGCATGGCAAATGAACTGCTGCACCGTCCAATCCGGATGGTCGTGCTGGATGAGCTGCACGATGCCGTCGCGCAGCGAGGTGCCAGGAACGAGGTCGCGCAGCGGCGCGCCGCGTCTGCAAACGCCGCAGGTATGAGCTGCGGCCGATTTCGCGTTGACCATGACTCATCCAGCGAAGTGGCGGACGACACGATCTTACTGCACCGTTGCCAGCCAGCGCCGATACCCGCAATCCGCGCAGCCACGAGTGGCTCATTGAACGACGCGATCGCTCCGGGAGGTATTTCAGCCGGCACCGGCTGCGGCACTGCGGGTTTTCCCGCAGGGGTTAAGGGTTTGACATCTGCAGCCGATATACCCCTCAAGCAAGTGGTTTCACCGTGTGGCGCAGCGTCCTGCGCCGCGATCAATCGCTGGGGCTCGGCGCAAAGGCCAGTCTGGGCTCGAACCGAATGGAGGGCGGGCGTCGATGCATGTCGATCAGCACTATGTCCGACCGGAACAGTTGTGTCTCGGTTTGTACGTCCATCTCGATCTGGGCTGGATGGATCATCCGTTCACGTTCAGCAGCTTCCTGATCAAGACCGACCGGCAGATCGAAACCATTCGCAAGCTCGGTCTGGCGCGGATTCGCTACGAGCCTGACAAGAGCGTGTGCCCGGCACCTGCGGAATCGGTTGCGGCAGTTACCGTTTCCGAATCCGCAAGGCAGTCCGAAGCGCCTGCGCAAAGCGATCCGAATCAGGACGCCGCCGACCAGGAAGCCATGGCCGCCAAGAGGTCACGCACGGCGCATCTGGAACGCATCAAGCAACAGATCGGTGCGGTCGAGCAGCAGTTCCGGCGCGCCGCCGATTCCATGCGCTCGATCACCCGCAACCTGGCCACGCATCCGGTCGAAGCCCATCGCGAAGGCACGAAGCTCGTGAACGAAATCGTCGACACGGTGTTCGGCAAGACCGACGTGATGCTGCACGCGATGAGCGAGAAGATGGGCGAAGACGCCTATTTCCATCCGCTCAACGTCACGGTGCTGTCCCTCATTCTGGGCCGGGCTCTGGGATTCGATTCGGCCGCGCTGCGTGAAGTCGGACTCGGTGCACTGTTCCACGATATCGGCAAGAGCAAGGTGCCGCGAAACCTGCTCACGAAGCAGGAGCCGTTCACTTCTACGGAGAACGTGTTGCTGGAACAGCACTGTGCTCACGGTCTGGCGCTCGCGCGCACGATGGGATTGAGCGAAGCGGGTCAGGCCATGATCGCGCAGCACCACGAGTATCTCGACGGCAGCGGCTATCCGGCGAAGCTCTCCGGCGATGCGCTGTCCTCCTTCGTGCGTGTCGTGAGTATCGCCAACACGTACGACAACCTGTGCAACCCGCGCAATCTGGCGCACGCGCTCACGCCGTCGGAATCCCTGTCGCGCATGTTCGCCTCGATGCGCACCAAGCTCGACGAGATGCAGTTGCAGATGTTCATTCGCTGTCTGGGCGTCTACCCGCCGGGCAGCATCGTGCAGTTGTCGAACGACATGGTGTGTCTGGTGTTGGCGAGCAGCTCCACGCAGCCCATGCGTCCGAACGTGCTCGTCTACGATCCGGAAGTATCCAAAGAAGACGGCGCGATCATCTGCCTGGAGCAGGAACCCGAGCTGAAGATCACGAAGAGCTTGCGGCCTTCGCACCTGCCGCGTGAGATCTACCAATACCTGAATCCGCGCAAGCGGGTGGCGTACTACTTCGATCCGCAGCAACAAGGAACGGAGCCGTGAACGGTCGACCCGAGCCGGAACACATCATCGAGCTCTTCGAGCACTATCACGAGTGCCTGCTGTGGGTCGATGCGCGCACACTCGCAGTGGTCCATGGCAATGCGGCTGCGCGCAAATTGCTCGGCTACGAGCTCGAGGCGCTCAAGTCGCAGTCGATCACGACCATCGAGACGTCGATCGAAGACGTCTTCTTCTGGGCGGAAGTGCAGTCCGGCCACTGCTCGGGCTTTCATGCCGTGCGTGGCTACTATCGCCGCGCCGACGGCACGGTCTTCCAGGTGGAGAAGAGTCTCACCAAGATCGAGTCGGTGAGCATCCCGCTGCTGATGATCTCGTTCCACGACGCCGCTCCGGAGCGCATGTTGGAAGACGAGCTCGCCCGCTCGACGTCGCTGCTCGCGGCTGCGTTGGAAGCCACTGCGGACGGCGTGCTCGTGACGGATCTGTCGGGCGGCATCTGCAACATGAATCGCAACTTCGCGCAGATGTGGCGCGTGCCCGAACAGTTGCTCGAGGCCGGCGTGGATGCCGACATCTTTGCATTCATGGAGCAGCAGGTCGCCGATGCGGCGAAGTACCGCGAGTCGTTGAGCGCGGCGCTGGAGCTGGCAGGCGAGGGCCTGTTCGAGGAAATCAATCTGCTGGATGGCCGCTGTCTCGAGCGGCATGTCACGCCGCTGCATATCGGCCATCAGTTGAGCGGCCATGTGTTCAGCTTCCGCGACGTCACCGAGCGCAAACGTGCGGAGCTCGAACAGAAGAAATACGAGTTGCAACTGCGGCGGCAGAACGAGGCGCTGGAAAAGGCGAATCGGGTCAAGTCCGAGTTCCTCGCCAACATGAGCCACGAGATCCGCACGCCCATGCACGCGATCATCAGCCTGTCGCGCCTGTGCCTGGAAACGCAGCTCGATGCACAACAGCGCGACTACGTCGAGAAGGTCTACAGCGCCTCGCAATCGCTGCTGCGGATCATCGACGACATTCTGGATTTCTCGAAGCTCGAGTCGGGCAAAATGAAGATCGAGGCCATCGGCTTCCGGCTGTCGCATGTCTGCGATCAGGTGCAAAGCCTGATGCTGCCGGCAGCGCAGGAGAAGGGGTTGTCGTTGTCCTTCAACTTCGCCGTCGACACCGCACTCGAAGTGGTGGGCGATCCGTTGCGTCTCGGGCAGGTGTTGCTCAACCTCGTGAGCAACGCGGTCAAGTTCACCGAACGCGGCTCGATCGAGGTGTCGGCGACCGCGAAGAGCTCGACGGCGGATGCCGTGGAGCTCGAGTTCAGCGTGCGCGATACCGGTATCGGTCTTTCGCCACAGGAGTGCGCGGGCCTGTTCCAATCGTTCTCGCAGGCCGATGCATCGACCACCCGCAAGTACGGCGGTACGGGGTTGGGGCTCGCGATCAGTAAACAGCTGGTCGAGCTGATGGGTGGATCCATCAGAGTCGATAGCAAGCCGGGCGCGGGCAGCACGTTCACGTTCATCGTCCGTATGGCGCGCGGCAATGGCACGGCCAGCGGCAGAATCGATGTCGGAGGCGATGAGCAGAGTATCCGCGCCGCGCTGAGCGGGATGCGCGTCCTGGTGGTCGAAGACAACAAGATCAACCAGCAGATTGCGCGTGAGTTGCTCTCTCGCGTGGGCGTGGTCGTGACGATTGCGGGCAATGGTCTGGAATGTCTCGAAGTGCTGGCGCGCGACACGTACGACGCGATCCTGATGGACGTGCAAATGCCGGTGTTGGACGGGCTGGAGACGACGCGCGCGATTCGCGAACGCTTGCGGCTCACCGCGCTCCCGGTCATCGCGATGACTGCGAATGCGATGGAAGGCGATCGACAGCGATGCATCGCGGCCGGAATGAATGACTACTTGCCGAAGCCCATCGAAGCCGAAGCCTTGTTGGCGGCGCTGGCACGGTGGGCTGTCGTGCCCGCGCAGTCGTCGCACGCAACCAACGATTCACCCGCGCATGCGGCGTCTGTTACTGCATCGTTACCACGCGTCACCCCCGGATTGAATCTGGAAGGCGCAATGAAGAACGCCGATGACGATCCGGCATTTCTGCGCGAGCTCCTGCGGCAGTTTGCCGGCGATCACCATGACGATGCGCAGCTCATCGCGCACGCCATTGCCGCGAACGAGCTCGACCGGGCACGACGCATTTCTCACACGCTCAAAGGCATTGCGGCCACGTTCTGTGCAGATCGCCTGCACAGCGCTGCACTGGCGTTGGACACACGCCTGCGCAGCAGTTCGCCAAGTGATTGCAACAGTCTGTTGCCGGAGCTTGCCGCCGCGTTGAACGAAGTGCTCACGAGCATTGCCACGCTCGGTGTCGATGACGGGCAGGTAGCCGTCGCGTGATCCAGTAAGAAAGGGCTACGGGCCACGGGCTACAGGCTACGGCCAGAGAGGAACCTTTCATCCCTGTGGGGTCGTGCTGCGCACAGCGCCAAAGGGATGAAAGCGCGGTAGCGCTCTGACCAACCGCTAACCGCCAACCGCTAACCGCTTTTTTCATACTAGCCCTCCCGGCATCGATCGATCGCCGCGACCAGGTGATAGAAGCTCTCCAGCAACGGCGTTGGAATGCCGAGTTTCGTAGCCAGCCGAGCGGCATGGCCCAACGTCTCTTCCACTTCCAGCGGTCGCCCGGCGAGCAGATCCTGGAGCGATGACATGCGATGGTCGGGCGCGCTGACGCGATACTGATGTCCGACTGCAAGCACGGCTTCGATCGCCTCCTCAATGCCGCCATTGAGTATCGCCGCTTGCGGTAGTAGCGATTGATCGTCGACGGGTTCGATGCCGTGCGCGCGCGCCAGCTGCGCGACTTCGCGCGCGAGATTCACGATGACCGCTGCGCTATGAGGTTCGCTCAAGTAGCGCCAGGTCAATGCACGCGTCGCGACCGACAAGCTCATGAGCGGCACCCACGCAATGAACTTCGTCCACTCACGTGCGAGCACGTCGGGCACGGCTGTCGCACGTACGCCTGACGCGTCGATGCTCGTTGCAATACGCTGCGCGCGAGCACTGAGTCCGCCGGCAAGCTCACCGACGAGCAGATTCACGTTGCGCGTGAACAGCACATCGCCGTCCGGCATGAGCTCGCCGCTCGTATTCGCAAGTGAACCCAGTACGCGCTCGGCACCGAAGAAGGCGGTGAGTACGTCGTTCTTCCACAATCCATTTTGAATCGAGAACGCGGTGTCGATGGACGTGTTGCGTAGCCGTGCAAGCGCTGCTTCCGTTCCGGGTGTTTTCATCGCGACGAGCAACACCTCGGCGCGGCGCAGCTCGGATGCATCGGTGATGACGGTGACGGGCACGGCGAAGTCGCTGAGACCTCGAATCCTCAGCCCGTTGCGGTGCAACTGCGCGGCGCGATGCTCGCGCACGATCATCGCGACGGAATGCCCCGCGCGCGCGAGATGTGCACCGATGATCGATCCGATCGCACCGGCACCGACAATTGCGTATTCGACTGCGTGCATGAGATGTGTACGGTGAGTGGGCGAAAACAAGGCGGGAATGCGTGCATTCAGCCTCAGAATGGCGCAGTCTCAGATGCGCCGGCGCGATGCTTGCCAAGCACGCCCGCTGCATCCTGAAGGGATTCCTGCAGCTGCAAGAAACTATTGAAGGCTGTTTGTACATCGGGTTGTCAACTCGCTGTGGCATATCGATTGCACCGGCGATGAGACAGCGATCGGGGAGGGAGTCATGGGAGCCGCAAACAGCGACGTGTCCGTCACGTCGATACGATTGAGCCGGACCCATGTAGGTAGAAATATTACATTGGCGCGGCTCATGGAAGCCTCCGAGCATCGTCTGTATGGCGCTGCGCATAGCAGCTTGCCGCTCGAAGAGCTGATCGCCACGCGAATTCTCGACAATCCCCAGGACTTCCGGCGCTGGGAATCGGAGCATGCAACGTTGATGGGTCGCGTAGCCGACGAGCGGCGCGACACAGCGCGCGCGACCGCGCTGCTGACCGGTGTGCTGGCACTCATTCATCGCAAGGCCCTGTTCGAGTATTTGCGCGATGAAGAGATTCGCGGCGAAACGCGCCACCTCCTCTTTCGCCAACTCTTCGGCGAACGCGACTACGCGCGCACCGTCGTGCTGGAACACGGCAATTATCTGCGCAGCGCGGGAAGCTTCCTGTGCTCTCGCTACGTCGGTCGCAAACTCCTGTTGCATCCGCTGTTCGCCCAGCCGCTCGCGCGCTATGAGTTGCTGTACTCCGATTATTTCCGCGTGTACTGCGACCTGTCGGTCGCGGAGATGAGGTGCCAACCGGCGGCTGCATTGCGGCCACTTGCCTTGCAGTTGAAACAGCAAGTCGGTTTCTACCGCGGTGCGATCATGCGCCTGGTGCAAACCAACGGCGCGGCACCCAAGGTCTCGCACTAGCGAGTTTTCCATCGCGCTGCGCACGGCCCCGAAGGGATGAAAGCGCGGCAGCGCCTCTGACCAACCGCTAACCGCCAACCGCTAACCGCTTCTTTCTTACCAGCATTGCCAGTGTACGTTCCGGGACGATGAATGCGGGACGCTCGATGGGGCGGTGGGTTTCCACAAAAAAAGAAGGCCCGGCATCCCGGGCCTTCCCTTCCGTCGAGATTGACGGCGATGGTTAGTTCAGGCTGCCGAACTTGAACACGCCGTTCACGCCGATGGTGTTGAAAGAGCCGCCAGACACGTCGACGCCTTCCCATTCCAATCGCACCTGGAACTGCGGGGTGACGTTGAAGCCCGCGCCCAGACCGTAGAACAGCTCTTCGTCGTCATCCTTCGCAGAGTTACCGAAGTCGTCCTTGAGTTTCGCTTCCCACGATCCGTAACCGAGACGCGCAAACAACGAGAACGCGTCGCTCAGCGGAAGTGATCCCAAAGCGGATACGCCGAATCCAGTCGTCTCTAAGTCGAAGCCCTCGTCCTTGGCGGTACCGCCGTCGAGGTACTCGATCTCCACCGCGAGATTCTGGTTGAAGCCGTAGCCACCAAAAATCTTGAAGCCGATGTCGTCGTCCTTGAAACCGCCGTTGATCTTCGCAGTGCTCTGGCCGATACCGGCACCGGCATAAAAACCTTCCGCTGAGGCTGTCTGCACGCCAGCACCGAAGGCCGACAGCGCCAGAACTGCCGCAAGAATGTCCTTCCGCATGAGTGATCTCCTGAGTTCGTCTTGTAACCCGCATTTCGCGGGCGGCGCATTATGCTCAACTCATGCTGTGTTGTCACTACAACATATGTGCCGTTTTTGTGACAAAAACGCTTTCAAATCAACACTCAGGCCACTATGCAGATTTGCAACAGGACTGGGCCAAGAGCCCCAGATCAAGAGCTACGGTCGGTAAATGTCGCCTCCGTGCGGGAACGGATGTCTTCGAGGGATACACCCGGCGCCCGCTCGATAAGGACCGCCCCGGTGCCGTTGCGGTCGATTTCGAACACGGCGAGCTCGGTAATGAGCAGGTCCACCACGTTCTTGCCGGTGAGCGGCAGGTTGCAGCGGTGCTTGAACTTGGGTGCACCGGATTTCTCGGTGTGCTCCATCACGACCACCACCCGCGGCACGCCCGCGACCAGATCCATCGCGCCGCCCATGCCCTTCACCATCTTGCCGGGCACCATCCAGTTGGCGAGATCGCCGTTCTCGGACACCTGCATGCCGCCGAGGATGGAAAGGGCGATGTGACCGCCGCGGACCATGCCGAAGCTGTCGGCCGAGGAAAAATAGCTCGTCTGTGGCAGTTCGGTGATGGTCTGCTTCCCCGCGTTGATCAGGTCGGGGTCGGCTTCGCCTTCGTACGGGAACGGACCCATGCCCAGCATCCCATTCTCGCTATGGAGCGTGACCTTCATGCCTGCGGGGATCAGGTTCGCGACCAGCGTCGGGATGCCGATGCCGAGATTTACGTAGTAACCATCGCGCAATTCTTTGGCAGCACGCGCCGCCATTTCGTCTCTGGACCAGGGCATTAGACTTCCACTCCTGCAGCGGCACCCGAGCCTGGGCGTGGGCGCGTGGTGAGCCGTTCGATGTGCTTGACGTAATTCGTGCCTTTGAAAATGCGATTCACGAAGATGCCGGGCGTATGGACGCCGTCGGGCGGCAGCTGTCCGGGTTCGACGATCTCCTCGACCTCCGCCACGACCACTTTGCCGGCGGTCGCCATCATCGGATTGAAGTTGCGCGCCGTGCGCCGATAGATGAGGTTGCCCTCGGTGTCGCCCTTCCACGCCTTCACGAGCGACACATCGGCGGTGAGCCCGGTTTCCATCACGTAGTGCTTGCCGTTGAACTCGCGCGTTTCCTTGCCTTCGGCGATGACCGTGCCGTAGCCGGTCGGCGTGAAGAAGGCCGGTATGCCGGCGCCGCCTGCACGGATGCGCTCGGCCAGCGTGCCTTGCGGATTGAACTCGATCTCGATGCCGCCGTTCATGTAGAGCTGCTCGAGCAGCTTGTTCTCGCCGACGTACGAGGCGACGACTTTCTTGATCTGCTGGTTCGCGAGCACGATCCACATGCCGTGGTTGTCGCAACCCACGTTGTTGCCGATGACGGTCAGGTGCTTGACGTTCGAATCGCGCAACGCCGTGATGAGATTCTCTGGAATGCCGCACAGGCCGAAGCCGCCGGACATGACGGTCATGCCGTCGAAGAGGACGCCAGCCAACGCGCTGGCCGCGTCTTTGTAGACTTTCGATTGCACCAGGGGAAGCCTCGATTGAGAGGGGAAAGTGAATCAGGCCGGCGATTATCGACGGCCGCTGCACGCTGTCCATAGCTTTTGCGGAAGGCTCGGGCGGCCGCACGTCCTCGCGATCCAGCGTTGGGCCGCGTTATTCGAGCAGCAAAGCCTTGAGCTGGTCGCGTTTGGCCGGCGTGAGCCCGCCCACCTGCTCCAGATAGGCGTCCATGCCGCCGTGCGCGGCATCGATCTGTTCGAGGGAGCTTTTCAAGTATTCCTCATGGACCTCGACCGCCGGCCGCAGCGCTTCGGGCGCCAAGTGCACACCGATGAAATGCGAAAAGACTTCGGCCAGGCCTGCGGAGATCTGGACCCGATCCATCCGCTGCTCGGTGAGCAGATAGTCGGCGAGCACGTGCTCGCGATCCACGCCGAGGGCCGCGAGCACCACGGCGCAAACGAAGCCCGTGCGGTCCTTTCCCGCATGGCAATGAATGACCGCTGGCAGGTGCTTTTCGTCCGCCAGGTGGCTGAACAGCTCGCGCAACACGGGCGCAAAAGACCTGGGAAAGTTGCGGTAGTTGAGCATCATGCCGCGGTAAACGCCCGCGTAATCCGGTGAAGCCTGCACCACGGCCGCGAACTCGGTATTGCCGGCGCGTGCATCGGTGCTGATGTCGAGATGCAAGCGCACGGGATCGGTGCTCGTGTGCCAGCGCCCCGGATGGCGCCTGCGCTCGCGCCTGCTGCGCAGGTCGCACACGAGCTTGATGTCCATCCGGGCGAGCTGCTCGAGATCTTCCTCGGTCGCGAAGTGCAGAGACTGTGAGCGGTACAAGCGGCCGTACCGGACGGACCGCCCGTCGGCGGTGGGATGCCCGCCGAAATCTCTGAAGTTCGGCATCCCGAGCAACGGGGTCATCGCAGCGGGCGAATCAAGAGACATGGACATCGTTACCGGTGACTGCAGCGGAAGGCTCGCCGTAGAACGTCGTGCGCTGGCGCGCGGGGCGGCCCAAGGACCGGATCATGTCCCGCAATCGCTGCGGATCCATTTCCTGTCCATTCACGCCGCCGGCGGCGCGCGTGATCGACTCGTTCATCAACGTACCGCCGAGATCGTTCGCTCCGGCCTGGAGGCAGAACGCCGCGCCTTCCGGACCCATCTTCACCCACGAGGTCTGGATGTTGGTGACCACCGGATGCAGCACGAGCCGCGCAATCGCATGCATCAACACGGCTTCGCGGAACGTGGGGCCCGAGCGGGCCAGGCCCTTGCGCCACATCGGCGCTTCCATGTGCACGAAGGCCAGCGGCACGAACTCGGTGAAGCCGCCGGTTTCCGCCTGCAATGCTCGAATCCGCAACAGATGCCGGGCCCAGTGATGCGGCTGATCGGCGTGACCGAACATGATCGTGGCCGTGCTGCGCAGACCGACGCGATGTGCCGCGCGCATGACATCGAGCCACTGTGCCGTGTTGATCTTGTCGGCACAGATCAACGCGCGGACTTCGTCGTCGAGGATCTCCGCAGCCGTGCCGGGCAGGCTCGACAGGCCGGCGGCCTGCAGGCGCGCCAGATAGTCGTGCAACGACAATCCGAGCGTGGCTGCGCCATGAGTGACTTCCAACGGCGAGAAGGCGTGCACGTGCATCGTCGGCACTGCTTCTTTCACGGCGCGCACGATCGATAGGTAAGTCTCGCCGGTGTACGAGGGATGGATGCCGCCCTGCAAACACACCTCCGTCGCCCCTGCCGCGTGCGCTTCCTGCGTGCGCCGCGCAATCTCGTCCAGATCGAGGTTATAGGCCGGGCCGCGCAAGTCGCGACTGCTGCGGCCCTTGGAGAAGGCGCAGAAGCCGCACTTGTAGGTGCAGATGTTCGTGTAGTTGATGTTGCGATTGCAGACGAAGGTGACGACATCGCCGCACGTTTCCTGCCGTAACGCGTCGGCCGCATGCAGCACCGCAGTCAACTCGTCGCCGCGGGCGGCGAACAGCGTTGCGATTTCCTGCTCGTCGAGCACATCGCCGCGTTGCACACGATGCAATGCGCGCGCACCCGCAAGCGACGTGACGCGACTGGTCGGCGAGGGTTTCAACCACGCGTGTGCGGCATCCGGGACCCCATCACCACGGCCTGCATACCAAGGATCAACGTACGCGAAGCCGGCCGCATCGCTGCGCCGACGCACCGCCGCTCGCAACCCCGCATCGACCCAACGTTCCGGAGCGAGGGCATAGCGTGGCCCGATCGCCAGCCGCTCGACGAGCTCACGATTGGCCGCGCTCGTTTCATCGTGCAACCGCTGCAGATGCGGCCACGGCGCTTCCGGGTTCACATGATCGGGTGTCACCGGCGATACGCCGCCCCAGTCATTGATCCCGGCGCGAGTCAGTGCCGGCAACGCGCCTGGGCGCAGGTTCGGCGGTGCTTGCAGCGTCATGTCGGGCCCGAACATCACGCGCGCGGCTGCGATCGTCCACAGATGTTCTTCGAGCGAGGGGTCCTCCGCGTGCGCCATCTTGGTGTCCGATTTGGCGCGGAAGTTTTGAATGATGATTTCCTGGATGTGCCCGTAACGTTCGTGCAGGTCTCGAATCGCCAGCAGGGATTCCAGGCGCTCGCGCCGCGTCTCGCCAATGCCGATGAGCAGGCCGGTGGTGAAGGGCACGGCGTGCTCGCCGGCCGCGCGCAGCGTCGCCAATCGAACGGCCGGGTGTTTGTCGGGCGAACCGAAATGCGGTCCGCCGCGTTCGGACAGCCGTTCCGAAGCAGTTTCGAGCATCACGCCCATGGAGACGCTCACGGTGCGCAGCCGAGCGATCTCTGCGGCGGTCATGACACCGGGGTTCAGATGGGGCAGCAGGCCCGTTTCTTCATAGACCGCCTTCGCTGCGGCGGCGACGTATTCGAGCGTCGTGGCATGGCCCATTTCATCCAGCGCGCGCTGCGCCACCGAATAGCGCTTCTCCGGCTGATCTCCCAACGTGAACAGTGCTTCCTTGCAACCGGCGACCGCGCCGGCGCGTGCAATCGACAGCACCTCGTCGAGCGACAGGTAGGGCGCCTTGAGCGCGCGCGGCGCTTTCGCGAACGTGCAGTAGTGGCACACATCGCGACACAGCTGTGTCAGCGGTATGAATACCTTGCGCGAGTAGCTGACGAGCCGGCCGTGTCCGGCCAGTGTCAGGCGCTGTGCTTCGGCCATGAGCTCATCGAGCGGTGTGGCGAGCAATGCTTCGAGATCCGAATCCGGCAGGGCCAGCGACGTGGCAGCGCCATCGAGCTCGCGCCAATCCGCGGCCGTGTCGATATCCAAACCCAGGCCTCGGCTGCGAACGCAGAGCGCCTCGCGGCCAGTGGCGCGCGCTCGAGCGCGATGCTGCTCGAAGCTGCCCGGTCCGAACTGGAAACGAATGCGCGCCTGCGCGGAAAAACACAGAGCGTTGGTGCCGTGCTCATGACGATCGGGCGCGATCGCGATGCCCGCGGTGCGTGCGCCGGCCAGGAGCCGGTCCACATCGTCGGAACGCAGGTGCGGCAGATCTGCCGGCAATACGAGTACGGTGCTCGCGCCCGCAGCCAGCGCTTGATCGACCCCCGACTCGAGACTCGTGTTCAAGTCGCTGCCGCGATCCTCGAGCAGCAGCACGTCGTCGGCCACGTCGTCACGTTCGCGGCTGATGAGCGCAATGCGGTCGATGCCCCGCGTTGCCCGCACCGTCGCAAGCACGTGTGCAAGCAGCTCGCGCGCCAGCGCTTCACGCTGCGCGGCAGTGAGTATCGAGGCCAGCCGCGTCTTGCATTGCGCGCGCGGCTTGATCGGGATCAAGGCCCAAGTGCTCATGTGTGGTCCTACAAAGACGTGCGGTCCGCGGGCTTCCAACTACGAACGGGCGTTGCGCTATTCTCACGCCCCCTCACCCAGGTGCCGCCGGGCGGGTGTGCCATTGTGCCTCGATTGCCAGCATGCCGAGAGCTTCATGACAGACGCCTTCATCTACGATCATGTCAGAACGCCGCGCGGGCGTGGCCGGCCGGATGGAGCCCTGCACGAAGTCAGCGCCATTCGCCTTGCGTCCCGGGTACTGGAAGCACTGGCCGAGCGCAGTCGATTGGATACGGCGCTCATCGACGACGTGATGCTGGGCTGCGCGCAACCGGTGGGAGAGCAGGGCGGCAATATCGGGCGCGCCGCCGTGTTGAACGCACGTTATGCAGAATCGGTTGCGGGTCAGCAGGTGAACCGCTTCTGCGCCTGCGCACTGGAAGCGGTCAATGCCGGTGCCGCCCAGATCGTGGCGGGCGCTGCCGACGCAGTGAGCGGCGGCGGCGTGGAATGCATGTCGCGCACGATCATGGGCGCGGACATTGCGCTCGATGAGCTGGAGCGGCGCAATCTGGGCACCGCGCTCATCACACTGTGCGCCGGCAACGGCCTCGGTATCGCCACCCTCATCGAGCGCGTGTGACACGGCTCGGCACCGCGAGACAAGAAGCGATGAAGACGATGCAGTTCGAAGTCGGCGCCGATGGTGTCGCGCTGATCACCGTGAACGATCCCGACAAGCCGATGAACGTGGTGACGCCGCAGTTCGCGGCGGATCTGACGGCGGCGATCGACAAAGTGGCAACGGACCCCGCGATCAAGGGCGCGGTGATCACCTCGGGCAAAGCCTCGTTCGTGGCCGGCGCGGATCTGAAAGAGCTCGTGCGCATCGCCGGCAGCGTATCGCTGCAAGACGGCGCCGCGGTCAGCGAGCGCATCTCGATCGCTGTGTATCGGCGCATCGAGACCTGCGGCAAACCGTTCGCCGCCGCGGTCAACGGGCTCGCGCTCGGCGGCGGACTCGAGCTGGCGCTTGCGTGTCATTACCGCGTGCTGGCCGATGACCCAAAGGTCATCGTGGGGTTGCCCGAAGTGACGTTGGGACTACTGCCGGGCTGGGGCGGAACGCAGCGTCTGCCGCGCATCATCGGGATCGAGCCCGCATTGAATCTCATGCTCGCAGGCAAGAGCGTTGGACCTGCCGAAGCGTTGCAGCTGCGCATCGTCGATGCCATCGCACCGCGCGATCAGCTCGTTGCCAAGGCACGCGAGTGGATTCTGAGCGCACCCGATCCGGTGCGCGCCTGGGACAAGCAAGGAGCCACCGCGAGCAGAGGCTTGCTCGACAACGAGCTTGCGAATGCCATGACGTTGCGCGCCGCGCTCCTGAGCGCACAGACCTATCACAACTATCCCGCACCCATCGCCATCCTCGACTGCGTGTTCGAAGGCACGATGATGCCGTTCGACAAGGCGTTGCAGCTGGAGGCGAAGTACTTCGGCAAGCTGCTGGCGGATCCTGTTTCGCGCAACATCATCCGTACGAATTTCATCAACAAGGGCGAAGCGGCAAAGCTCGTGCGCCGTCCGCGCGATGTGCCGAAGTCGCAGGTGAAGAAGCTCGGCATCCTGGGTGCCGGCATGATGGGCTCGGGCATCGCCTATGTCAGCGCGATGGCCGGTATCGATGTGGTGCTGCTCGATACGGAAGTCGCGCGCGCCGAAAAGGGCAAGGCATACTCCGTTCAACTGCTGCAGAAGGACGTGCAGAAGGGCAAGCGTGCGCAGGCCCAGGCGGACGCGGTGTCGGGACGCATCGAGCCGACGGCGGTTTACGCGGATCTGGCAGCGTGCGATCTCGTCATCGAAGCCGTGTTCGAGGACAAAGCCATCAAGGCCGACGTGACACGCAAAGCCGCAGCGGTCATTCCGGCAGGAGCACTCTTCGCGTCGAACACCTCGACACTGCCGATCACCGAGTTGGCGCGCGCGTCGCAACGTCCGGCACAGTTCATCGGCCTGCACTTCTTCTCGCCCGTCGAGCGCATGCCGCTCGTCGAAGTGATCGTCGGCAAGCAGACTGCGCCCGAGACACTTGCACGCGCACTCGACTACGTCGGGCAACTCAAGATGGTTCCCATCGTGGTGAACGACGGCCGTGGGTTCTACACGAGCCGCGTCTTTGGCGCGTACATCCACGAAGGCATGCGCCTGCTTGCGGATGGCGTGGCACCGGCACTGATCGAGAATGCAGCGAAGTTCGCCGGCATGGCGGTGGGGCCGCTCGCCGTACTCGACGAAGTCACGCTCGAACTGCCGATGGAGATCGCCAAGCAAGAGCAAGCCGCGCTCGGCGAGCGCTACGAGCCGCCCTGCGGCTATCCCGTGCTGCGTCGCATGCTCGAAGAGTTCAAACGCCCGGGCAAGCGCTATGGCAAAGGGTTCTACGAGTATCCGGAAGGCGGGAAGAAGCATTTGTGGCCCGGACTGCAACAGGCCTTTCCGCCGGCCGCTGAGCAACCCTCGCCCGAGGAAGTGAAGCAGCGCTTTCTCTTCATCCAGTCGCTGGAAACGGCTCGCTGCGTCGAAGCGGGCGTGGTGACGCACTCGGCGGATGCCGACCTCGGCTCGGTCCTGGGGCTGGGGTTCCCGTCGTGGACCGGCGGCACGCTGTCATTCATCGATACCGTCGGCATTCGCAGCTTCGTGGCCGAATGCGATCGCCTGGCAAAGCTCCATGGGCCGCGCTTCGCGCCATCGGCGTGGCTGCGTGCGCGTGCCGAGCGCAACGAGCCGTTCTATCGATAGGACCGACGCGATGCGACGTTTGATTTCATTCGGGCTGTCGCGCGCACGTCCGAGATCACGAAGCGATCATCGGCTGCATTCTGGGGCTGGATGAGCAACCGTTACAGGAGAGAGTCTGCATGGGTCCGTTGAAAGGTCTTCGCGTCGTCGAGCTTGCGGGCATCGGGCCTGCGCCCTATGGCTGCATGATGCTGGGTGACATGGGTGCGGACGTGGTTCGCGTGGATCGCCTTGCCGAAGGTGAAAGCAATCCCGATGTCTCGCCGCTGTCGCGTAATCGCCGTTCCGTGGCGCTCGATCTGAAGCAGAAGAGCGCACAGGAGTTCGTCCTGTCCCTCGTGCAAAAAGCCGATGTGATCGTCGAAGGATTCCGGCCGGGCGTGGCCGAGCGGCTCGGCCTCGGTCCCGATGCGTGCCTCGCGCGCAATCCGAAGATCGTCTATGCACGCATGACGGGTTGGGGTCAGGACGGTCCCTACGCGCAAAGCGCGGGCCATGATCTCAACTACATCGGACTCACCGGCGTGCTGCATCAGATCGGTCCGACCGACGGCAAACCGGTGGTGCCGCTGAACCTCATTGGCGATTTCGGCGGCGGTGGGTTGTTGATGGCCTACGGCATCGTGTGCGCAGTGCTCGAAGCGCGTCAGTCCGGGAAGGGACAAGTCGTCGATGCCGCGATGGTCGATGGCGCGCTGTCGTTCATGGCGATGTTCTTCGGCTATCGCGCACGCGGACAGTTCGAGGATCGTACGGGTCGTCATCTCTTGGGCGGCGGCGCGCACTACTACGACGTATATGCCTGTGCCGATGGCAAGTGTCTGTCCGTCGGCGCGCTCGAGCCGCAGTTCTACGCCGCGATGATCGAGAAGCTCGGCCTGCCGCGCGAGAAATGGATTCCCGTGGGATTCCCCAAGCACAGCCAGGAGATCGTCGATACGGTCTGGCCGGCGTTCAAGGCCGAGCTGACCGCGGTCTTCAAGACGAAGACGCGCGCTGAGTGGATGCAGATCTTCGAGGGCGTCGATGCCTGTGTCACGCCTGTGCTGACGCTGGCCGAAGCCGCCGAGCATCCACACAATCGCGCGCGCAAATCATTCATCGAGGTCGACGGTGTACTACAGAACGCACCAGCACCGCGCTTCTCGCGCACGGTGCCCGATCATCCGAAAGCTCCGCCGCGCACCGGCGGTGATTCGGATGCGGTGGTTGCGGATTGGGGTATCGACGCCAACGTCTTGAAGCAGGCGCGTGACGCTGGCGCGCTGCGCTGAGACGGCGATGGAGACCTGCCGCTTCGTTGCGTTCTCGATCGCGACGTAGGACGCGCGTGCCGCGCACGGATTGCGTGGCGCCTTGCAGCGACGTCTGGCTACGCGGAATCCCCGCGTTTTTTCGGCCGATCACAACTTGCTGCGTCGATGGTGCGCAAGTGTTTGATGGACAGGAAGTCCATCGGGCGCCATCGCCATACGTTAAGTAATCCGCGAAACCCCGCCGGAACCTGCGCGAACGAGCCTGCGTTTAGCTGGACGCTCGCGTGAACGATTCGAACATCCGGGGGGAGCGTTTGCCGAAGTTTCTTCTAGTGGGTCCCTACGACCCGCATTGTGGTGAATATACCTTCCTGGCGCCGCCGCTTGGCGTATGGCGACTCGCGGGCGTGCTCATTTCACAAGGCGTCGAAGTCAAAGTCTTCGATCCGAACTGTTGCGTCGGGCCGCCGGAGCGCGCGTTCGAGCGCGAACTGCTGCGCGACACCTGGGATGTCATTGGCATCTCCACGACGGGCATGACGCTGCGGTTCGACCTGGAGCTCGCGCATCTCGCGCGCCGCCTGGCTCCCAAGGCCGTGATCGTCGCAGGCGGCATGGAGGCGACGTTCAGGCCCGAGCTCATGTTCGAGCTGGGTCCTTTCGATCGCGTGGTGCTCGGCGAAGGCGAACAACCGTTGCTCGAACTGGCTGCCCGCTTGCGATCACGGCAGGGATTGGGTGGCATCGTCGGCATGGTGGAGCAACTGCCCGATGGCCGCTTGCTGCGTTTGCAACAGTCCGCTCTGACTCGCGAGCAATTGCGCGCTGCAATCTTTTCCACTCCGTACGAGAGCATGCCGTACGAGGCCTATTGGGATCGCCTCGAAGCGGCGTACCGCGTGGGAGCGCTGCCGACGAAGGCCGCGCGCGAGGCGTGTCTTGCGGAGATTCGCTCTGTCCGTCTGATCACACTGAACTACTGTCCGATGGGCTGCACGTTCTGCTCTTCCACGAACTTCCTGCATGAGGCCCAGGGCGGTGTCGCCACCATTGCGCGCCTCGAAGCCGATGAATGCATGACGATGATCGAGCGTATCGTGGCGACGCATCCGCGCGTACGCACGATCATCTTCCAGGACGACATCTTCGTGTTCACGAAGGACAGGCGCGTGTTGCCGTTGTGCGAGCTGATCGTTGCAGCCAAGGCGTGCGGCGCGATTCCGCGCGATCTGCAGTTCATCAGCACCAATCGCATCGATGCGATGACCGAAGAACGCCTTGCGGCCATGCGACGGGCCGGTTTCCGGGTGTTGGGATTCGGCATCGAGAGCTTCTCGCGCGATGTACTGAACGAATTCAACAAGGGACATATCCATCGTCACATCGAGCCGATGCTGACGGCGGCGCGCGAGCTCGGCATCACACCGTTCCTCGATCTGATCCTGAGCTCACCGCGCTCGACGCTGCATGACATCGCCGAGACGCTGCGCGAGGGTTATCGCTGGGTGCGGCAGGGTTGCGAAGTGGGGATGTATCCCTACGTGATTCCCTTCTCGGGCGCGGCATTTGCGCGCGATCCGGCACTGCGTCCGTTCACGCAGTACGCGCATCGGCACATCAACGGCACGACGATCGAATGGGATCAGGCGGCGAAGATCCTGCCGATGGATCCGATCGTGAGCGCAGTGATCCTGCGTATCGAGCGCGACTTCGAGGCGATGCTCGCCGACCTGCAGGACAGCGTAGCGCACCTGCCTTCCCGCGTGCGTTCGCTCGTGTGGATCGCGGCGGCAGTGCCCGTGTTGGCTGAGCATGGCATCACCATCGCACCCGCAGAGGAAGTGCGCGTGGAGCTCGATGCGCGCCTGCCGCAAGCAAGGAGGGCGCCGGCCGCCCGCGCCGTCGCGACTGCATGAAGGTCAACACCCCCTGGAGCCTGATCGCGCCGCTCGGCGTATGCCTGTTGCTGACGGGCTGGATCGTGCTGTCTGCAGCGAATCTGCAGGCGGCGAGCTTCTCGCTGCTGGTCTACGGTCTTGCCAATCTGATCGTGTATACCGACGCACTGGATTTCCTGCTGCGCTTGCACGTGCGGCGCCGGCACATCGCAACGGCGCCCACGGAAGAGAATCGGCATCTCTCGATCGATCTCGCGGCGGCGTTGCCGAGCAGCGCGCGGCAGGTCGTGCCGGTTCGTCCGTACGCCATCATCGCGTCCATCTATAACCTC
>DATELY010000261.1:0-4254 GCA_035276085.1 Steroidobacteraceae bacterium | reverse complement strand
CCTCATCAACTCGGCTCGTTCCTCGCTCGTCAGAACAATTTCCGGCGCCACTCGCACACGCTTTCTCCACGCTGGTTCGCACTAAACCATCGGAGACACGCAGTTCATTTAAGTTCACTCAAGAGTGATTCACTACACTAGAGCGGCAAGCACTCTGCAAAGTCCGGCGGCTTCACGACGAGCACGTCAGCGCCCACTCGCTCCAGCACGCGCTCTGCGGTATGTCCGATCAAGAACAATTCGGCGCTGCTGCGCGAGATGGCGCCCATCGTGACGATATCCGCGTGTAGCTCGTCGGCGAGGTGCGGAACGATCTCTACGGCGCTGCCCAAGTCGACATGGACGTTCCTCTCCGGAATATCGTACGGCGCCGTGAGCTCGCGCACCTGCGCCTGCCTTCGGGCTTGTTCCTCCATGATCATCTGTGGCGACACGGCTGCGGCGCCCGCCGTACTGCCGACGGCAGCGGCCAGTGCGAGAGGAACATAGGCATGCACGCCATGAAGCTCGCCACCGAGAATGGATCGGAGCGTGGCTCCCCACTCCAATAAATGGTGGTCCAGCAGTGCCGGCTTGTCGTGCAGATGGTTGGGGTCCAGTGCCGCAAGGACCACGGGCCGGTCCTTCCACGGCTGTGGCTTGGTCAGCAACAGCGGCACTGGGCATCCGCGAATCAAGTGCCAATCGGTATTGGTGAGGAATGCGCGCTGCGGGAGCGAATGATGGTGCGTGTCCTTGACGAGCAGATCGATCGCTGTCGCGCAGGCTCGCCGGAGAATGGCCGGATGCAGATGCCTGGCAGTCGTGCATTCGACCGTGACTTCCAGGCCATTGGCCCGCAGCGGTTCGCTCCAGCGCTCGAGCAGCAGTGCCAGATCGAGCGGCAGAGGGGCGGATCCGGCTCTCACGTGCTTGCTCGACCAACGGGCTTCGCGGGAGCTGGGTGTCTCACATGCGAACAGCTGCACACGCGCATCGACGCGAGTGGCGAGTCGCGCAGCCTTCGCGATCGCGGGTTGTTCTTCGCGCGTGGGATCTACGATCACAAGGATGTTGCGCAGCGTCTTCATGGTGGCTCCTGACGAAACGACATCGCAGTCAGCGTGCCTACGCACGCTGACGTCGTTCCGCGCACTGCTCTTTGTGCGCGGCCGATGACAAGTTGAACAGCATCGCGGCTGAGACATCGAGCACGTCGTCGCTCGTGATGATGCCAACCAGGTCTCCCAACTCGTCCACCACAGGAACTCGTCGGACGCCCTTGCTGCGCATGCGTTCGCTGACGGTGCTCAAGGGCTCCAACTCACGTGCAACCACCGGATCCGGTGTCATCGCATCGGCGACTGTGATCATTCGCGGTGATAGATCCTTTGCCACGACTTGCACGACGATGTCGCGATCGGTGAGCACCCCGATCGGCCGACTCTCATCCGGATTCACGACCACCAGCAGGCCGACATGATTCGAACGCATGCGCAACGCGGCCTCTGCCAGATCAGCCCGCGGTTCGATAGTGACGACGCGATGTTTACAGTAGGTTCCGGTATTCATAGGTAGGCCCTCTGCTGCTGCCAAGCATTTCGCGGCAAGGTTCCCAGCGTGTGATGCATTCGGCGAGGTATGCGTGTCGTTGCACGGCACAGCTATCGTTGTCATATCTCACGCGCATGCCCATGCGAGGAAGCGCGTACAACCACGCTGCAGTTCACTACAAGAATGTCGCAGCCCGGTGCTGAGATCGGCCTCCGCGCCGTGCGACAGGAGCCGCGCGCCACATGTGTTCATCGGGAAAAATGCCGGGGCCTACTTTCCTCCCGGCGGTGTCGATGCGCACCAGGGTGAAATGATCCACCTTCGGACCGGCGCGAGATCACGAGCCTCCTAGGCTTTCCTGACGAATTCCGATTTCAACTTCATCGCGCCGATGCCGTCGATCTTGCAGTCGATGTCATGATCGCCATCGACGAGGCGGATGTTTTTCACTTTCGTACCCATTTTGACGACCAAGGAGGAGCCTTTCACTTTTAGATCCTTGATCACCGTTACCGCGTCGCCATCGTGAAGCTCGTTACCAACCGCATCGTGTATCACGCGCCTTGGGTCGTCGCTATCGGCTGCCGCGCTTGCGCTTGCTGACCATTCGTGCCCACATTCGGGGCAAACGTACATGCTGGCGTCTTCGTACGTGAGTTTCGAAGCACACTGCGGGCATTCCGGGAAACCATTCATTCAGCACCTCGCCACCGATGTAGTTGGGCGAGCTCCAACGTACTTCGCCGCCGTCGCCGCCAGTACCGCTCGCGATGCTCCCGTTCTCGACGAATCTCCGGCCATTGCTCGAGATAGGCATTCAGCACGTTGCGATCGCCCTCGTAGCGCGCGAGCGCCTCATGATTGGCGGCGCGCAGCGCCATGGCGCCGTTGTATCCGCCGAAGCCTTGCGTCGAGCAAAGAACACCACCGTCGGTGTTGCCCGCGACATATCTTGATTGGAGATTGAAGTGTTCCGCAGCGGGACCTAGATCTGGATCTACGCGGCGTAACGTCGGTACTCCAACGGCGCGCTCACCGAGAAGATACTGAATGGCCTGGGAGACCGACTTCAGTCCAGTCTCGCCCATGGAGTGCCCATCGCCAACTGCCTTGGGTGCACCTACGGTCATCACGGGGAGCTCGCCTTTTCGCCCTTGGCGTATCGCCGCTCCTGTCAGTCCAGCAGTGACAGTGGCCAGATCGGTCTTGGAGTTGGTCCGAGTGCCCGTTGCATGCGCAACGAGGTACCGAAAGTCATCCAGGGTGTAACCGTGTCCCTCGAAAGCGAGATCGAGCGCTTGCACGATGGCATTCTCTCCACCAAAGCCTACGCCCGCGAAATGAGCCTTGCCGCCCGCTTCACCACTCTGCCCCCAGCCCGCAATGATGGATGTGATATCGAGAAAATTCTCCAGCGCGAATTGCAGCGTGGTGACCAGCACGCCTGAGCCGGCGTGGCCTACCACTGTTCCCATGGCATCGACATCAAAAGGCGCAAGGCAGTCTGTAACGCTCCTCCGCTCAGCGACCGGTCTGTCGGCATTGAGGGTAGCCAGCTTGGCTTGAGTCATCAGAGCGCCGCTGCCAAACGCGTCCAGCACTGCAAAGTCGGGTCGCAAGGCTGCGTCCGCGGCGGTCCATAGCGCCATCTGAGGTCGGCGGTACCCTGGGTAGTCGAGCAGCAGCTGCGGTGCTATTTCGCAGAAGGCGATCGAGCTCGACGCGCAGGCGCCTACGCTCACCAGCGGTGTTTGCGTTACGCGCTGGTATCCCGGCTCCCCGGATTTCAGGGTCTGCAGATAGTCAGCGTTCTTCAGTGCTCGACTGATGCTGTACGCCGGTGACAGCATGGCAGATATCAGCGCCGGACCGTGTGAAGAGAGCGCGCTGGCCAAGCGCATCGCGAATCTGTCTCTTACGCCCTCGCTTAGTGAGGGCTCCGTGAGCGAACTCCACTGCTTCAGTGAATCGAGGCCGCCGAACGCACACGCTGCGGCGACACGGAACAGACTTGGATTGTTGAGCAGTTCGGGCAAGGATCGTGGCAGAGCAGCCAGCGCGCCCATGCCGGCATAGACAAACAATTGGGCTTGCAGAGAAGGCCCCAATCGCGGGTCGTCATCGAAGAGCCCGAACATGTCTTTGGACGCAGAATCGCGGATATCACGAAACGTAAGCCCCGCCAAGCGCCGAAGGCCGCCCTCCTCAAGGTCATGGGGCAGAGGCGCCGCAATATCCGTGATGGGTAGTCGGGCAGTCGGGAAATGATCGCGAATGGACCGTATACCCAGGTTCTCTCTCAGCCGTGCACCAACCGTTGCCTCGATCTCAGCCAATGTGGCCGGTTGACCCACGCGTTCACCGGCCAACCACGTCATCTCCGTCCCGGCAGATTGCGCTGGGCTTGTGAACTCAACAAGCCCGGCATCAAAGGCCGCAAGTCCGATGAACTCGGGTGACTCGGCAACACGAGCGAGAAACGTATCCGTGCTGCCCACCGCAGACATGGAGCAGGGCGTCCCAATGGTCACCAAGACTTTATCGGTGCGTAGCATGAGGATGGGCTGTGGTGAGCCGTCTTCCCAGGACAAGCTCCAGAAACTCTCCATACCGTGGCGCGGTGTCGATCGGTGGGCGCACTTTCCAGCCTTCCTCATTCCAAATCGGCGGTAACCATGCGCCTGGTTGCAGCGCGACCGGCCAGACCAGTAGCGCGGTCAG
>DATELY010000260.1:0-12051 GCA_035276085.1 Steroidobacteraceae bacterium | reverse complement strand
ATTTCCCCGATGTAGGTGGCCACCGTACCGCCACCATTGTTGCCCAGAGCTTCGGTTGCGCCCACCGAGTTTGCATTCAATCCACGAACGACGATCTGATTCGCGGCACGCGCACCCTGGTCGACGACAAAGAGGCCCGGTACGGTTCTCGACACTTCAGCAAGATCCGAAATGCCCTGCTCTTGAATGACATCGCCACTCACCGCCGCGATATTCAGCGGCACATCCTGAATACTCTCCGCGCGCCGCGTGGCCGTGACGATCACTTCCTCCTCAGCCCTCGGCCCCTCCTGCGCGAAGCTCAACGCCGGTGCGCATGTCAGTGCACTGGAGATTGCTGCAGCCAATGCTCGCGAGCGGTTGCGAGCGTCTGTCCTCGAGATGGACGAAGGCGGGCGAACGCGAACGGATTGGGGCATGATGTGCCTCATGGATTTGTAGTTGATGGTTGGTAGCTCGGGCCAGTCCGGCGCCGAGTGTAACAATGTGCATGCCATGTGCCACACGGATCTACCGCACAATGGCAGCACGTCTTCGCCGGTGACGACGCGATTGCGCCCTAGCGGTGCCGCACGTTGGAACGCTTCGGAGCTCAGTCGCCCTGCATGATCGATCGTCTGCGACCCTCTCTCACCATCCGCTTCGCACTCGTTGCCTGTGTCTATGTCATGGCCGCTGCCACGATACTTGCGTGGCTATGGGGGAGTGGCCGGCCCGTGCCGTTGGCCGGCGTGGCAGGGGGGCGTGTGCAATGCCTGTCGTACAGCCCGCCGCATGCTGATCCTGCGGACGCGAGGATCACACCGGTCGCGCGGATCCGCGCCGATCTCGAACACCTGGCGGCGTACACGAAGTGCGTACGGACGTACTCCGTCTACAACGGCCTGGACCAGGTGCCGGAGATCGCCCGCGAGCTGAAGCTCAAAGTGATGTTGGGCATCTGGATCGGAGAGGACAAGAAGCAGAACGAGTGGGAGTTGAAGCGGGCACTCCAGCTCACGCAGTCACACCGCGATGTCATCGAATCCCTGGTCGTCGGCAATGAAGTGCTGCTGCGGCGTGAGCAGACACCGGCGGCTCTGAAGCAGTACATCCGTCGCGTCCGCGCAGCGACCGATCTGCCGATCACTTATGCGGACGTGTGGGAGTTCTGGGAGCGTTATCCGCAGGTCGCTGAGGATGTCTCATTCGTAACCGTTCACATGCTGCCGTACTGGGAGGACTTTCCGGTCGCGGTCGAGCGCGCCGTGCCGCACATCGGCCGCGTTCTCCAGCGCATGCAGCGGGTGTTTCCGCGGCATCCGGTCATGATCGGTGAGGCCGGTTGGCCAAGTGCGGGCCGGCAGCGTGCGGGGGCGGTTCCGAGCCGGGTCAACCAGGCGCGCTTCTTCCGCGAATTCACGCGCTATGCCGATCAGCACGGCGTGCAGTACAACTTCATCGAAGCATTCGATCAGCCATGGAAACGGACGCTCGAAGGCACGGTGGGCGGCGCCTGGGGTTTGTTCGATGCCCAGAGCCGGTTGAAGTTTCCGTTGGAGGGAGCCGTCGAGAACAATCCTCGATGGCACATCCCGGCGCTTGCCGCTCTGCTCGCTGCAATCGTTGCAGTCGTCGTTGCGAGGCTCCGCTGGAAGGGCGGGCGGGCGTGGGGAGCGATCGTCGTTGCCGCATCGGCGGCGGGCAGCGGCGCTGCGCTTGCGGTGCTGCAATGGGAATACCTGCTGCAGGCCAATCGTAACGCGTACGAATGGCTGGGCAGCGTCGCGTGGTTTGTGAGCGGATGGGTGGTGTACACCTGCGCGACGCTGCTGATCGCGCGCTCGCTGCGCGAGCGCATCGGTCCTGCGCCGATCGAAAGCTCTGCGACGATCGTGAATGCGAATCCTGAGCGCTCTCGTCAAGGTGTACGCGGCGTCTTGTCGCTCGCTCGCGTCGTCTTCTTGTTTGGTTTGTCCTATCTCGGGTTGCTGCTCACCATGGACCCGCGTTACCGCGATTTTCCCCTCATCGCCGCGGTGTTGCCCTCGATGGCGCTGTGGTCCCATGCGCTGCTCGCGCAACAGGATCGAGCGCCCTCACGGCCACTCGAAGAGATCCTGTTGTCGTATTGGCTCGTGATGGCCAGCGTCTGGATCGCCGTGAACGAAGGCTTCGAGAATCTCGAGTCGCTCGCATGGTGCGCAATGTGTTCATGGGTGGCGCTGACTGTGCTGTGGAGCGACTGGCGCACGCGTAGCCACCAACGCGCCGAACAGCAATCCGAGCGCCGCGAGCTCGATCCGGTATAGCAGCGCGCCCACGACCCCCAGAATCACCGCCGCCCACGCGCAGTGCCGTGAGCGTAGAGCCATCGCGCACAGGCCCAGTGCCACGCTGGCAATCGCATACAGATTCAGCACGAAGCCCATGACCACAACCTGCCGTACCGCGCAGAGCACGGAGCCGGTGTGCAACACACACTGTTCATGGATGTGCCGCGGCTCGATGAGCAAGGTGCGCAACGCATAGGTGAGGGCCGCCGTGACGAGTGCGACGGCGAGTATCTTGAAAAAACGGGTGAGAACGACGGGCGTATCGGTGGGCTGGGGCATGGCGCGAGTATGACGCGCATTCGCACGGCAAAGCAGGGGGCAGCTTCGATTCGCCACCCCACCCAATCTGTCTCGCTCTGCGGCAAAGAGCGACGACTTCAGGTGAGTTCCCACGGGCCCCGACCGCCGCTCGCGCGACTGCCATCGATGGATGACAGACACGTCTGACGCTGGCAGCGCAGCGGTGAACTATCCCGCCCGAGTGCGCATTGCATTACGCACACACGACGAGGATTCGCCATGTCGGAACTGGATAGCGACAAATTGGCCGAGCTGCGCAATGTTCTGGAAGAACGCGCACAAGCGCTTCGCAATGAGCTACGGGAAACGGTCTCGCGCTCCGACCAGGAGAAGTCGCAGCTCTTGCGTGATGGGGTGCGCGACAACGGCGATGATTCCTTTGTCGACCTGGTGACGGATGTGAATCTGGCCGAAGTCGACCGGGATCTGAGTGAGTTCCGGCTCGTGCGGGCCGCGTTGGAGCGCATGAACTCCGGCGAGTACGGCCGATGCGAGAGCTGTGGTCGTGAGATCTCGCTCAAGCGTCTGCAGGCGCAGCCGTTTGCCACGCGCTGTCTGCAATGCCAGGAGCAGTACGAGCATCTGACCAATCAGCCACGGACACCCACGTTGTGACGGATCATGGCTTATGCCGCGGCGGGCGCTGCGATCCGGTGCGCGCGAGTCTGCGTTGCAACTTTAGGAACTCGGCTCACGCCCAATCGTTGTTGGTCTTCCAATCGCACCTCTGTAGAGCGACCGCACCTCCGCTGCGGCACTGAGGCGGCGCACACGCCGCTCGACGCATCTCGTCTCTGGCGTCTTCGCAACACTCGCGCGCGCGAAAATTCAGCCGCGTATGGCGCGCGCAACGCATTCCGCTCGTGTGACGAAATTCACAGGGATTACCAGGATTTGAATGCTTTCGAACCGGCGCTCGAAGCGGGCTCTTCAGGGCCGCAGTGTGGCGTCCACACAGCGTGCCGCAATTCCTGGCACGCATCGTGCTTGATGAAACTCGAGAAGAGAGCCGACTGGAGTGGGCAGTTCGGCCGCGAGACGCGTGACATGAGCGTTCGATCGGAAGACATGAGCATGACTGACATTGCCTTTGTCGAAGCAGCCGCGGAACCGACGTTGTCGATACCCGACACGATCCGCCGCTATCACGATTCACTCATTCGTTTCCTGCGACAGCGACTACGGGTACCGGAAGATGCCTTCGACGTCGCCCAGGAAGCCTACATACGAATGATGCAGTACCAATCCTCCAAAGACATCAAATCGCCATCCTCCATGCTGTTCCGCATTGCCATCAACGTGGCCAATGATCTGGGCCGCGCCGAGCAGTCGCGACACGTGAAGGATCAATGTCCGCTGGACGATGTCGAGCTGGTATCGGATCAGCCGTCTGCCGAAAGGCAACTCGCGGCAGAGCAGGATCTGTCGCTGTTGTACGAAGTGATCGAGCAGCTGCCGCCCAAGTGCCGCCAGGCCTTCCTGTTGAGCCGCGTCAAGCTCATGACCTATCCGCAGATCGCGCAACATTGCGGCATCTCGGTAAAAATGGTCGAGAAACACATCAGCCACGCGCTCGCGGTCTGCGCGCGGGAGATGGAGATCACGAACGGATGACGCTTCTTCATCTCTCCCGGTTGCGGGAGAGGAGACGAAAATGCGAGCAGGTAGGGTAGAACGAGAACGCTCCGTCTACGTGGGGAATGGATACAGATTCGCAGGCAGAGCCGCTGCAGGCCGCCGCGCGCTGGTACGCCCGCCTGGGTGCACCTGACTGCAGCGCGGAGGAGCAGGCGGAGTTCGAGCGTTGGTTGAGCAGCGATGCTCGCCACGAGCGCGCATTTGCGTCCGTGAAGCGCGCAGCCGACTCGCTGACGCGCATGGCGCCGGATGCTCGGCTGGCGGCGCTGGCCGACGCTGCCTTGCGGGATGGCGCTGATTCAGCGCGCGTCGCTCGAATCCGCGGCGTGCGCTCTGGATCGCAGCAGACGAATCGCAAGTGGGTTCGAGTGCCGCTGGCCGTGGCGGCGAGCGTGCTCGTAGCGATTGGTGTCATCCGTCTCGTGCCGGAGCTCGAGATGCGCACCACGCCGAGCGTCGCATATGAAGCGGCGCCGGACAAGACACGAGTCGTGCGGTTGAGCGATGGCTCGACGGTTCAGCTCGACCTTGCAAGCAAGATCGAAGTGCAGATGTACAGAGACGAGCGCCGCATCACTCTCACCGCCGGTCGCGCGTACTTCAAAGTGGCGCATGACACGTCGCGGCCGTTCGCGGTCACCGCACACGGCGTGCGTACCGTAGCGCTCGGTACGGAGTTCCAGGTCGATCACGCTCTGAACCTCGTGACGGTCACACTCGCGGCAGGCTCGGTGCTGGTGAGCGATGCGAATGGCACGGTTCCAAGCTGGGAAGAGAAGCTCCTGCCCGGCGATCAAGTCCGCATGAAGGACGGTGCCGGTGCGCCTGAGCGTCGCACCGTGAATCCCGCGCATGTCATCAGCTGGATGCAAGGCCGCCACGTGTTCGATCGCACGCCGCTCGCGGAAGCCGTTGCGGAGATCAATCGCTATTCCGATCGCAAGCTGCGGTTGGGAGATCCGTCGCTCGCCGATCTGCAGATCGGCGGCAGTTTCGTCGCGGGCAATGGCGCGCTGATCGCGTCGTCGATTGCGGCCGCGTTGCCAATCAGTGTGGTGGAAGCAGGCCCTAAGGAAATCATCCTGTTCCGACGTCACGATCAAGCCCTGCATTGATCATTCACGGTCTTCGACAAGCTGCCCTGGAGCAGCACTCGTCAGGTGTCCTCCAGCGGCCCGGCTGCACGTGAACCACGCGTCATGGCCACAGGTAGCGGCAGATCGTTAGTTCTCCGTGCCGCTCGCTGGACCACGGCAATCGTGGGACTCGCGGCTGTGCTGTGGGCGACCGGATCTGCCGCAGCGGACCCACGATCCGCCGAATTCGATATCGCGGCGGGCTCGCTGGCCGAAGCACTGAATCGCTTCGCCGAGCAGACCGGCCTGCAAACCGTGTACGACCCCGTGCTGTTGCAGGGGCGCAGCGCGCCGGAGGTACACGGCAGGTTCTCCGCATCCGCCGCGCTGACGCGACTGTTGGCGGGCACGGATCTCGAATGGGTCTTTGCGAATCCCACCACCATCGCCGTGAGACCGCGAGCGCCGCCTGTGCTCGCCGCGGCCAAGCCCGGGGAGAAGCGCGCAGCGCACGTCGACGCCGTCGATGGCATGACCGTGCTGACGGACCTGGAAGTACGCGGCGATCCACATCGGATCCTGCCTCAAGCCAGTACGAGCAGCTTCGGATTCAACAAGTCGTTGCTGGAAACCCCACGCGCCGCCTCCTACATCAGCGAAGAGAGCATCGACTTGTTCGGCTTGAGTGCCGTCGAGAATCTCCTCCGCGTCGTTCCTGGCGTGTACACGACGACGCGATTCGGCATTCAGGGCGCGGTCGACATTCGCGCCGTTCCCGCAGACACCTACTTCCGTGGCATGAAGCGTCTGAGCCTGCAGGGACACGGTCGCAGCGTGCTGGCCGCGATGGACGGGATCGAGATCGTGCGCGGTCCACCGTCGCCGTTGTATGGCATGGGCAAGATCGGCGGTTACACGAACTTCGAGCCCAAATCCGGGCGCGCGAAGACAGGTGCGTACCTGGATGAAACACAAGGCTTCGCACAGATCATCGTGGGTGACTACGACCGGCGCGAAGGCTCCTTCGGCGTGGGCGGTCCGTTGACCGCTGCGGAACGCTTCGATCGTCGCGGCGGCTACTACGTCTACGGGCTCGTCGAAGACTCCGATTCATTTACCGACGGCGTGCCGGTCAAGCAGCAGGTGTTGCAGGCCGCAGTGACGGTCGATGACTTCATCGGACGCATGCGCCTGGAAACCGGCGCGAACTATCAGGTGTCACGCACGGCAGGCGCACTGACCGGTCGCTTCACGCAGGATCTGGTCGACAGCGGTCGCTACATCCGCGGCACGCCGCTCGTGAATCTCGATACGAACGGCAACGGTGCGATCGGCTATCTGGAGCTGCACGGCAACTCGCCGGTGAACGGCCAGATCAGCGCATCCAATCAGCCGCTGATCCAGACGTGGGCGTGGCCGCGCGATGCGAACGGACGGCCTTTGCCGCTCGATCGCTTCCCGCAGATCGCGGGCATTCCGCCAGCGATGTACGACTACCTGATGCAACACCCGGAAGCGGACCCGACCGGCTTGTTGCGCGCACAGGGAGCCGGCGGTCCCGTGCCTCAATCCCGTGCCGTGCCGATCGGCATGGTGCTCGATCCACGCACCGTGGGCTATGACACGCTCGACCTGCATCGTGCCGCGGCGTACGAGCAGGATCTGCGCGCCGAGTTCACCACGCTGTTCCTCGATCTCATTCACGACAGCGACCCGAACTTCACGGTCAAGAACCAGCTGTTCTTCGACCGGATGCATCAGTACAAGAACTCGCTGCAGCCCTTCGTGCAGGAACAAGACGTGCGCGTGATCGAAGAGAAGTTGACGGCGACGCGACGGCTGCAGAGCCTGCCTGCGTGGCTCGCGGTCAACGCGCTTGCATCGGCGAACGTGCGTCAGACCGTGTCGTCGGGCCGCTCTTCCGGTACCGCTGACTTCAGCAGCCATCGAACCGATGCGATGGCGCCCACATGGGATGCCGGGCGCGGCGGCATGACGCCGAACACGACCTTCGCCAGCCCGATCGACAATCCGGATCTGTACGCCGACGGCTTTCCATGGGTGAGCATCTACGAGACGCAGTTCTCCGAGATCGGCCTGGGTGTGTTGCTCGACGTGGATGTGCTCCAGCGGTGGAACCTGCTCGTCGGCGGGCGCTACGACACCTCGCGTGCACGCAACACCGATTTCGCGGGGGGCTTCAATGCGACCACGGGGACATCGAGCAATCCAGGACGGTTCATGGAGGAAGATGCAACCGTCTCTGCGTGGGACAGCGGTGCATCGTGGAGCGTCAGTCTGTCCTATCAGACACCGTGGCGTTGGCGACCGTACGCCACGATTTCCGAGTCGACCATCGTGCTCGATGGCAACAACAATCAGCTCATGAACGCCACGATCGAGCATGGGCACCTGGGTCGTGCATCGCTGCACGAGATCGGTCTCAAGGCAGGCTTGTTCGATGAGCGCATGTTCGTGTCGCTGGCCGCTTTCGAGCAGGCGCGCGTGGGTGTCGATGCCGATGACGATCCAGCCATCGTCTATGCCTATGCGACGGCGACGCGTGCACGCGGTGTGGAAGCGGAGTTGAAATGGGTGCCGGTGCCCGACTTCTTCGTCTCGCTCTACGCTTTGCATCAGAAGACGATGTTCGATCCGAACGTCGGCAGCACGCAGCTGGTGGATGCGCGCACGCTCGGCTTTCAGGATGTGAAGGATGCCGAGGGCAACGTCATCTTTCCGGCGGAGGCCTTTCTGTACGGTGGACGCAGTCGTGTCGTGCTGCCCGCCGGCGTCAAGAAGTATCGTGAAAAGCAGGGCAATCCCGACACGCAGCTCGGCTGGAGTGTTGCGCAGCATCTGCCCCATGGCTGGGGTTGGACGTTGAGTGGCAATTATCTGTCGGGCACGTGTAGCGGGCGTTTGTGCACGGTGACATTGCCGCGCAGCCTCGTCTTCAACGCAGGACTGTTGTGGCAGTTCGGCAAGCTCGACGCGAAGGTCGATGTCACGAACATCACGAACGAACGCTACTTCCGTGCCCGCACCGGAGACACGCTCGGCAACGTACTCGCGCAAGCCATGCCGGATCGACAGTGGCAACTCACGGTGAAGTATGGATTTTGAAGAAGCGGTTGGCGGTTAGCGGTTAGCGGTTAGTTCGGAAAGCGCATTCTCTTTTCTTACCAACCGCCAACCGCTTCCCCGACTGGTAGGGTTCTTAGCGCTCCTCGCGTCTGTCTGAGCAACGCTCCACGCAACAGCGTGGCAGATCTCATACAGACGGGGAGTGAACATGCAAAGTCGGCCGGCGCGTTCAAACATTGGAACACTGGCGCAAACGATCACCGCGATTCTCTGCGCCGCAAGCGCACTGGCCGCGATGCAAGCGCAGGCTCAGGCCGCGGGTGAGGAGAGCAAGGAAGGAAAGGGCGAAGTCACTGAGCTGAGCGATCTCAGCGTCACCGAAGATCCGTTACGGGCCTTGCCCAACGAACCCAGTGCATCGTCGTTCGGCTTCGCCAAGCCGCTGCTCGAAACACCGCGTTCCGTCTCCTTCATCAGCGAGGAACAGATTCGGTTGTTCGGCGTATCGACAGTGGAGGATCTGTCGCGCGTCGTGCCCGGCACATACACGACCACGCGCTATGGTCTGCAAGGCGGTATCAATGTGCGCGGTGTCTCCGCAGACATCTACTACCGCGGGATGAAGCGCCTGCAACAGCAAGGTCACGTGCGCACGGTCCTGTCCGCGATGGACAACATCGAAGTGGTGAAGGGGCCGCCTTCGCCTCTCTTCGGCATGGGGCGCATCGGCGGCTACACGAACCTGGATCCGAAATCGAGCCGCGCGCGAACCGGCAAGTATCTGCCCGGCGTCAGCGGCTTCTTCCAGGCGACCACCGGCTCGTACGACAAGTCCGAAATCCAGATCGGCACCGGCATTCCGTTCAAGCTGGGCGAGGATCGAACCGCCGGTGCGTATATCTTCGGGCTGGTCGAAGACTCCAATACGTATACCAAGCACGTCGGTGCCCAGCAGAAGTTCATCCAGGCGACGACGAGCGTCGACAACATGGTCGGCCCGTTCCGCCTGGAAACGGGCGGGCAGTTGCAGAACTCGATCACCTCCGGCGCATACATGAATCGTGTGACGCAAAGGCTGATCGACAACGGCGACTACATCGCAGGCAACCCGCTGAAGAATCTCGATCTGAATGGCGATGGCCGTATCGGCTACGTCGAGCATGTGTTCGCTTCTCCAGTGCGCGGCAATATGTCCTCGGCTGCGGCCGCCACCAATCTGCCGTTGCGGCAGAGCTGGGCGTTTCCGTTCGCGAACGGCGCGAAGGGAGCCGCAGTGACGCCGGGTATTCCGGCAGCCATGAGCGCGTTCCTGAATTCGACGGAAGGTCTTGCAACAGCCAACTGCAAAGCAGCGCAGGTCATGCGCACGATGCCGGTCGGCGGTCCGACGCCGGTCAGCGGCTATCTGCCCGTCGGCTTCATGTTGAATCCCTGTACGGTATCCGTGAGGAAAGTGGACTACCGCGGCAACGGCGCGTTCGAGCGCGAACAGAACGCGGACCAGAAGCTCGGCTACATCGATCTCATCTACGACACCAATCCTGATTTCACGGTCAAGAACCAGCTCTTCTACGACAACATCGATTCCTTCAAGGATTCGTGGCTGCCCTATGGCGAGCGCCAGTACATCAAGACGGTGGAAGACAAGATCACCGTCACGAAGAAAGTGCCGTCCGAATGGCTGCCCGAGTGGATGAGTGTGAATGCGTTGAGCTCCGTCAACTGGCGCAAGACGGTCGGCTGGATTCGATCGGGCGGCGTGGCGGGCAACGACTACGACTATCGCCAGGACGTGCTCTTCGATGGGGGTTCCGGTAATGGCCAGCACTATCCGAACACGATGTTCTGGACTCAATTGACGAACGACGACTGGGCGACGGGCTCACCGAACGAGCGCTTGAACGATTCCAGATTCACCGAGCGCGGCTTCGCCGTGATGTTCGACACGACGTTCTTCACCAAGACCAACCTGATCATCGGCGGCCGCTACGACAAATCGCGTGCAACAGCGAAAGACTTGCGCGCCAGCAATCAGAACGAGGGTGACCTGGGTAACGCGGGCATCCCGGATCTGGCGGCTGCACAAGCAGCCTATGAGGCCGCGCTCGCAGCGCACGCCGCGGGGCAGCCGAGCTGCCTGGATCCCATCTACGCACCGGACAACGCGACCGGTCGAGCGGCTGCACGCGCGCGCAATTGCCCGGGATTCCTGTACTCGGCGCCGTTCCAGATCGCCAAGGACAAAGACTCCGGAAAATCCTGGAGCATCAGCCTCTCGCAGCAGTTGCCCTGGGGTCTGCGGCCCTATTTCACCGCGGCCAACTCGAGTCTGACGCTCGATGGCTCGAACAACATCATCACGGCGTCGACGATCCAGACGGCAGCGACCGGTGTCTATAACGGCTTCATCGGCGAAGCGTTCCTGCGCGAGGTCGGCATCAAGGGAAGTTTCCTGGGCGGCAAGCTGCAGACCACGGTGGCCGGCTTCAAGCAATCGCGCAACGACGTGACCTCGCCGGAGGATCCGAGCGCCAGCGCTGACGTCAGCAGCACCGAGACCAAGGGTATCGAGATGGAAGTGAAGTGGGTGCCGACGCGAGATCTGTACCTCTCTGCGTACTACTCCCACATGAAGCAGGAATACATCGTCGCGCCATCGTCGACGTCGACATTCGAAGTCAACGGTCGGCAGGTCGGGTTCCAGGACATCGTGGATCCCGACACCGGCGAACTGCTCTATCCCGCGGAAGCCTTCCTGTATGGCGGTCGTTCAACGACTGTGATCCCGGCCGGTGCGACAGGATACGACGAGCGCGTCGGCTATCCCGTCGACCAGGCCTCCATCCAGAGCACCTGGCAGATCGGCCGCGGCTTCGGCGTCCTGTTATCCGGCAACTGGTTCTCCGATGTCTGGGCGAACCGTCAGAAGACGATCAAGGTGCCGGAAGCTTACGTGTTCAATGCCGGCGTGACCTACGACACCGGCAAGCTGCACTTGAAATTGAACGGCTACAACGTCTCGGACGAGCGCTACTTCCGTCCAGCATCAGGCGACACCAACGGACAGCTGATCTCCGTGATGCCCGGAGCGCGGTGGGAGCTGTCGATGAAGCTGGATTTTTGATGGCTCACGGGCTACAGGCCACGGGCAACGGCCAGAGCACCTCTTGCCGTAACCTGTAGCCTGTCGTCCGCGCGCATGCGCGTCACCTTCCTCGGCCAGCTGGCACTTCGAGCACAACCGCCGGCGCTCATCGAGCAGTTGGTGTTGATCGAGGCGTTGATGTGGTTCACGTCGCGCTTTCGATCGCGGGAGCAGTTGGCGTTCTATCGGAAACGGATTGCGGAGTTGTGCGGAGAGGTGAGGTCGGTGGCGAGCTGACCGGCCCCCACCCTGTCCCTCCCCCGCTTCCGCAAGGGAGGGGACGCACTCTCCAACAGCAACTGCAATCCCCCCACTGTTTGTGCTCACGTTCCCTCCCTTGCGAAGCGGTCCGCTCCTGCGCATCCATGCGCCCGCGCCATTCGTGCATCCCTGCACATCGAGGGACAGGGTGGGGGCAGAGCCACCGCAACCAAACAAGGTGGGGCACGCCCCGCCATCTCCGTCTGAGATGTACGACGCAACATCCAAG
>DATELY010000259.1:0-4546 GCA_035276085.1 Steroidobacteraceae bacterium | reverse complement strand
CTTCGTGTACAACGCGTTGGGCGTGCCCCTCGCGGCGGGTCTTCTGTACCCCATCACCGGTTGGCTGCTCTCGCCGATGATTGCAGCGCTCGCGATGAGTTTGTCGTCGGTGTCCGTGATCACGAATGCGCTGCGGTTGCGCGCGGGATGACTCATCGGCTTGCGCCGGTGCTTCGACGTGCGTCCCTTCCCTTGCGAAGCGGGGGAAGGACAGGATGGGGGTGTGTGAGCGTGCATCGATATCCGCCGCGCCCCCACCCTAACCCTCCCCCGCTTCGCAGGGGAGGGGATCAATGAGCGACCCTTCACCCTGCTGTGCTTGTCAACACTCACGGCGCATACTCGCCCTCGCCACCAGCACAGGGGTCGCTCCATGAATCGCCATCAATACGGCAAGCTCACCGTTTCGGTGCAAGGTCGCGATCACGTGCTCGGTGCTGAGCATGGGCGCGTGACGTTGGTCGAGTATGGCGACTTCGAGTGTCCCAACTGCAAGCAAGCGGCACCTGCCGTGAAACTGCTGCTCGAACGGTTCAAGCCCGATCTGCGCCTCGTGTTCCGTCATTTCCCGTTGGAAGAGGTGCACCCGCATGCACTGCCTGCGGCCGAAGTGGCGGAGATTGCTGGTGCGCAGGGAAAGTTCTGGCCGATGCATGACCTGATCTTCGAGCGGCAGTTGCATTTGAAGCCGGCCTTGTTGCGTCGCTGCGCCGAAGATCTCGGACTCGATATGGCGCGCTATACCGGCGAATGGGACGACCACATCTACCTGCAGCGCATCCGCGAAGATCAGGCAGGTGGACGCGGCAGCGGCGTACACGCGACCCCCACCTTCTTCGTCAATGGCGTGATTCAGGACGTGTCGTTCGGCATGCACAGTCTGGTCGAGCGCATCGAAGGCGCATTGCGTGCGTAAACCGTGACGACTTCGTTCTATGAAGCTCGTCGGGAACAGATGTTCCCCAAGCTGAGCGATGCTCAGATCCGACGCCTGCTGCCGCGCGGGCATGTCGAAACCACCGAACGCGGCGCAAACCTGGTCTCTCCCGGCGAGCGCTCCAACAAATTGCTCGTGGTGCTGTCTGGCAGTCTCGAAATCCTCGGGCCTTCTGCAGACGATAGCGAACGTCTCGTGCACGTCGCCGAAGCCAACGAGTTTCTCGGCGAAGTGAGCACGCTGCGTGGAACGGCTGCGCAGGTCTTCGTGCGGGTGCGCGCTGAAGGCCGCGTGCTCGTCATCACCGACGCGGCCATGCGCGAGCTGTTTCAGATCGATGCGGAGTTGAGCGAGATCTTCATGCGCGCCTTCATTCTGCGGCGCGTCGGTCTGCTCTCATCCGAGCAAGGTCATGCGATGTTGCTCGGTACGCAGCATTCGGCCGATACGTTGCGGTTGCGTGAGTTCCTTTCGCGTAACGCCCAGCCGCATTTCTATATGGATATCGAAACGGAACCGGACGTGCGCGGTTTGCTCGAGCGCTTTCACCTGACGGCGGCGGACGTGCCGGTCGTGATCTGTCGCGCGCAGCACGTCTTCAAGAATCCCTCGAATCACGCAATCGCCGCATGCCTCGGGATGAATCCCGATATCGACGCGACCCAGGTGTTCGACGTCATCGTCGTGGGTGCCGGCCCCGCAGGCCTGGCGGCGGCCGTGTATGCGGCATCCGAAGGTTTGTCCACGGCCGTGCTCGAAAGCGTCGCACCCGGCGGGCAAGCGGGTACGAGCTCCAAGATCGAGAACTATCTCGGCTTTCCCACGGGCATCTCGGGTCAGGCGCTGGCGGGTCGGGCATTGGTGCAATGTCAGAAGTTCGGCGCGCTCGTGAACGTCGCGGCATCCGTCGTGCGATTGCATTGCGACACGTATCCATACGGACTCGAGCTCTGCGACGGCCGCCGCTTGAGCGCGCGCGCCGTCGTGGTGGCTACCGGCGCGCACTACCGTCAGATCAACGTGCAGAGCGTGCCGAAGTACTCCGGTGCCGGCGTGTACTTCGCGGCGACCCATCTCGAAGCGCGGCTCTGTCGCGGCGAAGAAGCCATCGTCGTCGGCGGCGGCAATTCAGCCGGTCAGGCCGCGGTCTTCATGGCATCGAATTGCCGGCACGTGCACATCCTCGTGCGCTCCGCCGGCTTGTCCGAAACCATGTCGCACTATCTCATCCGTCGCATCGAAGACAGCCCCAACATCACGTTGCACACGCATACCGAGATCGTCGCACTCGACGGTGCGGATCGCCTGCAGCGCGTGCGCTGGGTGCAGGCCGGCAGCGAGCCCGAAACGCACGACATCGCGCATGTCTTCCTGATGACCGGCGCGCAACCGAACACCGAGTGGCTGAAGGGCTGCGTCGCGCTCGACGACAAGGGATTCGCGAAGACCGGAACCGACCTGCATCCGGAAGATCTCGCTGCCTCCAAGTGGTCGCTGGCGCGCCCGCCGTATCAGTTGGAAACGAGTCTGCCGGCTGTCTTCGCGGTTGGCGATGTGCGTGCCACGAGCGTGAAGCGCGTGGCTTCTGCGGTCGGCGAGGGTTCCGTGAGCGTGCAGTTCGTGCATCGGGCGCTCAGGGAGTTGTGCCCGGAGCAGGTGCACTAGGGCCTAACTCAGCGCTCGGCGGACAAGGCCAGCAGCTTATCGATCGACAGCGTGCGCTCGAGCGTTGCGGCGACTTCGTCGAGCGCCGCATCCACGCGCGCAGCGTGATGCTCGCCGGTCGAATCGGCGCCGAGCGCTGCGAGCAGAGCAGCGCGGTAGGCTGTCGAGGCGAACAGACCGTGCACATGACAGCCGGAAATCCGGCCGTTGTCGCTGATCGCGCCGTCGATGCCGCCATCGTCGAAGCGGATCATCGGCTGCGCAGCGGCGCGTCCGGTGGAGACGCCGATGTGCATTTCGTATCCCGTGACGCGTGTGTTCGTGGTGACATCGATACCCGCGATCTGCCGCAGTGTCTTGCGCGGGGTCATCGTCGTTTCGATGTCGAGCAGCCCCAGGCCGGCAATGACGCGGCGAGTGCCTTCGATTCGATCGGGGTCGCGCACATAGCGTCCCAGCATCTGATAGCCCGCGCAGATTCCCATCACACGTCCGCCACGGCGGACGTAGGTGTGCAACTCGTGCTCCCAGCCTTGCTCGCGCAGGAATGCGAGATCCGTGATCGTCGCCTTGCTGCCGGGGAGCACGATCAGATGAGCATCCAATGGCAACGGCTCGCCGGGCGCGACGAACACCAACGCTACATTCGGTTCCGCAAGGAGCGGATCGAAGTCATCGAAGTTCGCAAGATGCGGCAATCTCGGTACCGCGATCTTCACTCGCGCCCCGCTGGCCGGGGTGCGCGGGGTTGCTTCGAGCTGCATTGCATCTTCGGCAGGCAGTCGCTGTGTTGCGCTGATCCAGGGTACGACGCCGAGGCTTGGCCAGCCGGTGTGACGCTCGATCGTCGAGAGTCCTTCCGCGAACAGCGCTGCGTCGCCGCGAAACTTGTTGATGATGAAGCCGCGAATCCGCGCGCGATCCGCCGCGTCGAGCACGGAGCAGGCGCCGACCAGCGAGGCGATGACATGGCCCCGATCGATGTCGCCGACGAGCACGACCGGCAGATCGGCCGCCTGCGCAAATCCCATGTTGGCAATGTCGTGTGCGCGCAAGTTGGTTTCGGCCGGGCTGCCCGCGCCTTCGACGATGATCCAATCGCAAGCGGCGCATAGACGCCGATACGACTCCACCGCGATCTGCAGCAAGTGTTGCTTGTCATGGCCGTGAGCCTTGGCATCGAGTACGCCGACGCGCTGACCGCGGACGATGAGCTGGGCGCCGATTTCGCTTTGCGGTTTCAACAACACGGGATTCATGTCGACGGTCGCAGGCGTGCGGCAGGCGAGGGCTTGTAGCGCTGTCGAGCGGCCGATCTCGCCGCCGTCCGCGGTGACCGCCGCATTGTTCGACATGTTCTGCGGCTTGAACGGCCGCACGCGATGGCCGCGGTTCGCGAGCAGGCGGCAGAGTCCGGCCACGAGCACGGATTTGCCGACGTCCGAGCCGCAGCCTTGGATCATGAGTGAGCGCATGCGATGTCACATCGTGTTCGGTACTTGAAGCCGCGTCCCTTCCCTTGCGAAGCGGGGGAAGGACAGGATGGGGGCAGCCGCAACTGACACTGACATCGCCTACCCGAGCGCCCCCACCCTAGCCCTCCCCCGCTGTCGCAAGGGAGGGGACAGGAATGATCGGCGCTCATAGCTATTGGATCGCGGTCGAAACGCACATCAAAGCCAACAGCAGCCAGAGCAGCGCGCACGAACGTTTGAAGATCCGCAGTGCACCCTCGAGATCCGCCGCTTGCGGCATGCGACCCGTGCCGAACTGCGGGCGTGCGTGTAGCACACCGTCATAGCAGGTCGGTCCGCCGAGACGTACATCGAGCGCACCCGCCATGGCTGCTTCGGGCCATCCGGCATTCGGCGACGCATGTTTGGGCGCATCGCGCCACATCACCGCAAAGCCGCGGCCTGCAGCGGTTGCGATCAAGATGCCCGC
>DATELY010000258.1:0-29878 GCA_035276085.1 Steroidobacteraceae bacterium | reverse complement strand
CTTGCCGTAGCCGTACTTGCGATCGCGTGTGAGCCCGGGGAGATCGGCGACCAACGCATCGCGCGTGCTCGTGAGCACGTTGAAGAGCGTGGATTTACCGACGTTGGGACGCCCGATGAGGGCGATGACGGGCAGCATGGGGAAGAAAGCGGTTAGCGGTTGGCGGTTGGCGGTTGGTTTGGAGAAGCGCCAGTGAGCGGCGAGTGGAGCGTTCTAACCAACCGCTAACCGCCAACCGCCAACCGCTTCTTGTCAGGCGTGCTCTTCAATGCCAGCAGCTTGCCGTCATCGGTCTGCACGTACACGAGCTCCTGTGTCGCGACCGGCGCGTTCGTGATGCGCTCGCCGCCGGACTTCGTGCGGGCGATGATCTTGCCGGTCTTGCGATCGAGCCAGTGCAGGTAGCCTTCGAAATCGCCGACGACCAATGCGTCGCCATCGATCGCAGGTGCCGTGAGCGAACGCCGCCGCAAGGCGGGCTGTTCCCATTCGACATTGCCATCGCGCTTGCGCATCGCGACGACCACGCTGTCGGCATTCGTCAGATAGATGAGCTCGTCATCCATGGCGAAACCGCGATAGCTCGAGGCGTCGCGCGCCCACCAGATCTGCCCCGACTCGCGCGCCAGCATCGCCATGCGCCCCTGGAAGCCGACGACGAAGATGTCATCGCCCACGATATTTGCCGGCGCATCGATGTCCGCCAGGCGCTCCAGTTCCGTACGCCCGCGGGGCGCGCTCACGAGGGTGTCCCAGAGCACATCGCCGGTGTGCAGATCGACCGACACGACCTTGCCATTGTCGAAACCCGCGATGACTGCTTCGCCTGCCAGCACGGGCGGCGCATTGCCGCGCAGTGACAATCTGGGAACCGTGTCCGTGTAGGTCCAGCGTGTCGCACCGTCGGCCAATGCGAGCTCATGCAGGCCACCGTCGACGGTGCGTACGACGGCGACGTCCGCGGTGATCAACGGCGCCGCGAGCACTTCGCTGGTCAATTGCTTGCGCCAGCGCTGCTTGCCGTTGCCCGCGTCGAGTGCAATGACTTCGCCTTCGGCCGTGCCGACGAGCACGATCTCTTCATTTGCCGAGGGGCCCGCCGACACCTTGGTCTTCGTGTTCGTGAGCCACAACCGCTTGCCGCGGTCGGCCGAGAATGCGGCCACTTCGCCGTCATACGATGCGCTGAAGACACGGCCGCCCAGTACATACGGCTTCAGTGCCAGGCGCAGCCGTTCCGAATCGCCGCCCATGCTGGCGCTCCAGCGCTTCTGCACGTTCAGCTGCTGCTGAATGTCCACGAGCTCGGCGGGCGGATCGATCTCTTTGTCCTTGCTGCAAGCCGCGCTCAACACCAGGATGGCGATGGCACAACCGGCGCGCAGCGCAGGCAGTCGCGACGACAGGCTCATGGTGCCACCTTCAGTGCTGCCGCGGGCTTGCCGCCGACTTGCTGCAGTTTCAGCTCGACCAACGTCCGATCGATCACGGCTTCATCCCCTTCGAGCGCTGCAGCGTATTCCGCGCGAGCTTCTGTTGTCTTGCCGCGTGCATAGTGGATATCGCCTCGGATGTCATGGGCCAGGGCTTCGTACGCGCTGTCCTTTGGCAACTTCAATGCGTTCAACGCCTCATCGGGCTTGCCTTCCTGCAGCAGCACGCGAGCGAGTCGCAGGCTGGCAAGCTCGGCAAGCTCTTTGTCCTTGGATTGCTCGGCTACGGTCCGCAACAGCGCAACGGCGTCGGCATAGCGGCCTTTTTCGATGTGCGTCTTGGCCAGCAGCAGTCGCGCATGATCGGGATATGGCGAGCGCCCATGCTCTTCCGCCAGCGTCTGCAACATGCGCGTGGCTTGCTCATGATCGCCCTTGGCCAGCACCTTCTGCAGCTCCACGTAGTCCGCAGCGGCGGCCTCGCTGTCGCTCGTCTTGTAGCCCTGCCATTGATTCCAACCGATCAGCAGCCCGACACCAAGCACGATGCCCGCCAGCATCCAGCGCCAGTTGTCGCGCAGAAACAGGCGCAGGCGCTCTTCTTGGTCGCGATCTGTGAGTGTCTCGTCCATCGTCGTCGTGATCTCGATGTAGTAATGGGGCTATCGATCGGCCAACACACGCGCAAGTTCCGCTGCGAGGTCGGTCCAGCGAATCTCACGTTGCGGCTCGTCCTGACGGAGCGATTTGAAGCCGACGGATTGCGCCTGCGTTTCGCTTTCGCCCAGGATCAAAGCGTAGCGGGCGCCGCTCTTGTCCGCTCGCTTCAATTGCGCTTTGAAGCTGCCGCCGCCGCAATTCGTTTCGAGCCGCAGCGCCGGTAGCGCATCGCGCAATTGCTCGGACAATCGCAACGCCTGGGCTTCGGCCTGGGTGCCGACGACGACGAGATAGACGTCGGGCACGTTGGCCACTTCGCCCACGCCTTGCACACGCATCAACTCGACGATCCGCTCCTCGCCCAATGCCCAACCGATGGCCGGCGTCGGCTCGCCGCCCAGTTGCGCGACCAGTCCGTCGTACCGCCCCCCCGAGCACACCGAATCCTGCGAGCCCAGCTCGGTCGTGATCCACTCGAACACGGTGCGGGTGTAGTAGTCGAGCCCGCGCACGAGCCGCGGATTGACGACGTACGGAACCCCCACAGCGTCGAGATGCGCGCGCAATGCATCGAAATGCGTCTTCGACTCCGGATCGAGCTCGTCGATCAGCAACGGCGCGGCATCGAGCAACGGCTGCATGTGCGGATTCTTGCTGTCGAGAATGCGCATGGGATTGCCATGCAGGCGGCGACGGCTGTCTTCGTCGAGCTGCTCCTGATGCGCCGAAAAGTACGCGATCAGCTTCTCGCGATAAGCGCGACGACTGTCCGGCGTGCCCAGCGAGTTGATGTTGAGCTGCACACGCTGAAGCCCCAAGCGCTCGAGCAGGCGTGCGCTCAGCAAGATCATCTCCGCATCGAGATCAGGGCCGGGATAGCCGAACGCCTCGACATCCAGCTGATGGAACTGGCGGTAACGTCCTTTCTGCGGACGCTCGTGCCGGAACATCGGCCCCATGCACCACACGCGATGACGCTGGTTGTGCAGCAGCCCGTTCGAGATCATCGCGCGCACGATACCGGCGGTCGCTTCGGGCCGGAGCGTCAGCATGTCGCCGCTGCGATCCTCGAACGTGTACATCTCCTTCTCGACGATGTCGGTGAACTCGCCGATCGAGCGCTTGAAGAGATCCGTGCGCTCGACGACCGGCACGCGCAGCTCTTGATAGCCGTACGCCGTGAACACCTCGCGCGCAGTGCCTTCGAGCTTCTGCCATAGCGCGCTCTCGTGCGGCAGCACGTCGTTCATGCCGCGAACCGGCGCAATGATCTTGTCGCTCGAACTGCTCAACTCAATCTCCAATGCTCAACTGCTGGTGCTGGCGTCCCTTCCCCTGCGACAGCGGGGGAAGGACAGGATGGGGGCACGCTTGCCGCAGCTGTAGAGTCGTAACTCACCACCCCCACCCCAACCCTCCCCCGCTGCGCAAGGGAGGGAGTGGAAACAGCCTCACCCCGGGCGCCGCTCGCTCTGAATCAACTCCTTCGTCTCGTTCGACGTCGGGAACTCATTGCGCAAGCGCCGTGCATACGAGTCGGCAGCTGCGGCATTCCCGAGCTGACGCTCGATCCGATAAGCGAGCCACAGGCTCGCGGAGTTGGCACGAGCCACTTCCATGTAGCGTTCCAGGAACGCGCGCGCCGGCATGTAATTCTGTTGGCCGAATTCGAGATCCGCCAGTTGATACAGCGCGGGCCCGAAGCGCGGCTTGCGTTCCAACGCCTTGCGGAAATGTTCCTCGGCGCCTTTGACGTCGCCGGCGCTGCGACGGCAGTTGCCGGCGTTCATCAGCGCAACTTCCGGCGTTTTGTAGAGCGGATCGCTGATGGCGGCCAGCGCCATCTTCTCGCCGCGCTCGTACTTGCCGCGCTGACACAGGATGGCGGCGAAGTTATTGCGAATCTCCGGATTCTTCGAATCGAGCGAGATGGCGCGCTCGAAATGCGACTCCGACTTGTTCTGCTCACCGAGCCGGTCATACAGCAGACCGGCGGCGGCCTGGGCTTTCGCATTGCGCGAATCCTGCTCGAGCGCGCGATCGATCTTTTCCTTCGCCTGCTCGAGATTGCCCTTGCGCAAGTAATCGATACCGAGCTCGAGATTGATCTCGGCGGCGCGCTCGGGTTGCGCCTTGGGCATCGAGCTTTGCTGGGTGGCGCAGGCGCTCAACATCACGCAGAGCGCGGCACAGGTCAACAGCTGCTTTCTCAAGACTGCACCGCCACCGATACGAGTTTGGAGCCGAGACGAACGGTCGTGCGATTCTGCACGCGGCCGACGAGCTGACCGCAGGCCGCGTCGATGTCGTCGCCGCGCGTGCGACGCGTGGTCGCGATCACGCCATGAGCGTTGAGATAGTCGCGGAAGCGCTCGATCGCTGCAGCCGACGAGCGTCGATAGTGAGTATTGGGGAAAGTGTTGAACGGAATGAGGTTCACCTTCGCGGGCCGTCCCTGCAGCAGCCGCGCGAGCTCGCGCGCATGTTCCGGCTGGTCGTTGACGCCATCCAGCATCACGTACTCGAAAGTGATGTTGCGTGCGTTCTGTTTGTCCACATAGTGCCAGCAGGCATCCAGCAGCTCGGCGATCGGATGTTTGCGGTTGATCGGCACGAGTTGATCGCGCAGGGCATCGTTCGGCGCATGCAACGACACGGCGAGCGCGCAGTTGGTTTCATTCGCAAGCTTCACCATCTGCGGCACGAGACCCGACGTGCTCACCGTCACACGGCGGCGCGAGATGTCGAAGCACAGATCGTCCATGAGAATCTCCGCGGCGGGCACGATGTTGCGATAGTTCGCGAGCGGTTCGCCCATGCCCATGAAAACCACGTTGGTCACGACTCGATGATCGGTGCCGGGTTGCGAGCCGAGCTCACGATTCGCCAGCCACACCTGGCCGACGATCTCGGCAACCGACAGATTGCGATTGAAACCCTGCTGCGCCGTCGAGCAGAAGCTGCAATCCATCGCGCAGCCCACCTGGCTGGAAATACACAACGTGCCGCGGCCGGGCTCGGGGATGAACACCATCTCGATCGCCTGCGGCTCTGGCGGTCGGCCAGAGACGGAGTCCATGTTCAGCAGCCACTTGCGCGTGCCGTCGCTCGCGACTTGCGTGAGTGTGATCTCCGGGGTGCGGACTTCCGCGACTTCCTTCAGGCGCTCACGAAAGCTCTTCGCGAGATCGGTCATCTGATCGAAATCACCGACCCAGCGCTTGTAGATCCACTTGACGAGCTGACGTGCCCGGAACGGCTTCTCGCCCATCGCCGCGACGAACGCATCCAGCTCGGCACGCGTGAGGCCGAGCAGGTTGGTCTTGGCGGCGATGGACGTCATCGCTCAGCGCTTGCGGGGGCAGATGTCTGCCTGCGCGAAGAAGAATGAGATCTCGATCGCAGCGTTCTCGACGCTGTCGGAACCGTGCACGACGTTCTCTTCGATGCTGCTGGCGAGATCCGCGCGGATGGTGCCCGGCGCCGCCTTCTTCGGGTCGGTTGCGCCCATCAGCTCGCGGTTCTTGGCGACGGCGTTTTCGCCTTCGAGAACCTGCAGCACGACGGGCCCGGAAATCATGTACTTCACCAGGTCCTTGAAGAACGGCCGCTCGCGGTGAACGGCATAGAAACCTTCGGCCTGCGCCTGCGTCAGCTGCGCCATGCGGGCAGCCACGAGCTTCAGCCCGGCCTGTTCGAAGCGGCGATAGACCTCGCCGATCAAGTTCTTCTGCACACCGTCGGGCTTCACAATGGAAAACGTGCGTTCGAGCGCCATGACAAGGGAATCCTTTGGACTGGAATGGGCTTAAGAGCTGGGGCTCGCGGTCGGGCCCGCCGGCCGCAAGGCGCGCGAAGTCTACCGAAAGAAGCGAGAAGCGGTTAGCGGAGACGGCACGACGTAGTCGAGGAGAGCCTGAGCACTCGCGTTAACGTCCCTTCCCTTGCGCCAGCGGGGGAAGGACAGGATGGGGGCGCTCAAATCTAGGGTGAAGCGGTAGTTCCTGCCCCCACCCTGTCCCTCCCCCGCTTCGCTATCGCTGCGCAAGGGAGGGGACGCGCGCCCGCATCATAATTACAACTTCAGACCGTAAAGCTCTCCCCGCACCCGCATTCCCCCTTCACATTCGGGTTGCGGAAACGGAAGGCTTCGTTCAGCCCCTGCTTCACGAAATCGACCTCGGTGCCCTCGATGTAACCCAGGCTGTCGCGGTCGACGATGACTTTGACGCCCTCTTGCTCGAAGACGAGATCGTCGGCACCGATGTCATCGGCGTAGTTCACGACGTAGGCATAGCCGGAACAGCCAGTCTTCTTCACACCGAGCCTGAGACCGACGCCATGGCCCCGGCGCGCCAGAAACGTCTTCACACGATCGGCGGCAGCGGGCGTAAGAACAATGCTCATAGTGATTCAGGGTCCGAAGTGGTGAGCCAAGAATGAGGATCCGTCAGTTCGCCATCAAGGGCCATCGGTAGGTACACGGGCAGCCGCAATCAGACTACGTAACGCATCCTGGAGGATGAGGAGCCGTCCACGTTTTTCGGCTGGCAGCGCGAGCGCGTGGTTCATGGATCGCCAATCCCAGCGGGATGCTGCTTCGACCGTGCTGCCGGCGAGCCGTTCGGTCAGGAGCGACGCTGCCGCGATGATGTGGGGACAGCCGTAGGCTTCGAACCGCAATTCAGCCAGGCGGGTGTCCAGGACACGGGCCGACAGCCGAATCAGAACGCCGCTCGCCTTGCTGCCGGCCCGGCCGAAGACGATTCCGGGACCGATCGCGTGACACGGGGTGTTCCGGGGCGATTCGAAATGGTCCCGCACCCAATCGCTGTAGGAAGGCGCTGACTCCGCCATGCCTCAGGAGGCGATGCGTGGCGACAGGGCACGCAGCCGCGGGATTTCGCGACGGATCGCGGCGATCGCGATGTCGATGTCGGCCTGCGTGGTGAAGCGCCCCAGGCTGAAGCGCAGCGAGCTCTGCGCCTCCTGATCGCTGCGGCCGAGCGCACGCAACACATAAGAGGACTCGGCTGAGCCGGTCGAACACGCGGCGCCGGCTGAAACAGCCAACTCGCGCAACGCGAATTGCAGGCTCTCGCCTTCCACGCCGTGAAAGCACACGTTGAGGATGCTGCAGAGCTGCGAGTCGCCGGATCCATTGGGCTCGATCTCGCCGAGAGAGGCCATGCCCTGCCACAGGTGCGTGCGCAGCGAACCGATGCGGTCGGCATCGTCCGCCCATTCCGCAGCCGCCAGCTCGCAAGCGAGTCCGAGGCCTACGACCTGGTGCGTCGGCACCGTACCCGAGCGCAAGCCGAACTCCTGCCCGCCGCCCAGGAGCAGCGGCTGCAATCCGAGGGCAGGCTGGCGCCGGACATACAGCGCACCGACACCTTTGGGACCGTAGAACTTGTGCCCGGTCAGGGACAGCAGGTCGATGTTCATCGCCTGCACATCGATCGGCAGCTTGCCCGCGCTTTGCGCGGCATCCACGTGCAGCAGGATGCCTCGCGCGCGGCAGAGCGCGCCGAACGCACCGATGTCCTGGATCGCGCCCGTTTCGTTATTGGCATGCATGAGCGACACGAGAATGGTGTCGGGTCGCAATGCGGCCTCGAGTTGCGCCGCCGTGACTACGCCGGATGCTTCGGGTTTGAGCAGCGTGACATCGAAGCCTTCGCGTTCCAGTTGCTGCAGCGGATCCAGAACGGCTTTGTGCTCAGTCCGCGCTGAGACGATGTGGCGTCCGCGCGCAGCGTGAAATCGAGCAGCACCGAACAGGGCAAGGTTGTTGGATTCCGTCGCGCCGGAGGTCAGCACGATGGCCGGCGGCGTGGCATTGAGGAGCTGCGCGACCTGGGCCCGGGCCTGCTCGACCAGCTTCCGGGCGCGGCGGCCGAAGTCGTGACTCAACGATGCCGGGTTGCCATGCTCGCCTGCGGCTCCCAGGCACTCGCACATCGCCTGCGCGACGCGTGGATCGATCGGTGTGGTGGCCGCGTAGTCGAGATAGATAGGCATTGAGAGAACGTGCTCGTGAAACGCGCCATGCAGTGTAGTCCGTCGGTTGCGGCGAGGCACCCCGGGCGGACCTCAGTCAGCCGCGAGCCGAATGCCGCTGCTGGCAAGTGACTACATGCTGCGCAGCATAGGCGCATGACCTTTGACTTCGCATCGCGCACCGATCCGATGCGGCGCGCGGACTGTTATGATCCATTTCGAATGTGCGAGTGCACATCGCGCTGCCGGCGGCCGCGCGGACCTTTAATTCGAGCGTGTTTGTTGGGTGATCGGCCGCGGCTCTCGCATCGACGCCAGCTAGCACGGTATCCACTTTCAGCAACGGGAACAGTCATGACGCAACGAGATGTCTTCGTCGTCGGCGCAGTCCGCACGGCGATCGGTACCTTCGGCGGGACGTTGAAAGAAACGCCGCTGTCGCAGCTGGCCACCACTGCCGTGAAGGGCGTGCTGGAGCGTTCCGGCGTGGCGCCCTCCGAAGTCGGTCATGTCGTGATGGGCAACGTCATACCGACGGAGCCGCGCGATGCGTACTTGGGTCGCGTGGCGGCCATCAACGCGGGCATCCCGAAGGAAACCCCCGCGATGAACGTGAATCGACTGTGCGGCTCGGGACTGCAGGCGATCGTGTCCGCCGCGCAAACCATTCTGTTGCAGGACGTCGAAGTCGCCATCGGCGCGGGCGCCGAATCGATGAGCCGCGGTCCCTACCTCATGCAAGCGGCGCGCTGGGGCGCGCGCATGGGCGACACGCAATTGCTCGACTACACCGTCGGCATCCTCACCGATCCGTTCCAGCCCATTCACATGGGCATCACGGCAGAGAACGTCGCCGAGCGTCATGGCATTACGCGCCAAATGCAGGATGAGCTCGCGGTTGAAAGCCAGAAGCGCGCCACCCGCGCCATCGCCGAAGGCCGGTTCAAATCGCAGATCGTCCCCGTCGAGATTCCGAGCCGCAAAGGCCCGGTCGTGTTCGATACCGACGAGCACGTGCGTGGCGATACGACGCTCGAAGCACTCGCGAAGCTCAAGCCCGTGTTCAAGAAGGACGGCGGCAACGTCACTGCGGGCAATGCATCCGGTCTCAACGACGGCGCCGCAGCCGTCATCCTCGCCTCCGGCGAACGCGTGAAAGCGCTCAATCTCAAGCCGCTCGCACGACTCGTGGGCTATGCACACGCCGGCGTCGAGCCCGCCTACATGGGCATCGGTCCGGTGCCGGCCACGCGCGCATTGCTGAAAAAGCTCGGCATGACCGTGAAGCAGCTCGATGTGATCGAAGCGAACGAAGCCTTCGCAGCGCAGGCGTGCGCGGTGTCGCGTGAACTGGACTTCGATCCGGCGAAAGTGAATCCCAACGGCTCCGGCATTTCGCTCGGTCACCCCGTGGGCGCCACCGGTGCGATCATCACCACGAAAGCAATCTACGAGCTGCACCGCACGGGCGGCCGCTACGCACTCGTCACGATGTGCATCGGCGGTGGCCAGGGCATTGCCGCGATCTTCGAACGCGTCTGAGGAGAGCTGCTTTGAAAATACAACACGTCGGCGTCATCGGCGCCGGAATCATGGGGAATGGCATCGCGCAGACCTGCGCAGTCGCCGGTTTGAACGTGACGATGATCGACATCTCCGATGCCCTTCTCGCGAAGGGCATGGCGAGCCTGAACGACAGCCTCAACCGGCTGGTGAAGAAGGAAAAGCTCACGGCCACCGATGCCAGCGCTGCCGTGGCGCGCATCAAAACGACGGTTCAGTACGGCGACCTTGCCTCGTGTCAGCTGGTGATCGAAGCCGCCACGGAGAATCCGGAAGTGAAGCGGCGCATTCTCAAGCAGGCCGACGAGGTCATGAATCCGCAAGCCATCCTCGCGACCAACACCTCGTCCATCTCGATCACGCAGCTCGCAGCGGCGACCTCACGTCCCGATCGCTTCCTGGGCACCCACTTCTTCAACCCTGTGCCCCTGATGGCGCTGTTGGAGGTCATCCGCGGGTTCCTCACTTCCGACGCAACGCATGCGGCGGCAGTGGCTTTCGGCGCAGCCATCGGCAAGACCGTGATCACCGTGAAGAACAGCCCCGGCTTCGCCGTGAACCGCATTCTCTGTCCGATGATCAACGAAGCCATCTTCGCGTTGCAGGAAGGTATCGCGACCGCCGAAGACATCGATCAAGGCATGAAGCTCGGCTGCAATCATCCGATCGGCCCGCTCGCCTTGGCGGACATGGTCGGTCTCGACACACTGCTGTTGATCGCGGATGTGTTCTATCGCGATTTCGGCGATTCGAAGTACCGCGCGCCGCAACTGTTGCGCGAGATGGTGACGGCGGGGCATCTCGGCCGGAAGACCGGCCGCGGCTTCTACGACTATACGAAGAAGTAACTCCGATCCCCTCCCCTGCGGAGCGGGGGAGGGTTAGGGTGGGGGAGTTTGAGCGAGTGATGCGCTGGCGAGCAGCCCCCATCCTGTCCTTCTGACGTGCAGGACGCACGAATGGCGCGAGCGCATGGATGCGCAGGAGCGGCCCCCGCTTCGCAAGGGAAGGGACGTACAACCACACAGCGGAGCTTTACTGGGCGTCATTCGCCGCGATTTCCCGCCTTCCTCCTGCGCGCCTGCACCGCTGTCAATATACCCCGCAGGATATTCATCTCGTTCTGATCCAGTCCCACGCGATTGAACAGCAACTTCAGGCGCGTCATGAGCTGGCCACTCGGCGTGCGGTCGCGAAATTCGACTTCATCCATCACCTGCTGCAGATGGGCGTAGAAGCGGTCCATCTCCGTTCCTGTCGCAAGCGGTGCCTCGCGTTCAGGTTCTACCGGGGCGCCGTCCCGAGCGGCGAGCCAGATCTCGTACGCGAGGATCTGAACCGCCATTGCCACATTCAGTGAGCTGTAGGCTTCGTGCGTCGGGATGGTCACGAGCCAGCGGCAATGCAGTAGTTCCGCATTGCTGAGCCCGAACCGCTCGGAACCGAACAGGACGGCAGCCGGTTGCGTACGAGCGCTGCTGACGAGCGCTTGGGCACATTCGCGCGGCTCGCGTTGCTCCCAGTGCATGTGTCGCTGCCGGGCGCTCGTGCCGACGACGAGGCCGCAGTCCGCGATGGCGTCTTCCAGGCGCGAATACACCTGCGCATGCGCAAGCACGTCGTCGGCACCCGACGCACGCGCAGTCGCCTCCGCGTCGGGGAATGACTTGGGCCGTACGAGTGCCAACTCCGACAGACCCATGTTCTTCATCGCGCGGGCGGTCGCGCCGATGTTCCCGGGATGCGTGGTATCGATCAAAACGATGCGGATGTTGGCTGGCACGGTATGATTCTACCCACTCAGGCCCGGCACGATCGCTGCGGCCACGCTCTTTGCCAAGACTCACGAGGTTTGCATGCAACCAGTACTCAATATCGGAGTGCGCGCAGCGCGCCGTGCCGGCGAGATCATCGTCCGCAGCATGAATCGGCTGCACATGCTCGATGTGCGCTCCAAGGGGCACAACGACTTCGTGAGCGAGGTGGACACGCATGCGGAAGCGGAGATCATCGCCACCATCCGCAAGAGCTACCCCGATCACGGCTTTCTCGGTGAAGAGAGCGGCCGCAGCGGCAACGACGAGAACCTGTGGATCATCGATCCGCTCGATGGCACCACCAACTTCCTGCACGGCTTCCCGCAATTCTGCGTCTCACTCGGCTTTCAACGTCGCGGCCGCATGGAGCATGCGGTCGTCTACGACCCCTTGCGGCAGGAGCTGTTCACCGCATCGCGCGGCGATGGCGCGCAGCTGGATGGCAGGCGCATCCGCGTGAGCAAGCAGATCGTGTTGGAAGGTGCCTTGATCGGCACCGGCTTTCCTTATCGCAGCAACACACGCTGGCTCGACGACTATCTGCAGATGATGCGCGCGGTCGTCGAGCAGACCGCGGGTGTGCGCCGGCCGGGCGCAGCGGCGCTCGACCTGGCCTACGTCGCCGCCGGACGGCTCGATGGCTTCTGGGAACTGGGTTTATCCACGTGGGACACGGCAGCGGGATCGTTGTTGATCACCGAAGCCGGCGGACACATCGGCACGCTGACGGGCGCCGAATACAAGGGCGGCGGCGATGTCGTCGCGGGCACACCGAAGGTCTACGCTGCGTTGCTGGAATTGTTGGGTCCGCACGTACCGCCCGATTTGCGTGCAGGCGCGCCGTCCGCATGATGCGTCGGGTTGCCAGCTCTTGCTTTGACACGGCAGATGCCGCTGGAAATAATCCCGCGCGCCTGTCCAACTGCCTTGGTTCGCATAGAGGATCCCGCATGAATCTGCGTCGTATTGCCGCGTTGGCGAGTGTGTTGGTGTTCGCCCTCGCCGCGTGCAAGGGTGGAACCGGCGCGGGTGATAACGAGATCGTGGTGGGCGAGTTCGGCTCGCTCACGGGGGGCACGGCGACCTTCGGCCAGTCGACGCACAACGGTGTGACGATGGCGTTCGAAGAGATCAACGCGGCGGGCGGCGTGCTCGGCAAGAAGCTCAAGGTGTTGGTCGAGGACGACCAGAGCAAGCCGGAGGAAGCGGCCACGGCAGTCACCAAATTGATCAGCCAGGACCGAGTCGTTGCCGTCATCGGCGAGGTTGCTTCATCGCGTACGCTGGCCGCAGCACCGATCGCCCAAGCGAACAAGGTGCCGCTCATCTCGCCCGCCTCGACCAATCCGCGGGTCACTCAGGTCGGGGACTACATCTTTCGGGTCTGCTTCATCGACCCCTTCCAGGGCGCGGTGATGGCGAAATTCGCCGGCAACAGTCTCAAGCTCAAGAAGGTCGCCATTCTCTATGACGTGCGCAACGACTACTCCGTCGGCTTGCGCAACTTCTTCAGCGAAACCTTCAAGGGATTGGGCGGGGCGATCATTGGCGAGCAGTCCTACAGCGAGGGCGACTCCGACTTTCGCGCGCAGCTGACGCAGCTGAAGAGCCTGGGACCGGAAGCGATCTACGTGCCGGGTTACTACACGGAAGTGGGCACGATCGCGCGTCAGGCCCGCGAGCTCGGGTTGACTGTGCCGCTGATGGGTGGCGACGGCTGGGACTCCCCCAAGCTCACCGAGATCGGCGGCCAGGCGATCGAGGGGTCGTATTTGTCGAATCATTATTCCGTGGATGATCCGAGCCCTGCGATCCAGAAGTTCGTCACGGCCTACAAGACCAAATACGGCGTCGTACCCGACGCGTTGGCTGCGTTGGGATATGACGCAGCCTACGTACTCGCCGATGCCATGAAGCGCGCAGGCAGCACGGATGGCGCCAAGGTCCGCGATGCCATCGCCGCGACCGCTCGCTTCGTCGGCGTGACCGGCACGATCAACATCGACAAGGATCGCAACGCCGTAAAGCCTGCGGTCATCTTGAAAGTGGCCGGCGGCAAATTCGAATACGTCGAGACGATCGCGCCGTAGCGAGCCGGCGCATCCTTCATGGAAACGTTCCTGCAGCAGCTGATCAACGGCCTCTCGCTGGGTTCCATCTATGGCTTGATCGCGCTCGGGTACACGATGGTGTACGGCATCCTGCGGCTGATCAATTTCGCGCACGGCGATGTGTACATGATCGGGGCCTACACCGGCTTCTACTTGTCCACGGCGCTACGCGGCGGCGAGCCTTCGTTCGCAAAAGCCGCCGTCGTGATGCTGGGTGCGATGCTCGTGTGTGCCGCGCTCGGCGTGCTGATCGAGCGCCTGGCTTATCGCCCGGTTCGCGGCGCGCCCAAGCTCACCTCGCTCATCACCGCGATCGGCGTGTCGCTGCTGCTGGAGAATCTGGGCCAGCTCGTTTTCGGCGCCGATCCGAAGTTCTTTCCCTCGCTCGCTCCGCACCATGAATTCATCGTCGGCGGTGTGCGCCTCACCTCGGAGCAGCTCACGGTGTTCGTGGTCGCGTTGCTGGTGGCGGCATGCCTGTATGTGATCGTGATGAAGACCAAGACCGGCATCGCGATGCGTGCGGTCTCGTTCAATCTCGACGCCGCGAAGCTCATGGGTGTTTCCACCGATCGAATCATCGTCATCACGTTCGCCCTGGGCTCGGCGTTCGCGGCCGTGGCCGGCGTGCTCATCGGCATGGCGATCCCGAAGATCGATCCGCTGATGGGCATCATGTACGGCCTCAAGGCATTCGTCGCCGCCGTGCTGGGCGGTATCGGCAACATCCCCGGGGCGCTGGTGGGCGGCTTGTTGATCGGTCTCGCCGAAACGTTCGTCGTCGCTTACGTGTCGCCGACGTTCCGCGATGCCATCGCCTTCGCGATCCTGATCGCGCTGCTGCTGTTTCGGCCGCAGGGCCTGCTCGGCCGTCCCACGCGCGAGAAGGTCTGACGATGCTGCGCAAAGTGTTCGCGCTGCTGGCGCTCGCCGTCATCGTGGGATTCCTGAGCGCCCTGGTCAGCGGCACTTTGTTCGCAGCGATTGGCATTCCGCCGTATCCCCTGCGCATCCTCACGCTCGCCGGCATCAATGTGATGCTCGCCGTGTCGTTGAACCTCATCAGCGGCTTTACCGGACAGTTTTCTCTGGGCCACGCTGGCTTCATGGCAATCGGTGCCTATGCCGCCGGGTGGATCGCCGTCACGTTCGGGCCAGGCATTCAAGAGGCATTGGCGTTCCTGCCGCGGGATGTGCAGGAAGGCGCCGTCGTGGTCGTGGGCCTGGCATTCGGCGGCTTGCTCGCCGCCATCGGCGGATTTCTGGTCGGCGTGCCCTCGCTGCGCCTGCGCGGCGATTACCTGGCCATCGTCACGCTCGGCTTCGGTGAGATCATCCGCGTGCTGATCCTGAACATCGATGCGATCGGCGGCGCACGCGGCTACTCCGGCATTCCGAATCTCGCCGGCTTCGGCTGGGTGTGCTTCATGGCGATCGCCACGGTCATCGTCGTGCACCGGCTCATCGGCTCGTCGTTCGGGCGCACGCTCATTGCCGTGCGCGAAGACGAGATCGCAGCTGAAGCGATGGGAGTCGATACGACGCGCGCGAAGGTCTTGTCGTTCGTGATCTCCTCCACGCTGGCCGGCGTCGCGGGCGGTCTTTTCGCCTACTACAACATGTATCTGCATACGAACTCGTTCACGTTCATCAAATCGATCGAGTTCATCATCATGGTCGTGATCGGTGGCCTGGGCTCGAGCCTCGGCGCCGTCGTCGGCGCGCTCGTCTACACCGTGCTGATCGAGGTACTGCGTGTGTCGGCGCAATACCGCATGGTGGCGTTCTCGTTGTTGCTGATCCTCATCATGATCTTCAGGCCGCAGGGTCTCTTCGGCAGCATCGACTTCGTCCGCCGCAAGCTGAAAGGGAACGCGCCGCGCATCGAGAGCGGCGCTTCCTCGGCGCTCGAGGATTGAACGTGCCGGCGCTGCTCGATCTGCAGGCAGTGACGATGCGCTTCGGCGGCCTGGTCGCGGTCAATGCCGTTTCTCTCACCATCGACCAGGGCAACCTCTACGGCCTCATCGGCCCCAACGGCGCCGGCAAGACCACGCTGTTCAACGTCATCACCGGCGTGTACGAGCCCACCGACGGCAAGGTCCTCTTACAAGGCAAGGACATCGCCGGTCGCAGGCCATGCGATATAAACGGGCTGGGTATTGCGCGCACGTTTCAGAACATTCGCCTGTTTCAGAACATGACCGTGCTCGAGAACGTGAAAGTCGCGTTCGATCGCAAGCAGCACGCAGGCGTGTTCGACGGCATGGTGCACACCAAGCGACATCGCGAAGAAGAAGCTCGCATCGATCGCGAAGCCCGCGAGCTGCTGAAGATCTTCAAGCTCGATGCCCTGGCGGAAGATCGCGCGCAGCGTCTTGCCTACGGACTGCAACGGCGCCTGGAAATTGCGCGAGCCATGGCAACGCAGCCGCAGCTGCTGTGCCTGGATGAGCCCGCCGCCGGCATGAATCCGCAGGAGGCGCACGATCTCATGCAACTCATCCGCTGGATCCGCGATCACTTCGGCATGGCCATCCTGCTGGTCGAGCACAACATGAAAGTCGTGATGGGCGTGTGCGAGCGTGTGCACGTGCTGGACTACGGCTCCACCATCGCCAATGGCACGCCGGCCGAGATCAGGGCCGATCCGCGTGTCATCGAAGCCTATCTGGGTGGCGCGTGATTCTCGAAGTGCGGGATCTCAAGGTGACGTACGGCGCCATCGTGGCGCTGAAAGGCATCTCGCTGACGCTGGAACAAGGCGAGATCGTCACCCTGATCGGAGCCAACGGCGCGGGCAAGTCGACGACGCTGCGCACGATCATGGGACTGGTGCCGGCAGCCTCCGGCGAAATTCGCTACCAGGGCGAGTCGATCGTGAAGCGCCCGACGTTCATGATCGTGCGCAGCGGCATGAGCCTCGTGCCCGAGGGCCGCGCGATCTTTGCGAATCTGAGCGTGCGCGAGAATCTCGCGCTCGGCGCCTACACGCGCACCGACGGCGATGTCGCCGCCGATCTGGACAAGGCGTTCGGCATCTTCCCCCGCTTGCAGGAGCGGATCGATCAGAACGCCGGCACGCTCTCGGGCGGCGAGCAACAAATGCTCGCCATTGCGCGCGCGTTGATGTGCCGACCGTCCGTGCTGTTACTGGACGAGCCGTCCCTCGGACTGGCACCGCTCGTCGTACACACCATCTTCCAGGCCATCGAAGCCGTGAACCAGCAAGGCACTTCCGTGCTGCTGGTCGAACAAAACGCCAACGCGGCGCTCCAACACAGTCATCGCGCATACGTCCTGGAAACGGGTGCGGTGACGCTCGCGGGTTCATCGAGAGAGGTCGCTGCCAATCCGAAAGTGAAGGCAGCTTACCTGGGCGACGTCGAGGCGGCTGACTCAGCCCATTGAGATCCGCACGCCCACGGCGCCAACTGCGCGCGTCGAATTCCCGTTGTCCGCTCACACACAGCGGTCCGAAGCTCGAGGTGGATCAATGAATGAAGTGATAGCCGTCGTCATCGGCGTCGTAGTCACCCCGTGGAAGCTCATCGGCTATCTCGGCGTGCTGCTCTTCGCCGGACGCTGGGTCGTACAACTCATCGCCTCGAAAGCCTCGGGCAAACCCGTCATGCCGCCGCTGTTCTGGTACATGAGCGCCGCAGGCAGCATCCTGCTGCTGAGCTATTTCATCTTCGGCAAGAACGACTCGGTGGGCGTGCTCTCGAATCTGTTTCCGGCGTTCGTGACGTTCTACAACTTGTATCTGGATAGGAAGGCACGGCGACGGTGAGGCGCTGCCGCAACTGGAAACGGCAGGCTCCGCATGCGCTGTACATCAAGTTGCAATGAGGCCGCAGCGATTCGCTGCGGAAAGCAGCCGCTGCATGACGGCCAGTGACTGCAGCTCCGCGGCCGAGAACCATAAGCCCGGCAGTTCGTAGCGAGGTGCATCCTTCTTTTGTCGATAGACGACTCCACCCGCCTCCAGCTCGATAGGCGCATTCAGCGTGTTCTTCATCAACGCAACGAGCCGATACAGCGTCGAGCGCGAGCATTCGAGTCGTGCCTGGAGGATCTCAGGGTCGATGGGGGTGCGGCGGTTCGCGAGGATGGTGTGGAGCTGGAAGATGCGGTCGAATTTGTCCATGGCTCCCTGCTGGAGGGCGACGAAGGCCATCTCCTCAGTTGGCCCAGTTCTGAACCTTCAAACCGGGCACGCGCTTGAACTCCCTGAGGTTGTTTGTAACCAGCGTGAGCCCTTCGGCGCTTGCGTGCGCCGCGATCCAAAGATCGTTTCCACCGATCGGGCGGCCCTCGGCTTCCAGCTCGAAGCGCAAGCGGCCATATTCGGCTGCCGCAGTCACCGGCAATGGCTGTACGGGCAGCAGCGAAGTCAGCTCTTCCAGATCGTGCAGCACTTGGTCGCGGCGATTACTCTTGCTGGCGCCAAAGCGCAGTTCGCCGTAGGTAACGACGGAGAGCACAGCCTCACCTGGTTTGAGCTTTTCGAATCGGGCTAACACGCTCTGCGGTTTGCGCTTTGCGATGTAAATGCAGATATTCGTGTCCAGCATGAAGCGGGCCGCGCTCATAGTCCCTCGCGCTTCTGTGCGGGCGGATCTTCTCTTCCACTCATGAAATCGTCGGGAAGAGAGGCAAGCAGCTCGAACGCGCGTCCAAGCCCCCGGCGCTTCTCGCGCAGGATGACCTCGTCGCCGCGACGATAAATCTCAACTTCCTTGCTGTGGAAGCGGTAATCCTTCGGCAGGCGAATAGCCTGGCTGTTGCCTGACTTGAAAACGCGTGCAGTTTTCACGGCGCATCCTCCAGCATGTATATACGGCCTAGGATATACACCAGACTTCACTACAGCAATGTGATGAGGAGCATCGAGTACGTCTCTCCAGCGAATTACTGGCGTATTTCCGCTCCCAGGTCACTCCTCCAGCTTCTTCCGCAATTTCACCGGCGCCGGCTCGGGCTCGTGGGCCACTGTGTGCGCGGCCTTGCGTGCTCTGATGTTCAGCATCTCCACGATTACCGAGAAGGCCATTGCGAAGTAGATGTAGCCCTTGGGGATATGCATCTCGAAGCCTTCACCAATGAGAGCGATGCCGATCATGATCAGGAACGACAGCGCCAGCATCTTGATCGTGGGATGGCGGTCGACGAAGTTGCTGATGGGACCTGCGAGAAACATCATCACGATCACGGCCACGATGACTGCTGCGATCATCACTTCCACGTGGTCGACAAGTCCGACGGCCGTGATGACGGAGTCGAGCGAAAACACGATGTCGATGATCGCAATCTGAATGATGATGTTGAGGAAGGTGGCCCGAGCCTTGCCGGCCTCGCGTTCATGCTCCTCCCCTTCCAGATTGCTGTGAATCTCCAGCGTGCTCTTCGCGAGCAGGAACAGGCCCCCGCCGATCAAGATGATGTCGCGCCCCGAGATGCCCTGGCCGGCCACACTGAAGAGGTCCGCCGAAAGGCTCATCACCCACGTAATGGAGAGCAGGAGCAGGATGCGCGTGATCATCGCGAGCGCCAGACCGAATGTGCGCCCCTTACCGCGCTGCTCGGCAGGTAACCTTCCCACCAGGATCGAGATGAAGATGATGTTGTCGATACCGAGCACGATCTCCAATGCGGTCAGGGTCGCAAACGCGAGCCAGACCTGGGGATCGGTCAACATCTCCATGAAAACTCCTTACCGATGACTCAAGTGGTGGTCGTGGTCCGCTGGCGCCGCGAAACCCAGACCGACGCCAGTATCCCGATCACGAGAAATCCCAGGATCACGCCGAGCGAGAGTTGATTCGAAATCTCGACGTGATGGTGCAGCATCATCTTCACGCCCACGAAGCCGAGAATGAAGACGAGGCTCAGCTTCAGGTACTTGAACATCATCATCAGGCCGGCAATCGCAAAGTACAGCGAGCGCAAGCCGAGGATGGCGAACGCATTCGACGTGAAGACGATGAACGGGTCCTGCGTCACCGAGAAGATGGCGGGAATCGAATCGACCGCGAATACGACGTCGGCGAAGTCGACCAGCAGCAGGCACACGAACAGAGGCGTTGCCGCCCTCGCCCCGTTCACGCGCGTGAAGAAGCGGTCGCCATCGAGTCGATCAGTCACTGGATACACGCGGCGCGCGAGCCGCACGAGCACACTCTTGCCCGGGTCGAACTCGTCTTCCTCGCTTTTCAGCATGCGGGCGGCGGAGATCAGCAGCACGCCGCCGAACACGTAGAACATCCAGTCGAACGTGTGAATGAGCGCCGCGCCCATGGCGATCATCACGCCGCGCAGCAGGATGGCGCCGACGATGCCCCAGAACAGCACCCGATACTGGAACTGCGCGGGGATCTTCATGAACGAGAAGATCACCGCCATCACGAAGATGTTGTCGACGGAGAGCGACCACTCGAGGATGTAGCCGTTGATGTAGGCGATCGCCGCGTCCTTGCCCGACAGCTCGTCGTCCACGGGCTCCCAGCCGAGCCAATGATGCTCGTACAGCCCATACATGGCGCCGGCAAAGGATAGTGCGACGAGGACCCATACCACCGTCCAGCCGAGCGCCTGGGGAACGGCCATTTCGCGCGATTCGCGGTGCAGGACACCCAGATCGAGAGCCAATACGGCGACGAACAACAGCAGGAAGGTGCCCCAGACGAGGAGACTCATTGAAAGGACCTGCGGCGCGGGCAGGATTCAGTTCCCAGGCTCCATCGCAGGTCGCAGGTCTCAGGTCGCAGGTCCGCTTCAGGGAAGCGCATCGACTTCACTCTTTTCCTTGGCTGGCGGCATGAGATCGCGCGCCGAGAGCTTCATGTCGAGGGCCAGCGCACCGGCGACATAGATCGACGAATACGTGCCGACGATGATGCCGATGGTCAGCGCCCAGGAGAATCCTCGCAGCGTCTCGCCACCGACGAGCAACAGCACGACGACGACGAGCAACGTGGCGCCGCTCGTGATGATGGTGCGCGAGAGCGTCTGGTTGATGGAGGCATCCATGATTTGCTCCGGCGTGGAGCGCCGCATCGAGTGGAAGTTCTCGCGCACGCGGTCAAACACCACCACCGTATCGTTCAGCGAGTAGCCGATGACGGCGAGGATCGCCGCGAGCACCGCCAGATCGAACGGAATATCGGTGACTGCAAAGAAACCCAGAATGATGATCGGGTCGTGCAACGTCGCGATCACTGCGGCCACACCCATCTTCCACTGGAAGCGGAACCACGTGTACACGCCGATCAGAATGAACGTGAAGAGGATCGCGAGTCCACCCTGGTTGGTCAATTCCTGCCCCACCTGAGGCCCGACCACTTCCGCACGGCGCAGTTCAACATTGGGATCCACATGCTTCAGCGCGGCTGTAACCGCTGCGCTCACCGCATTCACATCCTGCTTCTCGCGCGGCAACAGCCGCACCATGATGCTGTGCTCGTCACCGAAGTTCTGTACCTGCGCTTCGCCGTACCCTGCTTCTGCCAACGCAGCGCGCGTGCGCTCGACGTTGGCGGCCTTCGGATAGGCAAACTCCAGCACCACGCCACCGGTGAAGTCGATGCCGAGATTCAATCCGTGCCACAACAACAGCGCGAGGGACGCGACGATTGCAGCCGAAGAGACGCCGTACCAGATACGGCGCGTGTGCATGAAGGGATACGTCGTGACTTTGTGAAAGAATTCCATCGCGGTACTCAGTTCAGGATTCCCTCCCCTGCGACAGCGGGGGAGGGTTAGGGTGGGGGCAGACGCGACAGCGGGTTGTCACTCTAACTTCCCCCATCCTGTCCTTCCCCCGCTGTCGCAGGGGAAGGGAAGCAACTTGCCAGTACACAATCGCTAGATCGGCAAACGTTCCAACCGTCGACGTCGTCCCCACACGGCGTGAACCAGCGCGCGGCTGCCCACCACCGAAGTGAACAGCGACGTGATGATGCCGAGCGTCATTACGATGGCGAAGCTGCGGATCGTGCCGGTGCCTACGGCAAAGAGCACGATGCCTGCGATCAGCGTCGTCACGTTCGAGTCGGCAATGGTGGCAAAGGCCTTGTCGAACCCCGAATTGATCGCAGCCAACGGCGAGTTGCCGGCACGCAGCTCCTCGCGAATGCGCTCGTAGATCAGAATGTTCGCGTCCACGGCAATGCCCAGGTGGAACACGACGGCTGCGATGCCGGGCAAGGAGAGCGACGCCTGCAACATCGACAACAAGCCGATCGTGAGCACCAGGTTGGAGAACAGGACGGCATTCGCCACCCAGCCGAAGGCGCGGTAGTAGATCGCCATGAACACGAACGTGAGAGCAAGACCGATCAGCATCGCGCGCACACCGCGATCGATGTTGTCCTGGCCGAGGCTCGGACCGACCGAGCGCTGCTCCACGATCGTCTGCGGTGCGGCGAGCGCGCCTGAGCGCAACAGCAGCGCCAACTCGCGCGCCTCATTCGCCTGCAGCCCGGTGATGCGGAAGCTCGACGACAGCACACTCTGAATCGTGGCCGCGCTGATGACGCTCGACTCCGTGCAGACGTTCCCCTGACGCGTGCCGTCGCAGCGCTCGCCCTCAGCCAGCTGTTTCTTCTCGATGTACACCACCGCCATGCGACGACCCACGTTGTCGCGGGTTGCTTCCAGCATCGATTGGCCGCCGCGCGCATCCAGCTTGACGTTCACCTCGGGCGCACCTTCCGAGAAGCTGGAGCTCGCATCGGAGAGTTGCTCGCCCGTCGCGATGATGTCGCGCTTGAGCAGGATGGGCCGGCCATCGCGCATCTTGTACAGCTTCGACGCGATGGGTACGCGCTTGCTGCGTTCGGCTTCGTAAGGATCGTTGTTCTCATCGACGAGGCGGAAATCCAGCGTCGCCGTCGCGCCGAGCACGCGGATGGCCTCGTTCGGATCGTTCACGCCGGGCAATTGCACCGAAATACGATTCAACGCCTGCCGCGTGACCACCGGCTCGGAAATGCCCAGCTCGTCGACGCGATTGCGCAGCGTCGTGATGTTCTGCTGAACCGCGACGTCCTGACGGCGCTTGATCTCCTGCGGCGTCGGTCTCAGCTCGATCACGGGTCCGGCAGGCGTTTCGTCAGTCACGATCTGGATGCTGCCGTCCGGCACCTTGAGCGCGTCGATCGCCTTCTGAACGTCAGCACCCTGACGCAGAACGATGCGAACGGTCGTGCCAGCGGTGGTGACGGCGGTGTACGGGATGCGTTTGTCGCGCAGCGTAACGCGCGCATCGCGGGCGGAGCGCTCGACGGCCTGTGCGATGGCACCCTCGATGTCCACTTCATAGATGAAGTGCACCCCACCGCGCAGATCGAGGCCCAGGCTCATCGGCTTGAGTCCCAACCGCCGCATCCATTCTGGCATCCGCGGGGCGCTGGAAAGGGCGAGCAGATAGTCTTCGGGGGCCGTCTGGGTGATTGCCCCGCGCGCCTTGGCCTGCTGATCGGGCGTCGCGAACCTCAGGACCAGGCGGTCCTTCTCCAGGTAGGAGTCTTCCACGGGGATCTTGGCTGCTTCGAGAATCGTGCGCACCCGATTCGCGCTCGTCTCGTCCATGGCCTGCCGATCGTTGCGCGACAGCTGCAGCGCCGGACCCTCACCGAACAGGTTCGGCAGCGCGTACAGCGTACCGACCACCAGGACGACGATGACCAGCCAGTATTTCCACTTGGCAAAGTGATACATGAATCGACTCGTGCGAGGGCGAGGGTGTGGGCGTCAGGCGCTCTTCAAGCTGCCCTTGGGCAGCACCTGGCTGATCGTGTGACGTTGGACTTTGACCCGCACGCCGTCGGCGATTTCCACCGTAACGAACTGCTCACTGACCTCAGTGATCTTGCCGAGAATCCCCCCACTGGTGACCACTTCCGAGCCGACCTCCAGCGCAGCGATCAGGGACTTATGCTCCTTGGCGCGTTTGGACTGCGGCCGGATGAGCAGGAAATAGAACACCACCACCATGATCACGAGGGGCAACATCTGCATCAGGACGTTCGGTTGCGCAGCACCGCCCGCCGCTTGCGCCCACGCGCTTGGAATCAGCCAATCCATCTTGAGTACCTTCTGACAACTGGAGGGGTGGCGACCAGGGGACCGCCGCGAAAGGCGGCGCATTATACAGAAGGGCCGCCGCAGCACCGGACGTCCTGTCGGAAGGCCTGCCGACAGCCCCCCAGCAGGCAACCTGTGCGATAGTCAGCCTCCTTTTTGCGGCTGGAGCATCGCGGCCCGAATGATCGCGCGGGACATCCTGATCCTGTTTCTGCTGATCTTGTTGAATGGCTTTTTCGCCTTGTCCGAGATGGCCCTCGTGTCGGCAAAGCGAGTGCGCCTGCAGGCCGCGGCTGAACACGGCCGCCGGGGCGCCAAATCGGCCTTGGCGCTGCTGGAGGATCCGACCGGCTTCCTGTCCGCCGTCCAGATCGGCATCACGCTGATCGGCATCCTGACGGGCGTCTACAGCGGCGCCACCTTCGCGACCTACTTTGCCGAGTACCTCGTGCAGATGGGGATGGATCCCGAGCTGGCCGACAATCTCGCCTTCATCGGCGTGGTCGTGCTGGTCACCTACGTCTCGCTGATCTTTGGCGAGCTGGCACCGAAGCGCGTGGCACTGACGCACGCAGAAGCGCTGGCGATGTTCGTCGCGCCGATCATGCGGGTATTCGCCAAGTCCATGGCACCCGGCGTGTGGTTGCTGCGCGTGACGGTGAATGCGGTGCTGAACATTCTGCCCATCTCGTCGGCCACGCAGGGCGCCGTGACCGAGGACGATGTGCGTGCCCTGATCGCGGAAGGCACGACCGCCGGGGTGTTCCTTGCTTCGGAGCGCCGGCTGATCGAGGGCGTGCTCGCCTTGGCCGATCGCAAGGTCGGCTCGATCATGATTCCGCGTCAGGACATGATCTGGCTCGATATCAACGAGCCCTTGCCCGAGCTGTGGCAGCAAGCCAAGAACAGCGGCCATGCGCGCTTTCTGGTCGCACGCGACCGGCTCGACAACCTGCTGGGCGTGATCACCCTTGCCGACCTGAGCGAGTCGCTGCGCAAGGGGCGGCTCGATCCGGAACGCGATCTGCAACCGCCGCTGCACGTGCCGGATTCCATCTCGGTGCTGCAGCTACTCGATCAATTTCAACGCTCGAGCACGCACCTCGCGCTGGTGACCGACGAGTACGGCGGGATCGAGGGCATGACGACACCGATCGACATTCTCAAAGCCATCGCCGGCGAGTTGCCCGAGCTCGGCAGCCGCGAGCGGCCCGAAGCACTGCAACGGGCAGATGGCTCGTGGCTCGTGGATGGACACATGCCGATCGAAGAGCTGCAGCGCCGCTTGAACCGGCGCGATCTCGTCGGCCGCGACTATCACACCGTCGCAGGGTTCGTGCTGTCCCGCCTGGGACGCATCCCCAAAGCGGGCGACCTGATGAGCTGGCGCGACTTCCGCATCGAAATCATGGACATGGATGGCATGCGCATCGACAAGGTACTGATCTCGCCCGCCAGCGCTGTGCGCACACCGGGCGGCTAGCTGGTCGGCTGGCTTGCTGGCCAGAAGATGGTGCGAGCTTTTCTGGCGAGCAGACCAGCTAGCCAGCAGCTAGCCGCGCCGAACAGTCGCGCGCAAACGGTTCGAAGGCGTTCTGCTCGATCGCCGCGCGCATGCGGCGCATGAGATCCAGATAGAAGTGCAGGTTGTGAATCGTATTCAAGCGCGAGGACAGGATCTCGCCGCAGCGGTCGAGATGCTTCAAGTACGCGCGCGAATAATTGCGGCACGTGTAACACGTGCAGTTCTCATCCAGTGGGCGGGTATCCCGTTCGTACATCGCATTGCGGATCTTCACGACGCCGTTCGAGGTGAAGAGATGGCCATTGCGCGCATGCCGCGTGGGCATCACGCAATCGAACATGTCGATACCTGCGCGGACCGATTCGATCAGATCCTCCGGCGTGCCGACGCCCATCAAATACCGCGGCCGGTCCGCGGGTAGATGCGGCTCGATCTCTGCCAGGACGCGCTCGCGTTCTTCCTTTGGCTCACCGACTGCAAGTCCGCCGATCGCATAGCCATCGAAGCCGATGGCCGTGAGGCCCGCGATCGACTCGAGGCGTAACGGTGTCCACATTCCACCCTGCACGATGCCGAACAATGTATTTGGATTTTCCAGACGATCGAACTCGGCGCGGCTGCGCGCCGCCCAGCGCAGCGACAAGTGCATCGACTTGCGCGCGACGTCGACATCCGCCGGATACGGCGTGCACTCATCGAAGATCATTACGATGTCCGAGTCGAGCGCGCGCTGTACCTCCATCGAGCGCTCCGGCGTCAGCATCACGAGATCGCCATTCACGGGCGAGCGGAAGTTCACGCCCTCCTCCGTGATCTTGCGCAGCGTGGCGAGGCTGAAGACCTGAAAGCCACCCGAGTCCGTGAGGATCGGCTTGTCCCAGTGCATGAACTCATGCAGCCCACCGTGCGCAGCGATGACCGGCGTTCCAGGACGCAGCATCAAATGGAACGTGTTGCCGAGGATGATCTGGGCACCCATCTGTTCCAGATCTTCGGGCGTCATGGCCTTGACGGTGCCGTATGTGCCGACGGGCATGAACGCCGGCGTCTCGATCACGCCGCGTCTGAGTGTGATGCGTGCACGACGGGCACGGCCATCGCGATTCAAGAGTTCGAACTGCATGGCGCTACTTTACCGTGCCTCGTTCCAGCCACATCGCATCGCCGTAACTGAAGAAGCGATAGCGCTCGTGCACGGCATGCGCGTATGCCGCCATCACACGCTCGTAACCCGCGAATGCGCAAACGAGCATCAGCAACGTCGATTCAGGCAAGTGGAAGTTGGTCACCATGGCATCCACCACACGGAAACGAAATCCCGGTGTGATGAACAGCCGTGTGTCACCTGCGAACGGCTGCAGCTCTCCCGACTGAGCCGCCGATTCGAGACTGCGGACGACCGTCGTTCCCGTAGCGATGATGCGGCCGCCCTGCGCTCGCGCTTGCGCCACCGCTGCGCACACCTGTGAGCTCACCTCCACGTACTCGGCATGCATGCGGTGGTCTTCGAGGCGCTCGGCACGCACGGGTTGAAACGTCCCCGCGCCAACGTGCAGCGTGACGTGCGCGACGCTCGCACCCACCGCTCGACAATGCTGCAACGTTGCATCGTCGAAATGGAGCGAGGCAGTGGGTGCTGCGACCGCGCCCGGTTCGCGCGCGAAGATCGTTTGATAGCGCTGTACATCCTCGGCATCGGGCGCGCGTTCGATATAAGGCGGCAGCGGCATCCGACCGTACCGAGTAAAGAAGGACAGCGGCTCTTCCGACAGCTCGAGCACGAAGAGATCGTCCTCACGCCGCACGAATCGCGCTTCCACGCCGCCATCGAGAAGAATGGGGACGTCGACTCTCAGCGCCTTGCTTGCATGGACGTGTGCCAGCACCTCGCGCCCCGACAGGATGCGTTCGAGCAGGATCTCCACGCGGCCGCCGGTCGGCTTCACGCCGAACACACGGGCCGGAATCACACGCGTGTCGTTGAACACCAGCAGATCGTGGGGACGCAGCAGCTCGGGTAACTCGCGAAATTGTCGATCCGCAAGCTCGCCCGTTGCGGGCAAGCACAGCAAACGACTGGCGGCGCGCTCCGCCAGCGGCCGCTGCGCAATGAGCTCGGGAGGTAATCGATAAGAGAAGTCGGCGCGACGCATGGGGCGCGCACGTTAGCAGGGTTGCGTCAGGCCCGCCTTCGTTCGCCGACGAATCAAAGGTCGCGATCGGTCCGCACGCCCCGCTCCACCCGAACGGCTCCCCCCGCGGGCATCAGCACGTCTCCTTCGGTCATCCGTGCATCGGCACGCCGTGGACTGTCCGGCACCGCAACCTCCAACGTCAGTCGCTTTTTCATGCGCTGTACGTTGAGCTTGACGGTCTCGCCACTTTGATACGAGCCCAGGATGCGCAGGGCGTGGGCCGGGGAGCTGGGCTTGCGACCATCGATGTCGAGGATCACATCGCCGTCTTCCAGTTTGAGGCGTTCGTCGCGCGGGGCACGCACGACCAGCAGACCTTCCTCGGTACCGAAATAACGGCCCAGCTGCGGCGTCAGCGCCACCAATTCGGCTGCACCGAACGCCCCCGCGAAATGGCCGAATCCCATCGCCCGCGGCGGGAGCGGTGCACCCGGTGGCAACGGGATCGTGAAATTCGGGTGCTCCAATACTTCCGCCTTCACGTCCGCGGTCGCCGTCCTGTCGCCCCGTCGATACTGCAGCTTGACCGTGTCGCCCGGCTCGACCTCACGCAGATGGCGCAGGAGCTTGGCGCGCGGGCTGCCCGCGTCGTCACGCTTCAGCGATGCGTCATCCACACGCAGCAGGACGTCGCCCGCTTTCAGGCCCGCGCGCGCAGCCGGTCCACCGGGACTCACGTTGATGACTTTGACGCCATCCGCTTCTTCGCTGCCCGCGCCGATGTTGATACCCAGAACAGCGCGCGAACCCGGACCATGAAACTGCATGACGAACGGCATGGCGTCCTCCGACAGCGCCATGCTCAGCTCGGCGACTTCCCGCGCGGCTTCATCCAGACGTTCCTGCGCGGCTTCGAGGCGCCCGTTGATGTCCTCGTCCTGCTTCTGCTTGTCCGCTTCCGCCGCCTGCGCAGCACCGACGATAGACAGCGCAGCAAGCGCACAGATCACTTGGCGAAACATGTGACCTCCGACATTGATTCAAAAGACATAGGTACCGGATTCGGCGTACCGCACCTTCACCAACGTATCGAGCAGCGCGACGCGCTCCTGCCACAACTGTGCCGTTTGCTCATGGTCGAGCCCGGCATCGTGGGCGTAGTTCAAATGGTGATCGAGCCATTGAATGCGCTGCTCGAGTCCGTCGATCGTCGCAGCGGTGCCCGCGCGTTCCAACGCCGGGCGCTGCGGCAGACTTTGCAGCGCGCGCTCCAACTCGTGCGAGCGCGTCAACAACGACTGCATCTGCTCATCCGAGTTTCGATCGGCAGCGACCGTCGCTGGTGTCACGGAATCGCCCGCGCGCTGCTGGTAGCCAATCGCAGCAAGCACTGCGAGCACGAGCACGGCAACGGCAGCCACCCAGCGGTGGTGAGTTCCGCGCACCGGCACAGGTCGGACCACTTGCGACCACACATCGGGCGCCGTGTATTGCGGCAACGAACGCAGTGCCGCCCGCTGACGGCTCAATTGCTGCAACTCGGCAGTGCAGCGCGGGCAAGCGGTGACATGCTCGCTGACAATGCTGTCCAGCGGCTCGCCGTCGCGCAGGCTCAACAGTTGGTCGATACGGGCGTGCATGGCAGTGACTCATCGATGGGATCGAACACCGCGCGCAAGCGTTCGTGAGCTCGCGCGAGTTGCGACTTCGAGAAACTCGGCGTCCGCTGCAGCAGGCGCGCGATTTCGGCATGCGTATAGCCTTCCACGTCGTGCAGCCAGACGACCGTACGTGCGATCGGCGTGAGCGTATGCAGCGCGCGCTCGAGGTCGGCATGGCCACCCACCTGTGCATCGGGCTGCGGCGTACTGTCCGGGATATCCAGGATGCTCGCATCGTCATGAGCGACGCCATCGAACCACCGCCGATGCCAGGGCGAGCGCAGATAGTGCAAACACTTGCTCACGGCAATCGCGCGAACCCAGCCGCTGAAAGACCCCTCACCCCGATAGCTCGGCAAGCTGCGCAACACTTCGACAAACGTGTCCTGCAGCATCTCTTCCGCGACCGCCGGCCGGGACACCAACCGTCGCGCCAACGTGTAGACCGCGTTCGCATACGCGCGGTAGATCGCCTCGCGGGCGGCGACATCACCCTCGCGAGCACGGGCGATCGTCTCGGGCGCAAGCGCAATGTCATGGAAGTGGGACATGCGAAAGCTATAGATCCAGGCGCACGCAAAAAGGTCGCACGCCGCCACACCACACACCGTCGGACGGCTTTCACCCGGCCCGTCCGCCCCCTATACTGCGCCCCCCGCGCCGGTGTGGCGGAACTGGTAGACGCGTCGGACTCAAAATCCGATTCTGGCAACAGAGTGTGGGTTCGATTCCCTCCACCGGCACCAAGTGCGATACACAGAGCTGGCGATGCTACAGAGCACCGCTTGGTTCGTGCCCGACGCGCGGAGCAGACAGTTCTTCGAGCTGGGGTGCGAGCAGCTTGAGGACCGCAAGAGGCAGCGAGCTCGTAAAGCGATAGT
>DATELY010000257.1:0-5082 GCA_035276085.1 Steroidobacteraceae bacterium | reverse complement strand
TTGCACGCGCGCGAACTGCAGCGACAAAGCTTGCGACAACGCGCGCACGAGCAACGTCTTACCGAGACCGGGCACCCCTTCGATCAGCGCGTGACCCGACGCCATCAGTGTCACGATGACCTGCTGCACGACCTCCGTCTGGCCCACCATGCCCTGGCCGATCGTCGTGCGCAGTCGTTCCAAGAGTTCCGCGGCACGCGTGATCGTCGCGTTCTCAACTGCCATGCACTGTCTCTCCTGTGTTCATCGTCGAGCGGTGTGAATTGCTTTCCAGGCGGCGACGCACGTGTTCGATGAGCTCCAGCGCCTTTTTCAGCTCATGGCGTGATCGCGGGCCGGAATAGTTGATGGTCTCTGCGAGACGCTCGGCATCGATTCCCGTCAAGCGTGACAACGCATCGAAGCGGTGCGCTGGATCCATCGAGTAATACCGTGGGATGCATTGCTCGGCAGATTCATTCACGGCACGCACGGCCGCTGCGTGCAACGCACGGCCGCCACCGAAGCGGCGCGTGAACTCGCTCGTGCCCCTGATCTGTTCTGCCAACGAGCGCCGGATGGGAAGCGCCACCGGCGCGGACGGACCGAAGCGCACGCCGCTGCGCCACAGTGCGGCCGCCAGCCACGCAATCAGCAGTAGCACCACCGGCGCGCCATGCTTCCAGATCAATGCCAGCAGCGACAGCTGATCTTCCTCCGACATGAACATGATCGTGTCGCCTGCCTGCAGCTGCGTTGCCGCCACGAACAGCAACCCATGATCTGCAGCCATCAAGTCACGGTAGAGAAATGGCGCTGCATTCAACCACGTGACGCTGCCGCGCCCGACAGGAACACGAACCGCCTGATAGCCCTCACCGTCCACCAACGACCATTGCGGCTCACGCTTGCTGAGCAGCGCGCGCAGAACGGGCAGCGTGCACACCCGATACTCGTGGCGCCCGCCGCTGACACCTTCGACGTCGTGCTTGATCGTGATCGGTCCGCAACCGTTCTCCACTTCATCGATCGATTCCGCATCGGCACTGCCCACCGGCTTGCCACCCGCCAGCACGCGTGCCCGCGATAAACCCGACCAGTCACGCAACCGCGTATCGCTTTCCACCAGGCGGCCATCGAGCACCAGTCGTCCGCCATTCTCCACCCATCGCTCGATCGTGAGGCGCCGACTGGGGATCAGGCTCCAGTTCCAATTGGCGAGGACCAGCACATCGCTGTCGCGAGACAGGGATCGAACATGCTTCGGCCGTCGGGTGTTCGCGCCCAGGGAACGCGCGAAGTGCTCGGCTGCATAGAAAGGATTGGTGGCTGCGTCGCCGCGCAACGGTTGCGGCACTTTCACGTCGTCCCAGTACGTGTTGCGCGCGATCCAGATGACGAGCGCGATGGCACCGAGTACCGCAAGCGCCGTCAGCACATTCGTTCTGTTCACGCGGACCTCGGTGCTTCCACGCCGACCTCCGCATCGAAACCGAGGCACAAGTCGCGCACGTCTTCGCTTTCCGGATCGTGGGCGCCGTAGACCGCTCGCTGCCACACACGGACGAGTTGCTTCGCATACGCGAGCCGTCGCTCCGACAGATGCTGCTCCACCATCTGCAGACAATCTCCTTCAGTGCTCGACGCTTTGATGGGCACTGCATCGACATGAACGAGGCGCGACAGCAGGCCGCGATACAGCAGTGCCAGCGCCGCGCGTCGCTGCCCTTCATTCCACAGCGCGAGCGCGGTTGCACCGATGTCATCGGGCAGGCTCTCCGGGCGAATATCGAGATCGCGCACGTGTGTGGGCAGGTCGAGCGCTCCGGTGCGCGGTGAACGTTCGAGGTGCTTGAGGCGGCGGATGATCAGCACGCCGAGGCCGATCACGAGCAGTGCGATGACGATCCACATCAGCCAGCGGATCGATTGGGCCAGCCAGTAGAAGAAGTCTGCCAGCCAGTCGGGTGTGCTGGAGGGGTGCTTGGAGCCGCGCTCGCGCCACTTCAGTGTTTTGGTTTGGCGCTCGCTGGCGAGATTGGGATCGGATTTGAGGTGTTGGAGGGCGGTTTGGATTTGGGGTTCGGTGGGGTGTGGTGGGTTTGCGTGCGAGGGATGCGTGCAGAGGAGCAGGGCCAGGATTGCTGCGCTGAAGACCCCCACCCTGGCCCTCCCCCGAGCCGCTTCGGAACCCCTGACGAGGGGCTTCGCAAGGGAGGGAATGGGAAATCGCGCTCGGGAGGCTTTTCGTTCAGCCGAAAGCACGTCTGAACTCCTGTTCGATGTCCCAGGCTTCGAGTTCCACGCGGCGATTCAGGTACATCGCGAATCCGGATGCCACATAGAAGGGTTCGAGGAACCCGACGACGAGCGCGTAGCACACCGCGAAGACCATCTGCCACACGCGCTCGGTCTCGCCCGTGAACAGCGAAGAGAGCTGCGGCTCATGGCCCGTGGGCGCAAACCAGAATGCAAACGAGACGAGCGCCACCATCAGCGTGAACTCGATCGATCCATAGACGCTCGTGAGCAGGGTACCTGCGCCGCCACGCCCGCGGCGAATCAACGCAGCGCGCTTGCGGCGCATGCTCAGGTCGAGACCTTCGAGTTGATGCACCGGCTGCGTGAGCGAACGCCAGGGGCACAGCCGCCGCACTGTCCATGTGCCGAGGAACTGACGCCACCAGACGTCCCTCTGCGCCCGCCAGACATCGAGCGGCGTCGACTGCACGCCGAACGCGGCCCGTGACAACACGAACAGGATCGTGCGGTCGAGCCACGGCTTCGACCACCACAGCACGGTCATCGGCAACCAGTCGGCAATCTCGAACGTCGCGAGCGACAGGAGCGTCATCGGCACGGCCACGAGCCAATAACAGGCGAACACGGAACGCGCGTTGCGCTGACACAGGCGCACGCCAAGATCCGCCGCTTCCCAGTGACCTCGCGGGCGCAGTCGAATCGCAAACGCCTCAACTTGCACGGCGACCCTGCAGGCATAGATAGCTGAGCACGGCCGTCCAGCACAGCGCAGCCACTGCGTACTTCACCCACGGCGGAATCCATTGCGCCGAAGACCAGAAGGCTTCGATGGCAGCGGCAATGAGCAACATGAACGTGATGCCATACACGAGCACCACCGCTTCCCTGGACGCGAGCACCAACGCCTGTTTGCGGGTGTAGCGGCCCGGCGCGAGCAGGGCATGACCCAATCGCAATCCCGCGGCACCGGCCAGCACGATCGCCGTGAGCTCGAAGGCTGCGTGCGTGACCACGAACGAGTAGAACGTTTCGCCGTAGCCACGTTCGGTGACATAGCCGGCGATGGCACCGCCCAACGCACCGTTGTACGCCATGTAGAACAGGCTGCCCACGCCAAACAGGATGCCGCTCGCGAAACATTGGAAGGCGATGCCGATGTTGTTCTTGATGTAGAAGCCGAACATCATCCAATCCGTCTCGGCCGTGCGTCGGCCGATCGCCTGGGCCGCGGGCGAATACATCTGTTCGAACTGCGCGGCCTGCGACGGATCCACCACCGAGAGCACGAGCTCCGGACGCAGATACACCAACACGCCGAGCACCAGCGTCGGCACGCCGAACACGGCCAATGCGATCCCGACATACAGCCCATGCGTTCTCACCGCGCGCGGAAACTCTTGCGCGAAGAGCGCTCGCAGTCGCGTCACACCGAACTGCTGACGCGCGTAGATGACTTGATGCGCATCGGCCGTGAGGTGCTCCAGCCGCTCGATCATGTAAGCGGGATACGAACGCGCTCTGGCCAATGCCAGCTGCTCGCACGCACGCCGATACAGCGCGGCGAAGCGCTCGCCTTGCACGGGGGTCTTACGGCTACGCTTCGCAGCGCCACGCAACTGAGCGAGCCACTGCTCGAGCTCTTCCCAATCGGCTCCATGGCGCTGCTCGAACAGCAGCGGCGTCATGTGCGGCGCCCCAACAACCACTGCGCCACCGCCAGCACGCGTGCGGTCGCCTGCGGATCGTTGCTGGACGTTCCTGCGATGCTGGCAGCCAGGGCGGCCAGTTCATCCAGGCGTTCGGGCGTCAGCCGCGGTGCACGCGTCGCGAGCGCGATGACCGCCGCTTGATCGCGTGGCGCCAATGGCCGCACCGGAGCCAACGGCTCCACTTCAGGCAGCTTCGGCGCCGCGCTGCGTTTGGGCTCATAGACCACGAGCGTTCCCGCAGCGAGATCGCCCAGCCGTTTGAAATCGGACCGCAGCAGCATGCTGACCATGCCGAAACCGTAGAGCAGCGGCATGAAGTCGACGGTGCGCAAAAGATTCCGCGCAACCGACGCGGCCGGCGTGACTGGCAAGCCGTTATCCATCACCACTTTCAAACCGAAGGCGCGCTTGCCGGGCGTCGAACCCCAGCGGCTCAACTCGAACGCCACGGGATAGAACCACTCCAGCACGAACGCGACGATGAGCGCGAGTCCGACACCCATGCGACCGAGGGGCGAGGTCACGATGAGCAGCCCGAGCAGCAGCATCGTGCGAATGAGCAGGTCGAGTGAGTACGCGTAGAAGCGGACCGGCAGTCCCGCCGGCCGCAGCTCGATGGCGATGCCCTCCGGCGTTTCCGCCGCGACGACCGTGTCGAGGACGTCCGGGCTCACGCAGCCCTGACGACGATCGTATCGGCGATCTTGTCGTGCAGGCATTGGCGCTTGCCGCCAAAGATGAAGAGATGATCGATCAGGCTATAGAAGTTACCGACGAACGGAATCACCGCCGGCAGCGCGTTCACGACATTGCGCAACCAGAAGATGCGCCCCAGGGACGCATGCGAGCCATCGGAGCGCGCGACCTTGATCCCGACGATCTTCTTGCCGATCGTCTGCGAGTTGCGCTTCACCAGGATGAACGTGATCACGATCCAGGCGATTGCCAAGACGCCCGACAGCGCAGCCGCGCCGCCGATCATCGACGCCATGATGAGCGAGCTCATCTCCGACGGATTGCCGCGGCCTTGAATCGCCGCGGGTATCACGGAATACAGAATGGGCAAGCCGACCACGAAGCCGACCAGCGCATCGAGCGACGCGGCGCCCAATCGACTGCCGCGAGAGGCTTG
>DATELY010000256.1:0-14037 GCA_035276085.1 Steroidobacteraceae bacterium | reverse complement strand
ACCGATTTGCCCTCCACGTACTCCATGACGAGGTAGGGATGAGCGTCCTCGGTCTGGCCGGCATCGATGAGGCGCGCGATGTTGCCGTGATCGAGGTTGGCTAGGATCTGGCGCTCGTTGCGAAAGCGCAGCCCCAGGTCCGGGTGCAGGGCCGCGCTGTCGACCACTTTGATGGCGACCTTCGCGGAGTATCGATCGTCGGCGCGCTCGGCGAGGTAAACGGTGCCGACACCGCCATGGCCGATCAAGGCGTCGATGCGATACGCCGCGATCACCCTGCCGATCAGCGCGAGCCGGCGCTCGTGTGTAGCGTTGTCGATGGCGCGATTCATCGCGTTCGTCAGCGGGCTGATGCCGGTGCCGGCGTCGCACGCGAGGAGGCCCGATAGGTTCTGGGCTAACTCAGGATCGTCGGAGCACTCGCTGGCAATGAAGTTCTCGCGCTGCTCGGACGGCAGCTCGAGCGCGCGCGAGAACACATCTTGAAGACGATTCCAGTTTGCGTCCGATGCACTGTCGACCATGGACAGCCCTCGCTCGGCTCATTGATTCTTAGAAGAATGGACTGACCCGGGTAAAGTGCGGCCGCCTGCGGTCCATCATCTGGCTGGTTGTATTACTTGCTGCAATTTTTCTGGATGACCTGTCTCGCGATAGAAACGCGTGAGACGTTCGCGCACGCGTTCCCGTGCCTCGGGATTGGCGCCGGGGTCCGATATCACCCCCTCGTAGCCTTCTAGTAGGAAGGCTTCAGCTTCGTGCAGCCGGTGCTGGCCGCAGACAGCTTCCCCAACGGCGCTCACCGTGCGAGCCAAGCGCCAGGGTGGGGCTCCGGTGCGTTGCCAGCGGGCACGGGCTGCAAGCAGCGTCCGTTCTGCTTCCGCATATCGGCCTCGGGCGATCAGTGCTTCGCCCAGCGCGTGTTCCGCAGCCGCGATGAATTGATGGTCCGCAGGCAACGAGCTGGCATAAATGGTGAGAGCGGCGCGAGCTTCCCTTTCGGCGGCGTGCGCCTTTTTGCGTCTCAGCAGCAACATGCTCAAAGAGATGTGTTGATAGCCGACGAGGAAGTGATTCGGCCCCAACAAGCGCTTCTGGACGTCTAGCGCGTGGCGCAATAGCTGCTCCGCCTCTTCAGCTTTGCCGCGCCTGTCTCGGATCCGGGCCAATATATCGAGCGCGTCGGCGGTGCGCCGGTCGTCGCCGTACAACGTGCGTCGTGCTTCCAGAGTGCGTTGGATCAGCGATTCGGCCTCGTCATCGGCAGTGCCGCTGTTTACAAGAAGATCTGCCAACAGGAGTTCGGCGTTGACCCGCTCAGGATGCAATGCGCTCAACCGCTTGCGACTGATCTGAACGGAATCGCGCGCCATCCTCTCGGCCGCGCGGAAGTCGCCTTTCCACATCTGCACTATCGCGAGCTCGCCCAGCGCCACAACCAGCTCGTACGGCGCGACGTCCTGCTGGCCGCGCATGGCGGTGATGCTCTCACCGAGCGAGATCTCTGCCCGGCGCCAGTCTCCTTGATCCAGATGGAGCCGCCCCCTAGCCGCCAGCACTCGGGCTCGTTCTGGTTCGTGGGGTTGCCCCAGCCGCTCCACAACCCTGCTTGCCTCACCAAGGGTGTTGCCGGCATAACCGAGCTGACCATCCTCCCGTTGTGCGGTGGCTAACTTGAGAAGGAGCGCTACCAACGCCTTGTCGTCCGTTCGTGCTTGGTGTTGTCGAAGTTGCAGCGCTCGATCTAGATAGGTGACTGCACGCGCGTGGTTTCCTAAGCGGTGATAGGACTGTCCGATGGCTTCCATCAGGAGCGCTTGCACCTCGGGCTCCTGTTGCAGCTCGTTGTCGATGCGCTGCGCTGCCCGATCGAGCAGCTCTCGCGCTGTGATTTCACCCCTGTCGCTCGTAACGGGATACGTGGTGGCGAAAACATCTTCCATGAAGCGAGAGACCACTGCTGCTCGATTGCTTTCCAGCGTTGCGCGGTCGCGCTCGATGGCGATGCGATGCGCCTGGACCGAAGTGGTCACCGCGAAGGCTATCACGATGGCTGTGCAGATCATGAATGCAGCGACGCCCAGCGCATGGCGACGCACGAACCGCGCGCTGCGGTAGAACCAAGTTCTCCGCCGCGCCGTGACGGGCCGATGAGTCAGATGCCGGCGAATGTCATTGGCCAGTTGCTCGACCGACGCATAGCGATGCTGCGGCTCCTTGCGCAGCGCGTGCGTGCAGATGGCATCCAGGTCGCCTGCCAGGCGCTGGGCAAGGCGCTGCGCGCTGAGCTGACGTGCAGCCGCGATGCGAGCCAGGTTCTCGTGCGGTTCACCCGCTGCGCTTTCGATAATGTGTTGGATCGCAGCGCTGGGAGGCAGCGGATCGCTGCGGCTGATCAATCGCTCGAGTTCGAGTTGTGAGGGGATCGGTGCGTTCCCGAATGGGTGCAGGCCCGTCAACAACTCGTACAGCAGGGTACCGAGCGAATAGACATCCGTTGCCGTCGTCACGGGCAGGCCGAGGATCTGCTCGGGTGACGCGTATTTGGGGGTGAACAGACGGTCGTTGACGCGCGTGAGTACCACGGCGGGCGGTGTCGCAGCGTCGATGGCCAGCAACTTTGCGATGCCAAAATCCAGGAGCTTGGGTACGCCATCGGCCCTGACGAGCACGTTCGGGGGTTTCAGGTCGCGGTGGATGACCAGGTGTTGATGCGCGTAGTGCACGGCAGAGCACAGTTGCAGAAACAAGTGCAGGCGCTGATCGATCGTCAACCTCTGCTCATCGCAATAGACATCGACCGATTTGCCCTCCACGTACTCCATGACGAGGTAGGGATGAGCGTCCTCGGTCTGGCCGGCATCGATGAGGCGCGCGATGTTGCCGTGATCGAGGTTGGCTAGGATCTGTCGCTCGTTGCGAAAGCGCAGCCCCAGGTCAGGATGAAGGGCAGCACTGTCGACCACCTTGATGGCTACGCGAGCAGAGTATTGCTCGTCCTCGCGCTCCCCCAGATAGATCGTGCCGACACCGCCATGACCCAGCAGAGCGGTAAGGCGGTAGGCCCCGATCTTTCTACCGATCAGCGCGAGACGGCGCCGGTGTGCAGTGGCGTCGATCTCCCCGCACAGTGCCTTCGTCAACGGACTGGTGGCAGACCCCACGTCACACGCGAGAAGGCTCAATGCTTCTTGAGCCAGGTCAGGATCATCGGGGCAGGCGTGCCTAATGAAGTTTTCGCGCTGCTGGGCAGGCAGCTCGAGCGCACGTGAGAACAGATCGTCAAGTCGATCCCAGCGAGCGTGCGATGCAGTGCCAAGCATGAGCAGCCCCGATCTGCTCACGCAAGGTTGAGACGCGGCTGAACTGTAGCAGTTGAACGCATGCGATTACCGCTGAGACATCAACCGGCGGGTTGTACGATTCGTCGTAACCATTCTGATGGCCGGACTTCGGCGCGCCACCTGGCATGAACAGCATTCGATCGGGGACTAATGTACTTTCAGCGCAGACGCGATCTTTTCTGATTGTCCGGTTGCTCGGTAGAAATTGACAAGACGTTCGCGCGTACGTGCGCGAGCTTCGGCAGTGGCGCCCGGGTCGGATGCGACATCGCGATAGCCCTGTATCAACAGTTGTTCAGCTTCTTCCGTCCGTTGCTGACGATAGACTGCATCGCCGAGCGCGCTCATCGTGCGACCAATACGCCAGGCTGGCGCTCCTGCGCGCGTCCAGCGATCACGTGCAGCAACCAAAATTTGTTCTGCTTCTCTGTAGCGCCTTTCGGCGATCAACGCCTCGCCCAGCACGTGCTCTGCAAAGGCCACATATTGATGATCTGCAGGTAATGCCTTGGCGTATATGTGCAGGGCCATACGAGCTTCTTGCTCTGCAGCCGTGGGTTCGTGGCGCATCAACAGAAATGAAGCCAGAGAGTTGTGTTGATATCCAACCAGGAAATGGTCGGGGCCGAGAGCACGTTCCTGAATGCTGAGAGCCTGGCGAAAGAGTTGTTCTGCTTCCTGCCACTTACCCTGCTGCGTGCGCAGCTTTGCGAGAACGTCCAGGGTGTCGGCTACATCGCTGTTCACCTCTCCATACAGCGAGCGCCTTGCCCGTAACACGCGCTGCAACAGCTCGGCGGCTTCTTCGTTGGCGCGGCCACTGTTAGCCAGCAATTCAGCCAGCACACCTTCTGCGAGGACGCGCGATGGGTGCAACTCCGGCAGGCGCGCACGAGCAATGGTGACGGCTTCTCGCATCGTCTTCTCAGCGATTGCCACATCGCCTTTCCAAAATTGCGCACTCGACAGGTCGCGCAGTATGTCAACGAGCTCAAAGGGTTCCTGAGCTGCCGATGAGCGTATGAGTGCGACACTTTCGGTGAGATACTTTTCGCCTGAGCGCCAATCGCTTTGATCCAAATAGAGTCTGCCCAGTGCCGCGACGAGGCGGGCGCGGGCGATGCCGGATTGGCGCTTGCTCCGATTGAGCAGCTCCTCAGCGGTGTGCAGCGTTGTATTGGCGGCGGCCAATCGTCCGTCGCTGCGCTGTGCTTTCGCCAGCTCGATGAGCAGGTTGACTTGTGCCGCGTTGTCGGTTTGCGGCAAGCGTTGTCGTAGCTGGCGAGCGCGTTCGAAATGATCGACCGCGCGCCCGTAATAGCCCTGACGTCCGTATGCTTGGCCAATGGCTTCGAGCAGCTGCACACGCACTTCAGGTTGCTGCGCTAAGCCGCTATCGATGCGGCGAGCGGCCTGATCGAGCAATTCGCGCGCCGTGATTTCGCGTCCTTGACTGATAAATGGATCTGCAGCGCCGAACACATCCAGCATGAAACTGGAAACGGTTTCGGCACGCGAACGTTCTTGTGTGGCTCGATCGCGTTCTGCAGCGATGCGCTGAGCCTGCAAAGACATGACGACGGCGAAGACCACGACGAACAGGATCAAGGTCGTGGCCGCGGAGACACCGAAAGCATGTTTGCGCACGAAGCGATTCGAGTAGTAGAACCAATTGCCCTGACGCGCAATAACCGGTTCATGGGCGAGGTAGCGCCGTACATCGTCGGCGAGTTGTTCCACTGAGCTGTAGCGGTGCTGCGGTTCCTTGCGCAAGGCGCGCATGCAGATGGCATCCACATCGCCACTCAGGCGGCGCATCAAGCGTTCGGGGCTCGAGTCACGGGCGGCGGCAATGTCGTGTGCGCCGGCAGATGTATCGATTGGATGTTCGATGGCGCGCTTGATGGCGGCGCTCGGACGCAGTGGATCGCTGATGCAGATCAACCTCTCCAGCTCCAGCTGGGTCGTGGAAGAGGGCACCAGAAAGGGTCGCATGCCAGTGAGCAGCTCATAGAGCACGGTCCCGAGGGCGTACACATCACTGGCCGTGGTCACGGCTTGGCCAAGAATCTGTTCTGGAGCGGCGTATTCAGGGGTCAGCAATCGGTCGTTCATGCGCGTGAGCGCTTGAGCGACACCGGTGCTGCCAGCGTCGAGAAGTTTGGCGATACCGAAGTCCAGGAGCTTGGGCGTGCCGTCGGCAGTCACGAGTACGTTTGCCGGCTTCAGATCCCGATGGACGACCAGATTCTGGTGCGCGTACTGAACTGCGGCGCAGACTTTCAGGAACAGTTCCAAACGGTCATCGATCGAGAGCCGATGCTGGTCGCAATAGACCTCGGCAGTCCTGCCCTCCACATATTCCATGACGAGGTACGGCCGGTCATCGTCGGTCTCGCCGGCATCGATGAGCCGGGCGATATTGGGGTGATTGAGGTTCGCAAGAATTTGTCGTTCGGCACGAAAGCGCATACGCATTTCGGGATGGATCGCCGCACTGTCGACGAGCTTGATGGCGACCTTGGCCGAATATTGGTCATCGGCACGCTCACCGAGATATACCGTGCCAGTGCCGCCGTGACCGAGAACGGCGGTAATGCGATAGGCGCCGATCTTTTCGCCAACCATGGCGCTGCGGCGCTCTCTGGTCGTGTCCTCTATGGCATTGCCCATCGCATTGGTGATCGGGCCGGTACCGGTGCCCAGGTCGCAAGCGATGAGACTCAGGACTTCCTGGGCAAGCTCGGGTTCATTGGGACACTCATGCGCAATGAAATCGCCACGGTGCTCTTTCGGTAGCTCGAGCGCACGCACGAACAGGTCTTGAATTCGGGTCCACTGTGCGTCCGGTGCATTGCCCGGCATCGAGGCCATGGTGCGTCCTAACTTCTTGGCGGTCGAATCTGCTTCAGTATCCAGGCCTTGGCTAGCCGCAGGTCGCGATCAACGGTCGCCTCCGAGATTTTTAGCGTTTCGGAAATTTCCTGATAGGTCAGCCCGCCGAAGTAGTGCAGCTCCACTGTCTCCGCGAGACGTGCGTTGTGAGAGGCGAGGCGTTCCAATGCGTCGTCGATCTCCAGTACGTCGATGTCGCCCGCCGTTGCCGGTCCGACATCGATGTCACCGAGCTCCTCCAGAGAATTCGTGACCGCGGTACCGCCTCCTCGCTTGGCGCGGACGCGGGACTTCGCATGATCCACCAGGATTCGTCGCATCAAGCGTGCCGCCACGGCGAAGAAGTGTGCACGGTCTTGCCAGGAGACGTTCATGTCCACGAGCCGGACGAAGGCTTCATGGACTACGGCCGTGGCTTGAAGCGTGTGACCCGGCCGCTCGCGTCTCATGTAGCGGCGGGCGCGATCGCGAAGCTCCTCATATATGAGTGGCGTGAGCCGCTCGAGGGCATTCGAGTCGCCTGAGCGCCATGCCGACAGAAGCCGGGTGACGGCTTGGCGTTCCGGCACGCCGGGGTTGATCGTGTCTCGGCCCATCCTGTTGGTCACACCCTAGAACTGCTTTGCTTCGCTGAGTGGCGTGGCGCCCCATTCTGGCATGCCTCTCTGCACACGCGCCAAGTTTCCGGCCGGCATCACTTCTCAGTTCTGCCGGATCTAGGCATTGGATCAATGCCGTCGGGCTTTCCACGCTGGCCACCGTAATCGATGTCCTGAATTTATTCACTACGGGTGAGTTGAAGCACTTTATGTGACCAGAGTCACATTCTCCCGTCGCTTAAGCCTGTGAAGCCGATCGTACCGATTGGCGCGTGTTCACCGCTTTTGGAGGGGATTTCTGTGCGTAATCGTGTCATTTCTGCGATGTTCTCTTTTGGCTTGTTGGTGTCTGGCGTTACCGCTCAGGCTACTGCTCCATATCCCAGCTCGACCGGTAACGGCCTACACGATCTGCAGTTTGCGGGCGGAGGCGTTCGGTTCCCCGGGCTTGACGGCGGCGGTGTCCGCTTTCCCGGGCTTGATGGCGGCGGCGTCCGCTTTCCCGGGCTTGATGGTGGCGGCGTCCGCTTCCCTGGGCTTGCTGGCGGCGGCGTCCGCTTCCCTGGGCTTGCTGGCGGCGGTGTCCGTTTTCCGGGGTTGGCCTAGCGTAGTGCCGGCTTTCTTTAGCTTGATTTGGAGCTAGCGGTCGTAGAGGCGAGGTAGTCCCCGTGCGGGGGCGCCTCGTCTCGTGTCTGCCGTTCACGACATCCCAAAGAAGCGTGCAACCCGTCACACGCATGTCGATGGATAGCCTCCTCTCGTCACACTTCCTTCGTTGACATATCTGCCACCCCAAAGCACCCTTGCTGCTCGTTGCTAAAGGCAAACTCACTGAAAGGTGAGGACGCAAAGCCACCGGTCTAACGGAGCTTCCTAAGACAGCGGGGTTGCCAGCAGTCGTCACCGGACGGTGCGACTTGCTGCTTCCTTTGGTCGTGCACGTCCGCGATCTGCGTGTCTCGCGTTCCCACCGCTACGCGACCAACGACACGCTCACGACATGGTTCAGTTGTTCCACTTGGTCTTGCGGGGCCCTCGCGCCTTCGCGGTCACGATGCAAGCCGTCTTGCTGACGGGCACGTTGTCGGTCGCGACTCACGCGCATGCGGCGCCTCCGGTGGGTGCGGCCGCGCCTGACTTTGCGTTGCGTGCACTGTCCGGTGAAAACCAGCGGCTGTCCGAGCATTCGGGCGAGGTCGTGTTGATCAACTTCTGGGCCACGTGGTCTGGACCGTCGCGACAAGAGATTCCCGCGCTGGCGGATCTGCACGCGAAGTACCAGCGTGCCGGCCTCGTGCTGCTCGGTATCAATCTCGACGATGACGTGGAGCGCGCACGCGAAATGGTGAAGACACTGCGAGTGCCCTATCCCGTACTGACCGATGCGCGCAAAGACGTCGCGCGCAGCTATCAGGTGAGTGCCATGCCGCTCACCGTTCTGATCGATCGCGAAGGTGTCGTGCGCTTCGTGTCCGAGAGCTACAAGCCCGGCGATGAAGCGCGTTATGCGCAGGAACTGCGCAAGCTCCTCAACGAGTGAGACCGGCAATGCATCTTCATTCAGGTGGAACATGATCGTGCGCAAGTGCTTTCGAGCCTTGATCTGTGCCTTCGGGTTGGGACTGTCGTCTTTGGCGGGATCGCAAGGCGTTGGCTCGCCGGCGAATGAACCCGCCGCGAGCGCGCCAGCGGTCGATACCGATGGCGTCGTAGCGGCTACCGGCGAGAAGCAGGAATTCCGCAGCCTCGATGAAGATGTGCAGGCCCTGAAGAAGGAAGTGCTCGATCTCAATCGCGAGCTGTTCGTGCTGGAAGAAGAGCTGCTCTATCCGGCGAGCACGCAGGTTGCCGTGTTCGTGTCCATGGACGTCGGCGACTTCTTCGCGCTCGATTCGATCACGCTGAAGCTCGACAACAAGGAGGTGGCCAATTACTTGTACACCGAGCGTGAAGCCGAGGCCTTGTTGAAGGGCGGCGTGCATCGGGTGTTCATCGGCAATCTGAAAGTCGGCGAGCACGAGCTGGTCGCTTTCTTCACCGGCAAAGGTCCGCATGTGCGCGACTATCGTCGTGGCGCGAGCGTCAAGATCGAAAAGGGTGTGGGCGCCAAGTACGTCGAGCTGAAGGTCAGCGATCGCGCCATCAAACAACAGCCCGAGTTCCTCGTGAAGCAGTGGGAGTAACTTCCCGTCCGCTGCCATGAAGTTCCTTGTGTCACAGTTAGCGAAGCGTCTGCGTTATGCACGCCTGACAGTGTTGGCGGGTATCACCGCCTGTGTCGGTGCGAATGCGGCACAAGCTCCAGTATCGAGTGCAGCGGCACCGACAGTCGGCACGCCGCAAGCCGTGCGCGATCTGCATTGGGGCGAGGTGCTGTTCTATTTCTATCAGGACGACTACCTCGGCGCGCTGACACGACTCGATGCGGCGCAGTCCTTGAATCGCGTATCGCATCATCCGATCGAAGCCGAGTTGCTGAAGGGCGGTTTGTACCTCTCGCTCGGTCAGCACGAAGAAGCCGGCCGCATCTTCAAATCGTTGCTCAACGACAACGTGCCGCCGGAGGTTCGTAACCGCGCGTGGTTCTATCTCGCGAAGGTCTGGTATCAGCGCAACTATCTTACTCAGGCCGATGAAGCGCTGCGCTCGATCAACGGCACGTTGCCGGGGGAACTCGAGGCTGAACGGCGTCTGCTGCACGCTCAGGTGCTGATGTATCTGGATCGCTACGATGAAGCGCTGGCGCAATTGGAAGGTTGGCAGCCTGCGAAGAAAGAGCAGGCGCAGATGGCGACGTGGCAAGCCTATGCCCGATTCAACATCGGTGTCGCGCTGGTGCGCAAAGGACGTGTCGACGATGCGCAGCGCTACCTGAATGAAGTGGGCCAGGTGACGGGCACGACCGCAGAGCTCGCCGCGCTGCGCGACAAAGCCAATCTCGCGCTGGGCTTCGCTCTGCTGCAGGCGAACCGTCCCGCCGACGCGAAAGTGGCCATGCAACGCGTGCGGCTGGAGGGGCCGCATTCGAACAAGGCGTTGCTGGGCGTCGGTTGGGCCGATTCCAGTCTGAAGCAATACAACAAGGCGCTGGTGCCGTGGCTGGAGCTGCGCGATCGCAACTTGCTCGATGCCGCCGTGCAGGAAGCTTATCTCGCGATTCCATACGCGTACGCGCAGCTGGATGCCAATCGCCAGGCAACCGATTACTACCTCCAAGCCGTCACGGCCTATGAGCAGGAATCCAAACGCATCGACGAATCGATCGCAGCGATTCAGGCCGGGCGCTTGCTCGATGCGATCCTCGAGCACGACAAGGCGGACCAGACGGGTTGGTACTGGCAGCTCAAGAATCTGCCCGATGCACCCGAGACGCGCTATCTCTACCACTTGCTGGCGACGCACGAGTTCCAGGAGGGTCTGAAGAACTACCGCGATCTGCGCTTCATGGAGCGCAACCTGGCTGCCTGGCAGTTGAGCGTGGAGGCCTTCCAGGACATGGTCGACACACGCAAACGCGCCTACGCACAACGCCTGCCGTCGATCGAGAGCAGCCTGGACACGGTCGATCTGGATCAGCTGGAAGCGCGCAATGCGGATCTCGGTGCGCGCATGAATGCGATCGAGCGCGATAACGATGTGGCAGGCCTCGCAACGGCGCGCGAGCTGGAGCAGTGGGCCAAAGTGAAGAAGCTCGAGAGCGTGCTGAGTCGTGCCGATCAAAGCGATCCGCTCGTGCAGGAGATGGGCGAGAAGACGCGCCTGCTGAAGGGCGTGTTGCTCTGGAACTTCAACGGTGCCTACAAAGCGCGCGTCTGGCGCGAGCGCAAGCAATTGCGCGAGCTCGATGTGGCGCAGAAGGAAGCGCGTCGTCGTTCGGTGCTCGTGCAACGCGCTCGCGAAGAATATCCGCGTCGCACCGAAGAGTTCGCGACACGGGTTGCCGGACTCCAGCCGCGATTGATCGACCTGTCCGCACGTCTCGATGTGGCTGCGCAGAAGCAGAATCGATATCTCGCGCAGATCGCCGTGCGTGAGCTCGAGGCACAGAAGCAACGTCTCGCCGCGTACTCGCTGCAGGCGCGCTTCGCGCTGGCATCGATCTACGATCGTGCTGCAAGCAATTCCGCTCCGGAAGCCAAGCCTGAGGAAGGCTCGGTTCCGGTGCCTGCGGAACAGCCTGCGCCGGCCGGGAGCATGCCGTGAGTACGCGTCCTGCTGCCCGATTGCTTGCTGCTGCGATCGCCGTCGCCCTCGCGATGACTGCTGTCGCCGCGGACCGCAAGGCGAAGACGAGCGGCACGATCAAGGATCTCGAGCAACGCGAGATCGTCGTGAAGCCCGAACCGCCTTCGGACGTTCAACCGCAGCAGGCCATCGAGCAGTACCGCAAGTTCCTCGAACTGAATTCGGATAACCCCGCGCTGAAGGCGGAGGCCATGCGACGCCTGGGCGATTTGCAGGTCGAAGTCGACGAACAGGCGCGCGGCACGGGCGAGATCGTGGATCCTTCCTCCGGCTTGCAGCTCAAGGATGCGATCGAGCTCTACGAGAACTTGCTGAAGGCGTATCCCGACTACGCTCGCAACGACACGGTGATGTACCAGCTGTCACGCGCGTACGAAGCACAGGCGCAACCCGACCGTGCGCTCGTCGTGCTCGATCGGCTGGTGCAACGCTATCCCAACAGTCACTGGATCACGGAAGCCCAGTTCCGTCGCGGCGAGATCCTGTTCAGCAAGGGACAGTACCGACCGGCCGAGGATGCCTATGCCGCCGTGATCGCGGGAGGACAGGCGACCGGCTTCTACGATCAAGGCCTGTACAAGCACGCCTGGTCGCTCTTCAAGCAGAGTCGCGGCGAGGAAAGCGCGGTGTCCTTCCTGAAGCTGCTCGATCGCGTGATGGTGCGCGACGGCAAGCTACGCGATGCGCAGACGCTCACGCGGCCCGAGCGTGAATTGTCGGCCGATGCATTCCGCGCACTTGCGATCATGGCGTCGGATCTCGATGGGCCTGACACCCTGGACGCCATGCTGCGTGAGCGTGGCGATCCGGTCTATGCCCACTTGCTGTACGAAGCGCTCGGCGATCTGTACATCGAGAAAGAGCGGTATCAGGACGCTGCGAAAGCATACGAAGCCTTCGCCGCTCGACGCCCGGACGATCGCTATGCGCCCTCGCTCCAAGCCCGAGCCATCGCGGCATACGACAAGGGCGGATTCGCATCGCTCGTCATTGCCGGCAAGCAAGCCTTCGTCGAGCGTTATGCGTTCGGCTCACCGTTCTGGGCGCAGCGCACCCCGCAGGATGCACCTGAAGTCGCGGCACAGCTGAAGTCCAATTTGAAGGATCTCGCCGAGTACCACCACGCCCGCGCGCAGAAGTCGAAACAACCGGACGACTATGTCGCAGCGGCACGGTGGTATCGCGCGATGTTGGAATCGTTCCCGCAAGATCCCGAAGCGCCGGCCACGCGTTATCTGCTGGCCGAAGTGCTGTTCGACAACAAGCGGTATGCCGAAGCGGCGCAGGAGTACGAGCGCACGGCATACGAGTATCCGTTGCATGCCAAGTCGCAGGCAGCCGGCTACGCAGCCCTCGTCGCGTACGACAAGCATGAAGCGACCTTGAGCGGCGCCGAACGCGAAGCATGGCATCGCAAGGGGATCGAAAGTCAGTTGATGTTCGCGACCAGCTACCCGGAGCACGCGGAAGCGGGCGTCGTGATGACGAAGGCGGCAGAAGAGCTGTTCAAGCTGAACGAATTCGATCGCACGATCGAAGTGACACAGCAAGTGCTCGCGCGCCAACCGCCCGTGGCGCCGAATCATCAACGCACGGCGAGCATGTTGCTGGCCCATTCGCTGTTCGATCGCGGTCGCTATGCGGAAGCGGAAACGGCCTACCTGAAGGTGCAAGGCTTGTTGCCTGCGAACGATCCTGACCGGCCCGCGGTCGTCGAGCGCATTGCGGCTTCCATCTACAAACAGGCCGAAGCAAAGCAGACGGCGGGCGACACGCAAGCTGCCGTGAATGATTTCCTGCGCGTCGGCACGCTTGCGCCGGGAGCGAAGGTGCGTGCCAATGCCGAATACGATGCGGCCACGCTGCTCGTGAATGCGGGACAGTGGCAGCAGGCAGCGGAAGTCCTGGAGGCATTCCGCCGCAATCATCCCGATCACGAGCTTGCGCCCGAAGTGACTCGCAAGCTGGCGGTGGCCTATCTCGAAACCGGTCGTAGCGCTGCAGCGGCCACGGAGTTCGAGCGCATGGCAGCCAACACAACCGAGTCGGCTGAAGCGCGTCGCGCCGCGCTATGGCAGGCGGCCGAACTGTATGAGAAGGCGCAGAAGCAGGCTGACGCCGGGCGCGTCTATGCCGACTACGTCGAGAAATTCCCGAGCCCGTTGGACCCGGCGGTCAATGCACGCCAGAAACTGGCAGACATGGCCGGTCAGCAGAATGACTTGCGCACGCGGACCCACTGGCTCGATGAAATCGTGCGCGCCGACAAGGCAGCCGGCAGCGCACGCACCGATCGCAGCCGCTACCTGGCCGCCCGCGCAACGTTGGAATCAGCCGACCCTGCCGTCGCGAGTTTCCAGGCCGTGAAACTGGTGGCGCCGCTCGATCGTTCGCTGAAGCAGAAGAAAGCCGCGATGGAGAAGGTGTTGTCCGTCTACGGTCGTGCGCTGGACTATCAGGTGGCTGAAGTGACGACCGCGGCAACCTTTGGCATGGCCGAGCTCTATCGTCAGCTGGGTGCCGACCTCATGAGCTCGGAGCGGCCGAAGGAATTGAGCGCAGAGGAACGCGAACAATACGACGTGCTGCTGGAAGAACAGGCGTTCCCGTTCGAGGAAAAGGCGATCGAGCTGCATGAAGTGAATGCGCAGCGTACGAAAGACGGCATCTACGATCCCTGGGTTCAGCGTAGCTTCGCGGTCTTGGCGCAGCTGAATCCGGCGCGGTATGCGAAGGCAGAAGTGGGAGAGGACTATGTTTCCACGCTGCGGTGATTTTTCTGCGGACTTGCCCCCACCCTGTCCCTCCCCCGCTGGCGCAAGGGAGGGGACGCGTGCTTCGACAGTTGCGCCAAGCGTCCCCTCCCTTGCGAAGCGGGGGAGGGACAGGGTGGGGGCAAGTCCGCAGAAAAATCACCGCAGCGTGGAAACATAGTCCTCTCCCACTTCTGCCTT
>DATELY010000255.1:0-5498 GCA_035276085.1 Steroidobacteraceae bacterium | reverse complement strand
GCCCTTCACGTCCACCGTGATCTTGCGCGACAAGTCCCCGCGCGCGATGGCCATCGACACTTCGGCGATGTTTCTCACCTGGCCGGTCAGGTTGCCGGCCATCGAATTCACCGAGTCGGTCAAGTCTTTCCACGTACCGGCAACGCCAGGCACCACCGCCTGACCACCCAGCTTGCCTTCGGTACCGACTTCGCGCGCCACACGCGTCACTTCGGAGGCGAACGAACGCAGCTGGTCCACCATCGTATTGATGGAGTCCTTCAACTGCAGGAACTCACCGCGCACGTCCACCGTGATCTTGCGTGACAAGTCGCCGTTCGCGATGGCGGTGGCCACCTCGGCAATGTTGCGCACCTGACCGGTCAGATTGCCGGCCATGGAATTCACATTATCGGTGAGGTCCTTCCAGATGCCGGTGGCCCCGGGCACGACGGCCTGACCGCCGAGCTTGCCTTCGGTACCCACTTCGCGCGCCACGCGCGTCACCTCGGACGTCAGCGCGCTCATCTGCTGGATCATCGTGTTCACGATCGTTGCAGAACGCAGGAACTCGCCCTTGAGCGGACGCCCGTCGACTTCGAGACGCATGGTCTGCGACAAGTCGCCTTTCGCCGCGGCGGTAATGGTGCGGGTCACCTCGTTGGTCGGCCAGAGCAGATCTTCGATCAGCGTGTTGACCGAGCTTTCCATCGCGCCCCAGGAGCCGGAGCGCCGATCGAGCGTGAGGCGGTGCCGTGTCTTGCCTTCCTTGCCCACCATCTCACCGGCACGATCCATTTCGCGTGCCATGCGCTGAGTCGTGGAGACGATCTCGTTGAAGGTGTCGGAGATCTTGCCGGCAAGCCCGGTCTTGTCGCTGGGAAGGCGCACGGAAAAGTCGCCGTCGCGTACTGCCTGCAGGGCGCGCAGCAGCTTGCGCATGTCGAGGTCGGCATCCGCGGCCGAATTCGCTCCGTTCGCCTTTGCCTTCGAGGCCGATTGCGCCGTCCGGCGCCGCACCCGCTCTTGTGTTTCCATCGAGAACTCCGAAATGGTTTGAAGTTGGCGCGTGCGGGGGGACGATCAGCAGCGTGCCGTTCGAGTGAATTTGTCGGCGGAAGACGATCCGCGAGCGTGCGTGCACCCGTATCGCCTGCCGGCGATGGCGCGCGTCACCAATATAGAGAGAGAAAAAAGGCCTGTCCCCACCGGCTCGTGCTCTAGGTTTTCTGCTCACATGGGTCCCGGACGTAGTACTACGCGCGGGGAAAAGGTTTGTTCCTCGACGGGTGTGTTTCAGGGTTTGGATGGGGGGTTATGTGGAACTTGCCCCCACCCCAACCCTCCCCCGCTTCGCAGGGGAGGGAGATTAAGAGCAGCAGCAGAGAGGAGACAGATCAAGAGCAGCAACCTTCCTGCTCCCTCCCCTGCGAAGCGGGGGGCGAAGCCGGTGCCTTCAGCAACGACACCCAATGTGTCGTTGCCCGGCGCAGCGCCAGTGCATGGATGCACTGGCAGGACAGTGACACAGGGAAGTGGCCTTCACGAGCGTTGGGGTGGGGGCACGCCTGCCAGAGCGCTGCGCGCAAGTTGTTATCATCCCGACCCGCTTCGAAGAACAGGCGACGAGCCAGCGCCACCGCACGAGATGAGTAACGACGAGATGGATCGCCATGGCGGCTGCTGAAGATCGGTCGTTACCCACGCCTGCGCTGGGCGCCGCAGTGACGAAGCCGCGCGAGCCGATGGGTTACGCCGTGGCCCTCATCGCCGTTGCCTTGGTTACGTTGATCCAGCGGCTGGCCCTGCAACCGTTGCTCGCGGCCAAACCCTCGCTGCTGTTGTTCATTCTGCCCGTGCTGGTCGCCGGCTATCTGGGTAGCACGCGCCATGCGCTGTTCGCGACACTGCTCGGCACGCTCGCCAGCATCTACTACGTCATCGAACCGGTGGATTCTTTTGCCGTTGCCAGCGCCGACGGTGTCGTTCGCATCATGCTCTTCGTCAGCGTGGCGGTGGCGGTCAGCGTCTTGTCCGGGCGCTTCAAGGCGGCGAATGCCGCGATGCGCGCCGCACATGCCCGACTCGATGGCGCGCTCGTCGGCGGCCAGGTCGGCACGTGGACCTGGGACCTTGCGGGCGGCTTCCTCATGGGCGATCGCAACGTTGCGCGACTGCTGGAAATCAGCGAAGCGGACGCCGCGCACGCGACACTCGACGTCCTTCTCCGGCGCACGCACGAGGACGACGTACTTGCATTGCGCGAGCGCTTGCAGAACGCATTGACGCTCGGCACCGACTTCGATGTTGCCGAAGCGCGGATCTATGCGCGCGATGGCTCGACCCGCTGGGTGAGCGCCCGCGGGCGCATCGAACGCGATGCGGATGGACGTGCGGCGCGCATGAACGGCATCCTGCTCGACATCACCGATCGCAAGCGCGTGGAGGAAGAGTTGCGCGCGAGCGAGGCTGAGATGCGCCTCATCACGGATGCGATGCCTGCGCTCATCGCCTATCTCGATGCCGATCAGCGCTATCGCTTCAATAACAAGGCGTACGAGACCTGGTATGGCATCAAGCGCGAGTCGTTGTATGGGCGCTCGATGCTCGAGTTCCTCGGCGAGGACGCATACGCCAAGGTCGCGCCGTACGTCGACGCCGTGCTCCGAGGCGAGTCCGTCAACTATGAAAGCGAGCTGTACCTGCCGGATGGACTCAAGCGCACACTGAAGATCTATTACGTTCCGCAGATCACAGCGGACGGTACGGTGGCGGGCTTCTATGCCTTGGTCGAAGACCTGAGCGTGCAGAAGTCCGCCGAGGCCGCGGTGCGGGCCAGCGAAGCCCGTTTCCGCACGATGGCAGACCAGGCGCCCGTGCTCATCTGGATCGCCGACAGCGATGGACGGTGTACCTGGTTCAACCGTCCGTGGACCGAGTTCACCGGCCGGCCGATGGCGCTGGATCTCGGGATGGGCTGGATGGATGGCGTGCATGCCGACGAGCGCGAGCGGATCGCAACTCAGGACACACGCGCCTCGACCACTCGCGAAGCGTTTGTCTGGGAATATCGCCTGCGTCGTTACGATGGCGAGTATCGCTGGCTGCTCGATCACGGTGTTCCGCTGCTCGATGATCAGGGCCGTTTCAGCGGCTTCATCGGCTCTTGCATCGACATTACCGAACGACGGCAGATGGAAGAATCGTTGCGCGAAGCCGATCGCCGCAAGGATGAATTTCTCGCGACGCTGGCCCACGAGCTGCGCAATCCCCTGGCTCCCATCCGACAGGCGGCAAAGGTCTCGAAATCGGGGCATGCAACCGAAGCGCAGCTGCGTTGGTCGCACGATGTGATCGATCGTCAGGTGCAGCACATGGCGTTGCTCCTGGATGATCTGCTCGACGTGTCGCGCATCACGCGCGGTACGCTCGCCTTGCGGTGCGAGCACTTGAACGTGCGCGATGTGATCGAGTCCGCTGTGGAAACGGCGCGGCCGCTGATCGATGCACGACGCCATCAGCTGCACGTGGAGCTGCCCGAGGTGACGCTGCAGGTGTTCGCCGATCCGCTGCGTCTCGCGCAGGTGCTCGCGAACATTCTCACGAATGCCGCCAAGTACACCGAGCCGGGCGGTGAGATCCGCGTCCGTGCTCAGGCGGACGGAAGCGACGCGCTCATCAGTGTGCGCGATACCGGTGTCGGGCTCGCACCTGAGATGCTGCCGCGCGTGTTCGAGATGTTCTCGCAAGTGAAGTCATCGCTGCATCAGGCGGAGGGCGGGCTCGGCATCGGCCTTGCGCTCGCCCGCGGCCTGGTCGACTTGCATGGCGGCCGTATGGAAGCACGCAGCGAAGGTCTGGGCCGCGGCAGCGAGTTCAGCGTGCGTCTGCCCTTGACCGTTGCCATCGCTGCGAACGCAGGCCTGCAGAGCGTGACGGTGGCGGCAGGCGCGGTGCACCGGCGCGTGCTCATCGCCGACGACAACCGCGATGCGGCGGACAGTCTCTCGCTCCTGCTGGATCTGGATGGCCATGACGTGCGCACGGTGCACGATGGCGCCGCCGCGCTCGAGGAAGCCGAGCGCTTCCGCCCTGAATTCGTCCTCCTGGATATCGGCATGCCGGCGCTGAACGGCTATGAAGTGGCGCAGCGTTTACGCGCGCGGGCCTGGGCTCGGAACGCCGTTCTCGTGGCCATTACAGGTTGGGGCCAGGAACAGGATCGCCGCCGTTCGCGCGAGGCAGGGTTCGATCATCATTTGACGAAGCCGATCGATCCGGACGCGGTGGCACGCTTGCTTCAGACGAGCAAGCCGTAATGGCGTAGTGGCGGAACGGCATAATGGCGTCAGAAATCACGCGCGGACGCCTTCCCGCCTTCCCGCCTTCCCGTCCTCACCCCTACACCCCCCTCCTTGGGCTTGAACGAATCCTTCTGCATACTGGCACGAGATACGACGGAATTGCCCAGCGCCGGACCCGCGCACATCGCACTCCAATGATGATTTCGAGCGACTCGACTCACGCGGCTTGCAGCACGACGCCATGATGTTCACCGAACATGGATGGTGGACTGCTGAGGTGGTCATTGCAGCGGCGTGCATCGGTTTCGCGGGCATAGGCTTGTACATCGCGAGCCAGCGCTGGCAGTTGCTCGCTGTGCAGATGACTGCCTTCTCCTTGTTCATGCTGGCACTCGGACTCTTGCAACTCGTGCCAGAGACGGACACCTCGACATCCACGCTGCGGCAGATCATCGTCGCGGTAACCGCCGCGTCTGGGGCGTTCTCTCTCATTTCGTTCGGGGCACGCATCCGCGGCATCCTTGCGCACCCGACCCGCGAGCAGGTGCAGGAAGTGAACTCGGCGCTCGAGCGTGCCAACCGCGAGCTCGAAGCTTTCACGGCTTCGGTTTCGCATGACTTGCGCTCGCCGCTGACGACGATCGCAGGGCAAGCGGGCTTATTGGAAATGTCGGCCGGAAACAAACTGGACGATGACCAGAAGCGCCGCCTGCATCGCATTCACGCGAGCGTGAAGCAGATGTCCGAGCTGATCGAGGCGCTGCTCAATCTCTCGCGCATCTCGCAGACCAAGGTCGAGCGTGAAGTCATCGATGTCAGCGCCGTCGCCGAGCGCATCTTGAGCGAACTGGCACAGCACGAGCCGCAGCGGCAAGTCGACGTGCATGTCGCACCGGGCCTGACGCTCCATGGCGATCGGCTCTTGATGACGTGCGTGCTCGAAAACCTGCTCAACAATGCCTGGAAGTTCACCTCGAAGACGAGCCGTGCGCGCATCGAGGTCTGCGGCAGCCTGCACGGCAACCAGCGCAGCATCAGCGTGCGCGACAACGGCTGCGGCTTCGAGATGACCCATCACGAGAAGCTCTTCCATCCCTTCCAGCGGCTGCATACGCAGGCGGAGTTTCCCGGCTCGGGCATCGGCCTTGCGACGGCAAAGCGCATCGTGGCGCTGCACGGCGGACGGTTGTGGGCGGAGTCGAAGCCTGAGGAGGG
>DATELY010000254.1:0-5121 GCA_035276085.1 Steroidobacteraceae bacterium | reverse complement strand
ACTGGGCAGGCGCAGGCTGGATTCGAACATCGTGTTCTGGCCGAAAGTAGCAACCGAGCGGATCCACGCACTGACTGGCAGGGTCAGCACACCGCTGCTCACGCTGGTGCCACTCTGATTCCACAGGCTCGCGCTCAGACTCGAACCGTTGAAGTCATCGAACAGCGGAAAGACCAGACTGGCGTCCGCCGGCGGCGCGCCCGCAGTGCTCACGTTGCCGAAGTAGAGGTAGTAGTTGTCGTTGGTGGCGGAAGCAGCAATGTTGGTTTGTGTGCGAAACCAGAGCTGTGGCGCACTCGTGTTCCAGCTGCTCTGCGGATCCAGCACGCGATTCAATTCGACCCACGTCGAGCCGTTCCAGTACACGATGCGCACGTCGTTGCCGCTTGCCAACGAGCGGCCGACCGTCACCGCGTCTGCATGATCGAACGTGGTGATCGAGACCGAGTAACTGGAAGCGAGCGCACTTGGTCCCGCCCCGATGCTGATCTTGTAGCGAAAGGGATAGCTGGTGTTCCACCAGGAGCCGGCGGGTGCGGCGGCATGTGAGACGCCGACCGATGCAACCAGCAGGACACAGAGTGCCAGCCACATTCTCGCGAGATCACGGCACATTGGTGAACCTCGCACGGACCTGACGCGAGACGTAGTCAGGCTGGCCATAGGTGCCGAAGCGTGCTGTGGCCGTCACGTCGTACACGCGGATCGTGACGTTCTGCTCGGTGTGTGTCGTTCGCTGGCAGCGAACTCTCACCGCGAAGCCGTTGAGTGCACCTTCCGTCAGATTGAGGTTGCTGCTGCCGGCGCAGGCATTGCTACGCACGGCTTGATAGCCACCCCACTCGACCCCTGCATTCGCGGCGCTCAATGCCCGCGAGCTCAGCAGTGCGAGATTCACGGTCTGCTGCTGACCGACACCGATGCGCACGGCAAAAGCACCCAGCATCGCGAGCACGACGATGAGGAACAACGCAGCGACGAGGGAGAAACCGCGCTGATGCCTCATGGCACGTTCTCCACGTGCACCTGATGCAGCAGGCGGACGCGCTCGTCCGACATCGCGTCCTTCACGGTCATGTCCAGCGTGACCAGGCCAGCGCGCTGCGCGGTGCCGGCGGCGTAGGCAAAGTTGCAGGCGTCCACGTTCGTCGCTACGAGGTCGTTGCTCGCGCCGTTCATGTCCCCGGCACTCGTGGGTTGAACGCTGCTGATGGCGTAACCGGAATAGCGGCGCACGGTCTTGGCGTCGGTATCGCAGAGATACGTCATTGCGCCCCAGATCAGGTACATGCGATGCGAAGGGGAGCCGTAGGCGAACTGCATTGGCGGATCGATCTCAACGTGATCCTTGCCCGCTATCAGCGGATCGGTAGCGATGGTGATCTTGGTGCCGGGCGGTGTAATGACATTGGCCAGCTCGTAAGCATCTGCTCCGGCGATACCGACGTTGTACACGGACAGAAGATAGTTCGGCGGCATCTCATGGGGACCCGCCGTTTTCGGCACGGCAGCCGCATCGAATGCGCCCAGTGTCGAGAAATGCTCGTCCGGCTGACTGAAATCCAGCTCTTCATCCGGTGCGCCGGAGTCATCGTCGCGATAACGAACTGCATCCACGGTCAGCAACAATTCCAGTGCCACGATGTTGCCATTCCTGGCGATGCGCACGCTGTTGGGCAACGCACGGCGGACGTCGCGGCTCATCAAACGCAGGATCGCATCGGCTGAGTCGACCAATGTCGCACGCCGCGTCTGTGCTGCGTAGGCGTCCACCGGTCCGGTGATGAACATCGCAGCGAACGACATCACGATGGCACCGAGGCTGATTGCGATGACCAGCTCGACCAGTGTGAAGCCTTGTCCGTATCTGGCGCGCATGGTCAGAAGTTCGCGCGATAGCCGCTGGTACGCAGCACGAGCCCGGTGAAGTGCGTGACGGTCACATCGATGCGGAGGACATCTGCGTTCGGTACCGAGCCCAGGGAGCCGGGCTGTACGCTGACGGTGACTGCATACGGCTCGAGTCCTGCGATGGCGTGGTCGAACTGATCGCGCGCGCCGTGCGCATCGTTCAACCCGTTATAGTCGTCCACATCGTCGAAGTCGGCGCGCTGCGGCTCGCCATCCGCTCCGTCCGGATCGACATAGGGCCTTAGCAGGATTTCTTCGAGGTAGGCATCGGCAATCGCAACGGCCTGCTGCCGTACCATCGCATCCGCGCTGTTTTTCGAAGTGAGTGTGAAGACTCCGAGCACGGCCGAAACCGCGATGGCAATGACCACGATCGAGACCACGAGCTCGATGAGGGTGACGCCGCACTGTTGGCCACGGGGGCTCACCTGACGTTCACCAGTCCCGTGTCCGCATCCACGGTGATTGTGTATGCGCCCACGTTGAATGTCGCAACGCCGGTGGACAGGCTGCCCGCAGCCGTAAAGATCAACTGAGCATTCATCGAGGCGTTGACATCGCTCGGCGGCGTGCCGCTCAACGTCGTGCCGTCCGTACGGAGCACCGCCACTCTCCACGCGCCTGTTGCAGAGCATGTGCCGCCGGACGCTGCACGTTGCTGCCCCTGATAAGCACCGTTGCTGAGTGTGACGCGCACTTCGCAGCCACTGGCGACGGCCACCTTCTGCGCCGTCCGTAAGGCGGAAGCGATCTCATCGGCATAGCCGCGCTCACTGAACGGCGAGCGCGCGAACATCTTCGGCCCGGCGATGGCGCCGAGGATGCCGAGGATGATGATGGTGGTCACCAGCTCGATGAGCGTGAAGCCGTGGGCGGCGGGCTGCAAACGAGCGGAGGTGCGCGCTCCATGGCCCACGACGCAAAAATGCGTTGGGCGCTCTCCTGTGGAGCGCCCAAGCCGTAGGTTCACACGAGCCTGCCTGCGGCGCTGCGCTAGCAGCCGCCGGTTGGAGCAGCGATGACGGGGAAGCGGGCAGTCGCAGGATTGCCGGCAACGACGGATTCAGTGTAGGTCACTTGGCACGTGGCAGCAGCTGTCGCGCCATTGCGGCTGAACGTTCTCACTCCGGCATTTACAGCCAGTCCGAAGCCCGTGGTGCTCTGAAGCATCTGGTCGATTGACGCGGCGGCGGGATAGCCGTTCACCATGTTCAGGTTGGTGCCTTCCACGTTGATCGTGTTGCCAGTGCCGCCGTTTGCCAGCCATATGCTGTGCGCAAGAGCAGCTGCGCTGCGCACGCTACCTTCGAGTGCCTGCACCGAAGCCGCACGCGCCTGCTTCTCCAACCCCATGAACTTCGGCACCGCGAACGCAGACAGAATCCCCAGGATCACGATCACGACCACCAGTTCGATGAGCGTGAAACCCCGCTGATTAACCTTGATCATTGTCGTCATACTCCTTGAGGACACTGCGTCCCAACAGTGCAGTTAACGGCTCTTTGAAGGGTTGGCATTAGGTCGCGGCTGCAGAATCGTGAGGGCGATCACGGCTGATGCTGGGTAAGGCCTTGCCGCAAACGCTGGTGTTTGCGTCCCTTCCCTTGCGAAGCGGGGGCCGCTCCTGCGCATCCATGCGCTCGCGCCATTCGTGCGTCCTGCACATCAGAAGGACAGGATGGGGGCAGACCGAGGTACGGTGGATATCTCAAACGCCCCCACCCTAACCCTCCCCCGCTGCGCAGGGGAGGGGACTGGAACATGCAGATGGGAGGGGACTGGGACACGCTAACCCTCCACGACACAGGGAACGGGAATCACTGCTTCCCCACCGTCGCGACCATTTCCCACATCGGCAGGAAGATGCCGAGGGCCAGAACGAGCACCATGCCGCCGACGCAGACGATGAGGATGGGCTCGATGGCGGCGCTGATGTTCTTGAGTGCGTAGTCCACTTCGCGCTCGTAGAACCCGGCAACCTCATCCAGCAGCTCCGACAGATCGCCGGTTTCCTCGCCCACGCCCATCATCTGCAATACCAGCGGGGGGAACATGCCGACGCTGGCTGCCGCGCGGCTGAGCGGATCGCCGCGTTCGATCGCATCGCGCATCCGCAGGATGCGTTCGGCCATGAAGTCGTTGCCGGACGCGCGGGCGATGACGTTGAGCGTCTGGATCATGGGCATGCCGGCATTCAGTGAGATCGCAAGCGAACGCGCCACGCGCGCCAGGATCGCTTCGTGCGCGAGCTTGCCGACGCCCGGCAACTTGAGTTTGATCTCATGCCAGCGCAGCCGCCCGCTTTCCGTGCTCACGTACTGACGCGCGGCAAACACGCAAGCTGCGATCATACCCAGGCACACGTACCAGTAGTCGTGGGTGAACGAGGACACGCCCATGATCACGCGCGTGGGCCACGGGATGTTGTTGCCCAGCGCCTTGAACAGCGGCGCGAACTTCGGGATCACGAATGTCGTGAGCACGCCGAGCGCGACGGCGATCGCGATCAGCACGATGACTGGATAGCGCATCGCGCTCTTCACGCGTTCCTGCATCTCATGATCTTGGGTGAGGTACTCGCACAGCCGTTTGAAGGCCGCATCCAGCGTACCCGTGGATTCACCGACGCGGACGATGCTGACGTACAACGGCGGGAAGATGCTCGGGTGTCGTGCAAAGCTCGTCGCCAGATCGCGGCCGGATTCCAGGCTCGCGAGGACGTCTTCCAGCGCGCGTCGCAGCACCGTGTTGTGCGTCGATGCGGATAGTCCACGCAAGCCACGCAGCAACGGAATGCCCGACTTCGTGATGGTGTACATCTGCCGCGAGAACAGCACGAGATCGGCTGTCTTGGGCTTGCCGCCGCCGAGCTTGCGCCAGATCTCGCCGAGATCGGCCTGCTCGGCGACCGTTGCGACGTTGATCTCGATCGGGGTGATGCCGCTGCTGAACAGGCGCGCGGCGATCGTCTCCGGCGTATCGCCTTCGAGGCGGCCGTTGACGAGGTCGCCGCGGGTGGAGCGGCCTTTGTAGGCGTAGACGGGCATTAGGGGGATCGCTCCGCTGGTGCCCCCACCCCAACCCTCGATGTGCAGGGATGCACGAATGGCGCGGGCGCATGGATGCGCAGGAGCGGCCCCCGCTCCGCAAGGGAGGGAGTCGGAACGCGGCTGTTGAGCACATCGCGAATTCCTGCCCCCTCCCTTGCGC
>DATELY010000253.1:0-17587 GCA_035276085.1 Steroidobacteraceae bacterium | reverse complement strand
CGACAGAGAGATCTGGAGCGAGCGCAAGCGCCGTGGCGGAAGTTGTTTGCGGTGTTTGGGTTGTGACCAGCAGCTGAAATGAGCGTCCCTTCCCTTGCGAAGCGAAGCGCAGCGGGGGAAGGACAGGATGGGGGTTCTTCTTCTTTAAGAATTAAGACACGCTACCGCGCTTGCCCCCACCCTAACCCTCCCCCGCTCCGCAGGGGAGGGGACCAGAGGCTGTGCACTTGGGTGATCAGACCTCATACCTCACGCCCACCACGTAGTACCTCCTCGTGCCTCCCGGCACCTCCACGATCACCTCATCATCCAGTCCCTTTCTCATGAGCGCGCGGGCGAGTGGCGAGTCCATGCTGATGTAGCCGGGTTCTGCGTCGAACTCATCCGGTCCCACGATGCGGTATTCGAACTCGCGCTCCTCGTCATCCTCGACCTTCACCCACGCGCCGAAGAACACCCGTGAACGATCCGATGGCGGCTGGTTCACGACCACCATGCCGTCGAGCCGCAGGCGCAGAAAGCGCACGCGGCGGTCGATCTCGCGTAGCTGGCGCTTGCCGTAGATGTACTCGGCGTTCTCGGAGCGGTCGCCCATGGCGGCGGCCTCCGAGACCGCTTGTGTGACTTGCGGTCGCTTGACGCGCCAGAGGTGGTTGAGCTCATCGCGCAGCCGCTGCGCGCCAAGGGGTGTGATGAACTTCGAGGCCCGGACTGCGCTGCGTTGCGCTTCGTTCTGGTCGGTCTGCGCTCGTACGTCTCTTCTTTGCGTCATTTGCTGCCTGTGTCTCGACCGAGGTCCCGGATCGGGGCTAGGGCATCGCCTGAATGCCGCCACGCACCATAATTTTGAGAAAGCCTTCACGGTAGCCCCGGGGCCGCATCTCTAGGCTGCGTTTCATGGCCGTCAAGTACTACACGCACTTTCTACTGCAGGAACGCTCGCCGGAGGGCATGAGCGAGTTCCGCGGTGTCGTGGAGGTCAATCGTGCAATGCCCAGGGGCGACATGCGCGAGGCTGCCACGGTACTGGCCAAGAATTTCGAATGCGAGGCCCGCGACATCAAGGTGTTGCAGTGGTCCCGCCTGCATTGAGGAGCGCGTAGCGCCGCGAGCGAGTTCCCCCTAGCGGACTCATATCCCTTCATGAGTCCGCTTCTCTGACCCGAGCCAAAAGCTCGGGTTTTTTTTGCCCGCGATGCCCGCGCGGCTATTCTTGGCCGGTCCCACGCCTGAAGAGCCCGTGATGACCTCAGCGCAGGAAGGCACCTTACGTTCTCGCGACGGCTTGCGCCTGTTCTATCGCGACTATCCCGGTAACGCAGCGCGCGTTCCCGTGCTGTGTCTGGCGGGGCTGACGCGCAATAGCAGGGATTTCCTCTCGCTGGCCGGGCGCCTGTCGCCGACTCGACGCGTCATCACGCCCGATCAGCGCGGACGCGGGCGCTCCGATTTCGATCCGCTGTGGCTGCGCTACAACCCGGCGGTGTACGTCGACGACATGCTCGCGCTACTCAACTCGTTACGCATCGATCGCGTCATCGTCATCGGCACGTCGCTGGGCGGAATCATCGGCATGTTGCTGGCCGCGATGCGCCCGCAAGTGCTCGCCGGCGTCGTGCTCAACGATGTCGGGCCGGAATTGGCCAGTGCAGGCGTCGCCCGCATTCGCGATTACGTGGGCAGGCTACCGCCCGTGCGCACCTGGAAAGAGGCGACGGCGCAGATGCGCTCGACGCACGAGCGCGCACTGCCGGGACTGTCGGCGGACGAATGGCTCGCGTTCACTCGCGCCTCTTACAGCGAAGACGCGCAAGGTGTGCCGCGAATGCAGTTGGATCCGCGTGTCGGCGACGCCGTACGGATGCTGCCATCCAACGCGGCATTCGCGATGTGGATGGCATTCGCAGCGCTGAGGTCTATCCCCACCCTGCTCTTGCGCGGCGCGCATTCGGACGTGTTGTCGCCGGCGACCGTTGCACAGATGCGGCGTGAGAAACCGGATCTGCGCTATGTGGAAGTTCCCAATCGCGGCCATGCGCCGCTGTTGAACGAACCTGAAAGCGTAGCTGCCATCGATGACTTCCTCGCGCAGTTGCCGTGAGAGCCACGCAGGCGGATCGCCACGCCTCACGCCGCTGTGGAACTCGACCGAGGTGCGACGGTCAGTCGTGTGGCCGCTCTACTTGCGAGTCGGTTATCCCTGACGTGATGCGGCGGCGCTGGCGCTGTATACAACGCCACTCGTATTTCTCGAGGTATGCGAATGAGGTTTCGTTCGGCACTGCCGTCGTTGCTGCTGTGTAGTTGTGTACTGGTCGGTTGCGAGACGACCGAGATGAGCAGTTCCTCCGCGCAGAACAAAATCGAAGTCGCCAAGGCGCAAGCGCTGGGCTCCGGCGTGTTGCTCGGCAATCTGGATCGCTCCGTGCGCCCGCAAGACGATCTGTACCGCTACGTGAACGGACACTGGCTCGATGCCACACCGATTCCTGCCGATCGCTCCAACTACGGCGCCTTCACGATGCTTCAGGACGAAGCGGAGGCCGACGTGAGAGAGCTGCTGGAGGCGGCTGCGAACAACGCGCAGCGCACGCCGGGTTCGAACGAACAGAAAGCGGGCGATTTCTTCGCGAGCTTCATGCAGGCCGAGCGCATCGAAGCGCAAGGTCTCGCGCCGTTGCAGGAAGAACTGGCACGCATCGAACAGCTGCGCACCATCCAGGACGTGTCGCGTTACATCGGCTACGCGCAACGCATCGGCTACGCGCAACCGATCGCCTATGCGGTGGCCATCGACGAGAAGAATTCCACGCGCTATGCGAGCTATCTGTTCCAGAACGGATTGAGCCTGCCTGATCGCGACTACTATCTATCCGCTGACGCACGCATGCAGTCCATACGCCAGAAGTATCGTCAGTACATCGAACAACTGCTGACTGCCGCCGGTGTGCGCGACGCGGCGCGGAACGCCGAGCATGTTCTCGCGCTGGAAACCCAGCTCGCGCGCGCCTCCTGGACGCGAGTGCAGAATCGCGATGCCGAGAAGACGTACAACCGGCACACGTTGAAGGAAGCTGCGGCGTTGGCACCTGCGATCGATTGGCCGGCGTTTCTCGCAGGCGCGGGTGTGCCTACGGTCGATGCGCTCGTCATTGCCCAGCCGAGTTATATCGCCCAGGTGAGCCGGTCGCTGCGCGACGTGCCGATCGCCCACTGGCGCGAGTACTTCCGGTTCAAGCTGCTGGATGATTTCGCGCCGTTTCTCCCGCAGCGCTTCGTCGATCTCAGTTTCGACTTGCATGATCGCACCGTGTCCGGCGTGGACGAGCTGCCGCCGCGCTGGCGGCGCGGTGTGAAAGCCGTCGAAGGCTCGATCGGCGAGCTCGTCGGCCGCATGTACGTCGAACAGCACTTCAGCCCGGAGGCGAAGCGGCGCATCGACGAGCTCGTACGCAATCTGCTGCAGGCCTGCGGCGAGGGCATCGATCAGCTCGAGTGGATGAGCCCCGAAACCAAACAGCGCGCTCACGCGAAACTGGCCAGCTTCACCACCAAGATCGGTTATCCCGACAAGTGGCAGGACTGGTCGAAGCTCGACGTGCGCGCGGATGACTTGATCGGCAATGCGATGCGCGCCACCGCCGTGACCCTGGATCGCAACATCGCCAGGCTTCCGGGGCCGATCGATCGCACGGAGTGGTTGATGACGCCGCAGACCGTGAATGCGTACTACTACCCGCCAGCGAACGAGATCGTGTTCCCGGCCGCCATCCTGCAGCCGCCGTTCTTCGACGTGAATGCCGACGATGCGGTGAACTACGGCTCGATCGGCTCCGTCATCGGCCATGAGATCAGCCATGGGTTCGACGACCAGGGCCGTCGCTACGACGGCCGCGGCAACCTCGCCGACTGGTGGACGCCCGGCGACAACGCCGAGTTTCAACGTCGCGCGCAAGCGCTCGTGCAGCAGTACTCGAGTTACACCCCGATCGACGGCATGCACGTGAACGGCGAGCTCACGCTCGGCGAGAACATCGCCGATCTCGCGGGCGTGGCCATGGCTTACCGCGCGTATCAACTGTCACTCGCAGGCAAATCCGCACCCATCCTCGATGGTTACACCGGAGACCAGCGCTTCTTCCTGGGCTGGGCACAAAGCTGGTCGCGCAAGTATCGCGACGATGAGATGCGCAAACGGCTGCTCACGGATCCGCACAGTCCGAGCGAGTACCGCGCCAACGGCGTGGTGTCGAACCTGCCGCAGTTTTATGCGGCGTTCGATGTGAAGCCGACGGACAAGTTGTATGTGGCGCCGGGGAAGAGGGTGAGGGTTTGGTGAGGGCTGACGGCTGACGGGCGACGGGTTACGGCCAGAGGAGTGCTGTGCTGCGTTTCTGGCCGTTGCCCGTTGCCCGTTGCCCGTTCCCCGTTCCCCGTTCCCAATCGGAACCGCTATCCTCCGCCGCGCCTTCTTCCGCTCGAACAACAAAAGGGGCCCGCTATGCGCATCTGGCGTTTGAGTGTCTTGTTGACGGTTCTCTCGCTGCTCACCGGCTGCGGTTACAACCAACTGCAAACGCAGGACGAGCAGGTGAAGTCGGCCTGGTCCGAAGTGCTGAACCAGTATCAGCGCCGCTCGGATTTGATTCCGAACCTCGTGAACACCGTGAAGGGTGCGGTGCAGGCCGAAAAGGACATCCTCGAGTCCGTCGTGAATGCGCGGGCGCGCGCGACGTCGATTCAAGCCACGCCGGATCTGATCAACAACCCCGAACAGTTCCAGCAATGGCAACAGGCGCAGGGTCAGTTGTCCTCGGCGCTGGCGCGCTTGCTGGTCGTCGTGGAGCGCTACCCGGAGTTGCAATCGATTCAGGGTTACGCGGATCTGCGCGCCGAGCTGGCCGGCACCGAGAATCGGATTGCGGTCGCGCGTAACCGATACATTGCGGCCGTGCAGGCTTACAACGTCACGGTGCGCTCGTTCCCCACGAATCTAACCGCCAAGATGTTCGGCCATCACCTGCGCCCGAACTTCAGCGTGCAGAACGAAGCGGAGATCTCCCGCCCACCGACCGTGAACTTCGATGAACCCGCGCGCACAGCGCCGCCAGCTCCCGCGACGAATCCGCCGTCGCCCTCACCGCAACCCGGTTAATCCTGCTTCATGTCTGGAATGCGCATGTTTAGCTCCCTCCCTTGCGGAGCGGGGGCCGCTCCTGCGCATCCCTGCGCCCGCGCCATTCGTGCGTCCTGCACATCAGAGGGTTGGGGTGGGGGCAACACAGCCCGACGTTGGATCCACCCGCTCATTGTGGCGCTCGTACTCTGCCTCGTGGCCGGCGGCGCCTGGGCCGACGTCGCCATCCCACCCCTGCGATCCCCCGTCACCGATCTGACCAACACGCTCACGCCGGAGCAGGTGAAAGCCCTCGAGCAAACCCTGCTTGCGTTCGAAAAGCGCAAAGGCAGTCAGATCGCCATTCTGGTGCTGCCCAGCACCAAGCCTGAAGCCATCGAGCAATTCTCCATTCGCCTGGCAGAGGCCTGGCGGGTGGGCCGCAAGAGCATCGACGATGGCGCCATCGTCGTGCTCGCACTGGACGATCGCGAAGTGCGCATCGAGGTGGGCTATGGCCTGGAAGGCGCGCTGCCCGACCTGATCGCTGCACGCATCATTCGTCAGGACATGGTTCCCCATCTGCGCCGCGGCGAGGTGTACCTCGCGTTGACCGCGGCCGTGGATCGCATCGTGCGCGTGATCGATGGCGAGCCGCTTCCTGAGCCCGCGGAGCAGCCTGCGCCGAGCGGCGGCGGCGGCCTGGGGAATGTGTTCCCCATCCTGTTGATGGTGGTCCTGGTGGGCGGTAGCGTTCTGCGCCGCATGTTCGGCAGCTTCCTGGGAGCCGGCGCGACCGGTGGGCTTGCCGGCGTGATTGCCTTCTTCGTCACTCGCGCTCTCGGAATCGCGCTTGCCGCCGGCGTCATCGCGTTCGTTTTCAGCTTGCTCGGCGGCGGGGGCGGCGGTGGCCTCACTCGCGGCAGACGCGGCGGCTGGGGTGGCGGTATGGGCGGCTGGAGTGGCGGGGGCAGCAGTTGGGGCGGTGGCGGTGGCGGTTGGAGCGGCGGCGGTGGCAGTTTCGGAGGCGGCGGCGCCTCAGGCCGTTGGTGAGGCCATGAAGCTCGCGCGTGTGTTGCGTCACTTGTTCGCACTGCCTTGGTCGCACCGGCGACATTTCGATGCGCCGGCGCTGCAGGCGATCGAATCCGCCATTGCGGACAGCGAATTGCGCCACGGCGGTGAGATACGCATCGCCGTCGAGGCGACCTTGAGCCCTGTGCAAGCGCTGCGTGACGTAACGCCCCGGACCCGGGCGTTGGAATGGTTTGCGCGCTGCGGCGTTTGGGACACCGAAGCCAACAACGGCGTGCTGATCTACCTGTTGATGGCCGAGCGCGACGTGGAAATCATTGCGGACCGCGGGTTCAACGGCAAAGTCCAACCGGAAGAGTGGACGGCCGTGTGTCACACGATGGAACAGGCGTTCGGCCGCGGCGCTTATGTGGAAGGTGTCGTCGCCGGCGTACAGGCTGTGGGTGAACTCATTCACCGTCACTATCCGGCGACAGATCGGAATGAATTACCCAATAAGCCCCTGGTTGTGTAACGTTCGCCACTGAACTCGCAGCGCGTAAACCAAGCGCGCCCCAACGAAATCAGCGGAATTCATCATCAATGAATAGCTCAGGCGTTCGGCCTTTCGTGCGCAGCGGCGTTGTGTTGCTGTCCCTGGCTCTGTCGGCTTGCCAGGGTCTCGGTGTGCGTGAGCCCAAGGAGCCGGTCGAACAACCGTTGCCCGAGCCCGTCGTGCAGGCGCCGCTCGCAACGCACGAGTTCCAGTTCGATCCTGACCACGACGATGTCGTGGGTGAGCTGCAAGTCACCAAGAGCTCTGCCGAAGACACGTTCTCCGACATCGCGCGGCGCTTCAACGTCGGTTACGAAGAACTGGTGCGCGCCAACCCCGGCATCGATCCCTGGCTGCCCGGCGAAGGCCGCGAGATTGTCGTGCCGACGCGGTTCGTGTTGCCCGATGCGCCCCGCGAGGGCCTCGTGATCAACCTCGCCGCAATGCGCGTCTACTACTTCCCCAAGCGCAAGGATGGTGAGCTGCAAACGGTGCTCACGCATCCGATCGGCATCGGCAAAGTGGGCTGGTCCACGCCGGAAGGCACGACGAAGGTCACCGGCAAGGCGAAGAATCCCACGTGGTTCCCGCCGGCATCGGTGCGCAAGGAGCACGCCGAGGCGGGCGATCCATTGCCGCGTAAAGTGCCACCGGGTCCGGACAACCCGCTCGGTACGCACATGATGACGTTGGGATGGCCGAGCTATCTCGTCCACGGCACCAACAAGCCTTACGGCGTCGGCATGCGCTCGAGTCATGGTTGCATGCGCTTCTATCCCGAAGACATCGCGCAGCTCTACGATCAGATCGCGGTCGGCACGGCGGTCCACGTCGTGAATCAGCCGCTGGTGTTCGGCTGGCACAAGGATGGGTTGTACGTGCAGGCGTTTCCCGTCATGGAAGACGACCAGCGTCAGCACCCGAGCGCGGTCGAGCTGATGTCGCACCGCCTGTCGACGACCATGCAGGAGAGAGTCACGAAGTACAGCGCCAGCATGGATACAGTCCTGGTGGAGAGGCTCGTCAGCGATGCGCGCGGTATCGCCACGCCCGTGAATCAGAAGCCATTCACGTTCGAGCGCTACCTGGCGTCGGCGCGCCACGTGGAGAACGAGCTGCCGTCGGGTGCAACGTGGGACGGACGTGAAGAGCTTCTCGTCAGCGCGGAAGAATTCGAAGCGACGCGAGCGGGCGTGCCGATACCGAAGACAGCGGCAAAACCCAAGGCGCAGACGAAGCCTGCTGCAAAACCTGCGACTGCGACGAAGCCCGCCGCTGCCCCGGCAACGACCGCGAAGTCGCAACCCGCTGCTGCCGCGACCACCGCCAAGACGTCAACCGGTATTGCCAAAGCACAACCCGCCGCGGTGGCGGCTGCAAAACCTCAAGCAGCCACGACAGCCGCGGCGAAACCTCAAGCCGCTGCAACCGTCGCACAGAACAAGACGAAGCCCGCGACCTCCGCAGCCAAGTCAGCTGCCCCGGCCCCGCAAGTGGACGCCGCCAAGCAGGCAGGCGCGGTCGATTGAGACGCGGGCAAGGCTGCTCGCGCACGGCGCCGCGGTTCATCGCGGCGCTCATTCTGCTGATCGTCGGAACGCACGCGAGCGCTGAGCCGAGCGCACCGCTCGATCCTCGTCACGACTATCACTCCTACGCGAATACGCAGCAGTTCCTCGTCGAGCACGCCGCGCTCGACTTGAACGTCGACTTCGCTCAGCGGCGCCTGACGGCCGAAGTACTGCTGCGAGTCAAACGGCTCGATGAGAAGGCGCGTGAGCTCATTCTGGATTCGCGCGATCTGGATGTGCGGGAAGTCGCACTCGTGCCGCCTTCCGGTGCGGCTCAGCAGCTGTCGTTCACCATCGGCAAGCAGGATGCGATTCTCGGTGCGCCGCTGACGATCGCGCTGCCGCCGCAAGCGCAGGGCGCGCGACAACAGGTTCGTATTCGCTACGTCACCTCGCCCACTGCGTCCGGTCTGCAATGGCTCGAGCCTCAGCAAACGGCGGGGCGCAAGCAACCCTTCCTGTATTCCCACTCGCAGCCGGTTCACGCCCGCAGCTGGATTCCGCTGCAAGACACGCCTTCCGTACGCCTCACATACACCGCACGTATCCGCACGCCGAAAACTCTGCGCGCGGTGATGAGCGCGGCAAACGATCCGGATGCTCCACGCGATGGCGACTACGCCTTCGAGATGCCGCAGGCCGTGCCGTCCTACCTGATCGCGTTCGCCGTTGGCGATCTGGAATTTCAGCGCATCGGTCCGCGCACCGGCGTCTACGCAGAGCCGAGCGTTGTCGCCGCAGCCGCGCGTGAATTCTCCGACGTGGAAACGATGCTGCGTGCGTGCGAGCAGCTGTTCGGTCCGTACCGGTGGGGCCGCTACGATCTGCTGATCCTGCCGCCGAGCTTCATGTGGGGCGGCATGGAGAATCCGCGCGTGTCGTTCATTACGCCCACGGTGCTCGCGGGCGACAAGAGTCTCACCGGTGTGATCGCGCACGAGCTGGCCCATTCGTGGTCGGGTAATCTCGTCACGAACGGCACGTGGCGCGACACGTGGCTCAACGAGGGATTCACGACGTACCTCGAAGGCCGCATCGTGGAGCAGGTGTACGGTGAGAAGCGCCGCGCGATGGAGCAGGTGCTCGGGCTGCAGGCATTGCGTCGCGATATCGATGACTTGAACGCCAAGGGCGAGACGTCGCTGACGCAGCTGGCGATGGATTTGCGCGGTCGCGATCCGGACGATGCGTTCACGGACGTCTCGTACGAGAAGGGCCGGTTGTTCCTGCGCTTCCTGGACTCCCGCTTCGGGCGCGAGCGCTTCGATGAGTTTCTGCGCAATTACTTCGCGCAATTCGCGTTCCGGAGTGTCGTGACCGAGCAATTTCGAGAGTATCTGAACACGCACCTGATGCAACGCGAGCCTGGAAAGGTCAGCCTCGAAGAGGTCGACGCGTGGCTCTATGGTCCAGGCATCCCAGCGACTGCGGTATTGCCGGCATCGAGTGCATTCCGCAAAGTCGATTCGGAAACCCGAGAGTGGCTGTCAGGCAAAGATGCGCAGACCGCACTCCCCACGAAGGAATGGAGCACGCATGAGTGGGTGCACTTCCTCGACAACCTGCCACAGCTCTCCACAGCGCAGATGGAAACGCTCGATCGCGCCTTCGGCCTGACGCACGTGCAGAACGCCGAGATCGCACACAGCTGGTTACTGAATGTGGTGCGCAACAGCTACGAGCCGGGATACGCAAGGCTGGAGCAGTTCCTCACGACCGTCGGACGACGCAAGCTCGTGCGCGACGTCTACGAAGCGCTGATGAAAACACCGGCAGGTCAGGCGCGCGCCCGGCAGATCTATGCCGAAGCGCGCCCCTTGTATCAGGTCGTGCTCCGTTCACAGCTGGATGCGTTGATCAACGAAAAACAGCAGGCCACCCGCTGAGCGCCCGATGTTTCCGCTCCGCGAGACAACCCACCCTCCCGACCGCCGCTCGTTACGCCGTCGATCGTCGTGCTCTGCGTGCTGGTTTCTTCAGTTGTTGAGCAATGCGATGAGCAGCGGTGAAGGCGGCGGCGTGGCATTCCGTGCGCACATCGGCGGCTTCATCGCCGGGATGGCGTTGATCGCGCTGGCGAATCCATTCCCTCCCTTGCGATAGCGGGGGAGGGTCAGGGTGGGGGAGGTCGGTACAGCGATGCGCTCGACGAGCCGCCCCCATCCTGTCCTGTGCACTGGATATATGCCGATGCGACCGCGTTCGTTCCGCGCGCGAACGAATTCGCACCGTGAGTACAATTCCCGCATGGTCAACATTTCCTTGCTGCCCCACCCGACTTCTCCTGAGCCCGCCGTTACCTCGCTCAGCGTCACGATCGAGCGCACGATGGCAGCTCGACTACAGCTGGACTATCTGCTCGAAGGTGAGCTGGATGCACTGCGCATCGAGGAGTTCACCGCCCTGCGACGGGCAGACCGTCTCTGGGAACACACGTGTTTCGAACTGTTCGCACGATTGCCGGGGAGCACGGCATATTGCGAGTTGAACTTCGCCACGTCGGGTGCGTGGGCGGCGTACCGCTTCAGCGACTACCGCGCGGGTATGGAGCCGATGGCTGAAGTGAGTCCGACAGTGCGATTGAAACGTGACGGCTCGACACTGCGCCTTCAGGCGTCGCTCTCGTTAGCGGACCTTACCCCAGCTTTCACCAGTGCCGCGTTGCAGTTGGCAGCGTCCGCCGTCATCGAGAATCGCGCGGGATATCGCAGCTACTGGGCGGCGCGGCACGCCCCAGGCAAGCCCGATTTCCATCACGCGGACGCGTTCGCCATTGCACTCGCTACCGCTTGAGCATTGACTCGCGATCGCAGTTGCGCCGACAGTTCATCCATCGTCCTTGAAACGGCTCTCCATGTACTTCGGAATCGACCGACTCCTCAGCGATGCAAAGCTCCGCGCGCCCTTGCGCGGTCGACGCGTCGCGTTGCTCGCCCACCCGGCGTCCGTGACACACGATCTCATTCACAGCATGGATGCACTCGCCGCGTTGAGTGACGTGCAGCTCAGCGCCGCCTTCGGTCCCCAACACGGACTGCGCGGGGACAAGCAGGACAACATGGTCGAGTCGCCGGACTTCCGCGATCCGGTGCACGGCATTCCCGTCTTCAGTCTGTACGGCGACGTGCGCCGGCCGACGCCTGCGATGATGGATAGCTTCGACGTCATCCTCATCGATCTGCAGGATCTCGGCTGTCGCATCTACACGTTCATCACCACGCTCCGCTACCTCCTCGAAGAAGCCGCGCGCACGGCTAAAGAAGTGTGGGTGCTCGATCGACCCAACCCCGCGGGCCGCCCCATCGAAGGATTGCGGCTGCGTCAGGGCTGGGAGAGCTTCGTCGGCGCAGGCGTCCTGCCGATGCGACATGGGCTCACGATGGGCGAGCTGACGCATTGGTTCGTGCGCACGTTCAAGCTCGACGTGCAGTACCGCGTAATCGAGATGCGGGGTTGGCAACCCGCAACCGCGCCCGGATTCGGCTGGCCGCTCGGTGAGCGCACGTGGGTCAACCCGAGCCCGAACGCGCCGAACCTTTGGATGGCGCGTTGCTACGCGGGCACGGTGATGCTCGAAGGCACGACACTGTCAGAGGGCCGCGGCACGACGCGCCCACTCGAGCTGTTCGGCGCCCCCGATCTGCAGCCGCGCACGCTCATCGCGAAGATGCATGAGCTCGCACCGCAGTGGCTTCGCGGGTGTCGCCTGCGCGAATGCTGGTTCGAGCCGACGTTTCATAAACATGTCGGCCAGCTCTGCGCCGGCGTGCAGATTCACGTCGACGATCCGGCGTATGCACACGACGAGTTCCAGCCGTGGCGCGTACAGTCGCTCGCGTTCAAGGCCCTGCGCCAGCTGCGTCCCGACTATCCGCTGTGGCGCGACTTCCCTTATGAGTACGTCCGCGATCGCCTCGCGATCGACGTCATCAACGGCAGCCCGTTACTGCGCGAATGGGTCGATGATCCGCAAGCCACGCCCCAGGATCTCGATCTGCTGACGAAGCCGGATGAAGAGTCCTGGCGAGAAGAGCGTGAGCCGATATTGATCTACGAGACTTAGCTTTGCATTGACCACCCGCGGGTCGCGGGCTACCGTCCCGCCATGAGATCGAAACTCGCTCAGCACGCAAGCAGGGAACTCATCGAGGCGGCCCGCAAGCTGACTCCTGAGCAGCGGCTGGCCGCGTTCTTCGAGCACAGCCGATTGATGACTCAGCTCTATCTGGCTGGGCAAAGGCAACGAGCGAGCAGCAATCACCCGGAAGAGCGGACGGTGCCATGAGGGCCACGGGACCCGGTCAGTCTGCTCGACTGCTTCTCGACGTGGTCGAGCTGCTGGAGAGCGAACGCATTGGCTATGCCGTGATAGGTGCGGTTGCCGCTGCCGTACATGGCGTCGTTCGCGCCAGTCTTGACGCGGATGCGCTCGTGTCGGTCACCATTCAGCAGTTGATCGCTTTCCAGGAGAAGCTCCGCGGCTTGGGACTTCAATCCGAGCTGCGGCGCGGAGACTTGGATGATCCCATCCCTGCTTTGCTGGTCGTACAAGACGGCTTTGGAAACCAGGTCGACTTGCTCGCCGGCGTACGCGGAATGGAACCCGCCGCATATGCACGCTGCATCGAAGTTGCTTTCGAGAATGAATCGCTGCGGATCGTCGGGCGCGAAGACTTCATCGCGATGAAGGCGTTTGCAGGAGGCCCGCAGGATTTGGCCGATGCGAAGCACGCGATCCTGGTGAACAAGGCACATCTCGATCTGCAACTGCTTCGGCGCCTAGCCGGGACGTTCGGCAAAGATGCTCTCGCAGCGTGCGAGCGATTGCTTGTCGAGTGCCAAGCAGAGCCATAGCCGGCGTCGCAGAACAGTCCGAACTTCAAGCTCCCTGTGCCGGCGAGCGCCCTTCGGCAGTTGCCACCAGGGCTGCCACCTGCGCCGTCACTTGGTCGAGCAGCGGCTCATCGGTGCTGCGCATGACCAGCGTGGTGCCCTCCCGACCGCCTTCAAAGAACGGATAGCTGCCGATTTCAACAAGAGGATGCTTTTTTTGCAGCTCCTGCAGCGGTGTGGCGATCGCGCTCTCTTGCAGAAAGGCGGTGACCGAACGGGATTGCAGCACTGCACCGCCCGTCAGTTTCGAACGTAGCGAGGCGAGCATCTCGCGCATGATCGGCGGGACGCCCGCGAGTACGTAGACATTCCCGATGAAGAGCGCCGGCGGCCCCCCGGTCGCATTCTCGACCAGTCCCGCGCCGGTCGGCACACGCGCCATGCGCAGCCGGGACTGCAACACCTCGGGTGATGCCGGGAACGTGCGGATCACTGCCGCAATCTGCGGGTGCTCGATCAGCTCGACGCCGAAGGCCTTGGCGATGCTCTCAGCCGTGATGTCGTCGTGCGTGGGACCGATGCCGCCCGTGGTGAGGACGTAGTCGTAACGCGCGCGTACTTCGTTCACGACGCTCACGATGGTGTCTTCGATGTCGGGAATGACGCGCGCCTCCATGACGCGAATGCCCCATTCGCCGAGCGTGACGGCAATCTCCCGCAGGTTCGAATCCTGCGTGCGGCCCGAGAGAATCTCGTTGCCGATGATGATGACGGCTGCGGTAACGATGCGCTCGCTCATGGGTACAACTCGCGTGCCGGCGGCTCCATCGGCGCATTGTATCCGCAAGCAGCGGTCGAACTGGCGCTATCGTCCGAGGAGCTCGATCAGCGGCTCGATCTGCGCTTCGTACTTCCGCCAGCGTTCGATCGACGTCCGATAGATCGGCTGCCGAACCTGGACCGAGCTCGCAGTCGCCACGGGCGCGGCATTCTCATGGAATGCCAGCACCTCGGGCCGGTACGGCAGGCCACAGAAATCCAACAGACGCCGTGCCTCCCGCTCGGTGTCCTCGATCACGCTCTCGTAGCGCACTTCGAGAAAGGCATCAGGGATCGTCTCGCGCCAATGGGCCATCAGCGCATCGAATTGCTGGTAGTAGCGCCCCGTATCGAGCAGATCGTAGGCGTAGTTGTAGTAGGAAAAGCTGGTGGCAAACAGTTGCCGGTAATTGCTCAAGCAAGTATCGAGCGGATTGCGTCGCAGGCAGATGATTCGTGCCCGAGGCAGCGCACGGTGGATCAGGCCGGCGTAGAAGAAGTTGAGCGGCATCTTGTCGATGAAGTGCCGCGTGTGGCCGGTGCGCGGGCGGGTGCTGTCGAGGTAGTCGCGGCCAAGTGCGGCGAAGTTCAGTGACTTCGTTGCGAGCAGCGTGTCGGGATCTGCGATGTATGCGCTCTCGGTGCCGACGGCTCTTTTGCTCATGAGCGCGAAGTTGGTTAGCTCGCCGGCGGCAAACACATCCGGGTGACTGGAAAGAATGCGATCAACAAGCGTCGTGCCAGTGCGTGGCATGCCGACAATGAAGATGGGCTCTTCGCTGGCGAAGCCATCGTCAATGCTGCAAAAGGAGTGCGTGCATAGCGTGCGTACGGTATCGAACAGCGCGCGGTCGCTATCGCTACCGTGGTCCAGTGTGCCGCGCTTTCGTCGCTTGCCGATTTCCAATTGCTCGAATGCAAGATCGTACTGGCCGTGATCCTCTAAATGTTTGGCCAAGGTATGCCGGATGTGTAGCTCGGCGTCGACGTCGAGCGGCTGACCGGCGAGCCGCTTCTTCAGGAAAGCGACATCCTCCTTGCTCAATGCGCCACGCCGCAGCTGTGCCAGCGCAGACCACGCACGGTGATACGACGGATCCAACTGCAACGCGGCTCGATACTCCGCTTCTGCGCGCTCGAAGTTGCCTGCAAATTGCAATGCCGCTGCCAGGTTGTAGTGATAGGCGGGATTGTCAGGCGCCAGTCGCACGGCTGCGAGAAAAGGCTCGAGCGCTTCCGTTTGCGCGCCCGCACGCGTGAGTACGACACCGATCGTGTCGAAGGTCAGTGCATCGGCAGGTTGCAAGGACAATGCATGCAATGCCGCTTCGGTGGCTTCCCGCGGTTGGTTCAGTGCCAGCAAGCAGCGTGCACGTAGAGCGTGGTACTTGGCTTGCGCCGGGTCGAGGCGCAGAGCCCGCCCGATGACCTCCGCCGCTTTGCCGTAATTGGCATGTTCGGCTGCCAGCGTCGCCAGCAAAAAGTACGCATCCGCGAACAGCGGCTGAGCCTGGAGTATCGCCATGCACAGCTCGTGCGCACGGCGATACTCCCGCGCTTCCAGCGCACGTTCGGCCTCGCGCTGCAACGCCTGGAGGTCTGCGTCTGCAGCGTGGGATGGCACGATGGTTTATAGCTCGAAGTCGTACGTGAAGCGCAGCCCGACTTCGCGCGGACGCAGGATGTCCCGATAGTAGCTGCGGTTGACGACCGGATCGCCGTTCTCATCGCTGACCGTCTTGATCCAGCTGCGATTCGAGCGCACACCCGTCGCGGCGTACTTGTTGAACAGGTTCTCGGCATACAACGCCAACGTCCAGGCGTCTGCCTTCAGTGCGACGGATGCGTAGTGCACGGCAAACCCGCCCAACTTGTCAGCGCCTGCGCGACCTCCAGTACGGGTGAGCACATCGCCCTGAGCCGCAACGCCATAGTCCAGCCCCAGATCGAAGCCGGAGGTGAGCGGCATTGCGTACGTGAGCCATAGGCTGCCTTGCTGCTCCGGAGAGCCCGGCAAGCGATCGCCTTTCTCTCCGTCGATGGGGACGCGGTTGTTTCGACCGAATCCGGTGTCGTTGTAAATGCTCAGCAGGCCCGGCGCATCAGCGGTCAGCTCCGCCTTTGTGTACGCGAAGCTGCCGCGTACTGAAAGCCGGTCGGTGAGCTGGCTGATGAACGAGAGCTCAAATCCCTTCGACTCTGCGCCTTTGCCATTGGTAGTGATCGTCGCTTGACCGACATCCGTTACGCTGATGAGTTGCGGATCCTTCCAGTCGACGTAATAGATGGATCCATTGAGTACCAAGCGACCATCCAGCCACTCGGTGCGTGCGCCGATCTCATAGTTGGTCGTTTCGTCCGGGGAGTACTCCATCTCGTCGGGTTGAGCGCAAGGTTGCGGTCCATTCAGTGGGCAAGCGGGCAGGCCGTTCGAGTTGCCGATGCGATAGCCTTCGCTGATCGTCGCGTAGATCATCACGTCGTCCGTTACGTCGTAGGACGTGTTGAGCTTGAACAGCGTACCGTTGTCTTTCTGGCCGCCCGGGTTGAAGTTCAAATCGATGGCATCGGCTGGCTCGTGGAAAAAATATGTGTTGAACAGCGGTGTGTTGGAGGCATTCCGGGTCTTGAGGTCGTACTCATACCACCGGCCTCCCGCGGTGACCTGCCACTGGTCCGTGAAGTGGAACTGCAATTCGCCGTAAAGGGCAGTCTCTTCGCGGTGTGTCTTGCCCACTTCGATGTACTCGAGAGCGTCCGGCCGGTATCCAAACGTAGGGTCTACCGTCAGCAGATACTCGCTGTAGAGCGGTGTGAACTCCCTGCTCTCGGCCCGGCGCTTCAGTTCGTTGTAATACGCGCCAGCGATCCAATCGAACCGGCCTCCGGTCTTGGAAACCAGCCTGAACTCCTGGGTGAACGTCTTGTCTTTCTGCCGCTCGCGCGTGAAAGCAGAAAAGCTGGGAAATGCTTCGTAGCTGTAGGCAAGCGAAATCAGGAGATCGGTCTGGTCGCGACTGCCATGTTCGCGATACCTGGAAGCGCCTGTGGCGGAGGTCAGCTCGGCAAAGCCGAGATCAGCGGTCAGCTCCAACGCGAGCAGCTGGTTCCTGCGCTCGCTAGGCTCTGGATACCGCATCGCTAAAACATACTTGCCGGTGTCAAACGGAATGTGCTGGTCTGCGGACCGGCCGCCCACGTCCTGATTCTGGTAGTAGTAGGTGAGGTTGACGTCCAACCCCTCCATTGGGGCATATCTCAGCGCGGCACGCCCCGAGAGTGTTTGCTCGTCATCCTGGTCTTTGTGGCGACGCAGATTTGCATCAACGTCCGCGGGGTCGGGCTGGGGATTCGATACGCCGGGTTCGCGTACCAGGTAGTCGTAGTCGATGAATCCGGGGTCATCCAGATAATTGAGCGTGGCGCGGAACGCCAGCTGATCGTTGATTGGAAGGTTGCCCGTGAATCCCACATCCGATCCCAAGCCGTCGCTCTTGGAGAGCGTGTAGCCCCTGGCCCGGACTTGAACGGAAGACGCGTTGAACTCCGGACGGCGCGGAATGTAGCGAATCGCTCCGCCCAAGGTGCCTGCGCCGTACAGCGTGCCCTGCGGACCCATGAGCACTTCGATGCGCTCGATGTCATCCGGCTTCAGGTCCATGTAGAGCGGGATTTCCC
>DATELY010000252.1:0-54242 GCA_035276085.1 Steroidobacteraceae bacterium | reverse complement strand
TCATGAGTGAAAGTGAAATCGCCATCGAATCGCGGATGAGTCGGGACAACGCCGTCGGTCACGTACCGGGTGAGCTCGGCGTGTGGATGTTCATCGTCGGAGACCTCATCGTCTTCTCGTTGTTCTTCGTGACCTTTCTGTATTACCGCGGGCTGGAGGTGGACCTGTTCACCCGCTCGCAGACGCACCTGAATCAGACCTTCGGCGCCATCAACACCTTCTTCATGCTGACGAGCTCCTGGTTCGTGGCCAGTGCCGTGCACGCAGCGCGTCACCGGCTGGGGAAGGTGACGCCGATCTGCTTGCTGCTCGCCATGGCGTGCGGTGCGGGCTTTGCGATCGTGAAGGTGCTGGAGTACGGCGAGAAGATCAGCGCGGGCATCACGCTCACGACCAACAACTTCTTCATGTACTACTACATGTTCACGGGGATTCACTTCGTGCACGTGCTGATCGGCATGGCGGTGCTGGCGTTCCTGACGCGCATGTCGTGGTCGGGACAGTTCGATGCGACGCGGATTCGCAATCTGGAGAGCGGTGCGAGCTTCTGGCACCTGGTGGATCTGCTGTGGATCGTGCTCTTTGCGCTGATCTACCTGGTGAAGTGAGATGGCAGCGTTACTGAAGAGCCGCATCACGGCCGTGTGGATCGTGCTGGTGGTGGCCACGGCGGCCTCCTGGGAGATGGGTCACGGCTTTCCGTTCGAGGAGGTGACGCAGGCGGGGATTGCGATCATCGTGTTGGCGCTGGTGAAGGTGCGCTTCGTGATCCTGGAGTTCATGGAGTTGCGCGGTGCGCCGCTGCCGATGCGCCTCGTCGCCGAGGGCTGGGTGGTGGGTATCTGCGCCCTGCTGATCGCGCTGTATCTGGGAGCGGTGCGACTGCCGATGTGACATGCCGCTTTGGGGGGAACCTCCGTCACAGCCATGGATTAGGGTTAGTCCCCACGGCTTGCGTGATGGAGGTGTCCCATGACTCTGGACCGTCAATCCTCATTCCAAACTGAAACGGGCAACGTCACGGGCGCCGAGCGCTGGTTATCCCTCGCCGCGGGCGTTGGACTGACGTTGGCCGCGACACGGCGTGGCAATCTACTGAGGCGGCTGTTGCTCAGTACCGCGGGCGCATCGTTGATCAGCCGCGGTGCCACCGGTTATTGCGCCATGAAAGCCGCCTTGAGCGAGAACAGGCCGTTGCGCGAAGGACTGCAGGAGCAATGGCAGCGCACGCGGCAGGGTGTCGGTCAGCTGCGCTCCTCGGGCGCGATCGGCCAGCTGGGTCGGCGCGTGCTCGGTGCGACGACGCAGAGCATCGACAATATGCACACGCTGTACGCGATCGAGTTACAGGAACTACACAGTGCCGAGCAGCAGATGCGAGCGCTGGTGGATAAGCTCGCCGGAATGGTCGTGCACTCCGAGATCGCCACCCGCCTGTCGGGTTACGCGAATGAGCTGCGCGCACGGGTGCTGGAGCTCGAAGGCGTGCTGACGAGTATTGGCGCTCCGTCGCGGGCGCATCCCGATCAGGCCATGCGCGCACTGATCGGCGAGGCGCACAAGATGGCTCAGATTGCCGCTCCCAACGTTCGCGATGCGGCGCTCGCGGCCTCGCTCCAACGCATCATCCACTACAAGATCGCGGGCTACGGAACGATCGCCGCCTATGCCAAGGCGCTCGGCCGGACCGAGGAGGCGGGTCGCTTTGCCAGCTTCGCCGACCAGGACAAGAACGTCGATGAAGAGCTGACGCAGGCGGCCAAGAACACGCTGAATCCCGACGCGAACCGCTCGCCGGAACTCGCACCGGCGGCGGAAATGCGCACACATTGATCGGACTCCCTCCCCTGCGCAGCGGGTTGGGATGGGATGGGGCAAACACGCGGGCAACGTGTCCGCGTGCTTGCTACACCAGCGCACCTCATGAAGACATTCCGCGTCGCGCAGGGTTTACAACTTCGCCTCGCGCGCGAGCAAGCTTTCGATCGTCACGCCGACTTCCGGCACGCCACCGAACACGGTGCCCAGCCGACCCTCTGCGAAGTGCGCGCGCGCTTGTTGCGTAGCGGCCTCCGGTAGCGGAATGAAACCGACCTCATGCGCCAGCTTGCCGCCCCGGCCCAGGTAGAACTCGATGAACTGCTTCACCTCGGGTCGCTGTGCGGCTGCGGCGCTCACGTAGATGAAGAGCGGCCGCGACAGCGGTTGGTATTGGCCGTTCAACACCGCTGCGCTCGTGGGGACGACGGCGTTGCCACCCGCTTGCTCGATCGCCACGGCGCGCATGCGGTCTTTGTGGGCGCCGTAATAGGCAAACCCGAAGTAGCCGAGTGCGTTCTTGTTGTTCTCGACGCCTTGCACCAGCACGTTGTCGTCTTCGCTGGCCGTGTAGTCGCCGCGGCTCGACTTGGCTTTGCCCGTAATTGCTTCAGTGAAGTAGTCGAACGTGCCTGAGTCCGCGCCCGGTCCGAACAGCATGAGCGGTGCGTCGGGCCATTCGGGACGAACCTGATTCCAGCGCTTGATGACGCCTTGTGCCGCAGGCTCCCACATCTTCTTCAAGTCCGCGAGCGTCAGGCTCTTCACCCAGTCATTGTGGGGATTCACGACAACGGTGATGGCGTCGAACGCAACGGGCAGCTCGATGTACTGCACGCCCGCGGCGCGGCACTTCTCCATTTCCTCGGTGAGTATCGGACGCGACGCATTGGAGAGGTCGATCTCGCCGCGGCACAGCTTCTTGAAACCCCCGCCCGTACCGGACAACCCGACGGTGACACGCACACGCGTGCCCGATGCCATGAATTCTTCCGCGACGGCTTCGGCAATCGGGAACACGGTGCTGGAGCCATCGATCTTGATGACTTGAACGGCGGGCTGCTGCCCGTCCGAGCCACCGCGGCTGCACGCGCTCAACAGAGCGACACACAGCAATGCAAACGGTCCGATCGACTGACGCAGGCACTCTTTCATCGGGATCTCCAGGCATCGAATTGCGCGCGTAGTGTTGGGGAGGCGCGCACGCGAAGCAAGGAGATCCAGAGCCCATGGCGGTCATCGCCCGTTACCTCGACAGCGGGGCTCCGCAGTGCAGGTGTTCTGTGCTTGGTTGCAGTCTTGTTCTATCCTCGCCCGCATGCCGCTGCGAACCGTCGGTGCCACACGCTACGTCACGCCACTCCACGAAGGAGGCTCGCTGCCCGCCATCGTCGAAGGCGACGACGATGGCATGTACGTGCTCAAGTTCCGAGGTGCGGGCCAGGGGCCCAAAGTCCTGATCGCAGAACTGATCGCGGGAGAAATTGCACGCGCGTTGGGATTGCCGGTGCCGGAGCTCGTGTTGATGGAGCTGGATGCCGATCTGGCGCGCACCGAGCCCGATCCCGAAATCCAGGATCTGCTGCGTGCCAGCGCGGGCTTGAACATCGCGCTCGACTATCTGCCCGGCTCCGTGATGTTCGATCCGGTCGCGATCACCCCGGATGCACAGCTGGCGTCCGAGATCGTCTGGTTCGATGCCTTCGTATCGAATGTCGATCGTACGGCCCGCAACACGAACCTGCTCGTGTGGCATCGACGCATTCGGCTCATCGACCACGGTGCTGCGTTGTACTTTCATCACGCCTGGGGCAGCGACTATCTGCAACGCAGCCGCGACGCGTTCGCCAGGATCAAGGATCACGTGCTGCTGCGTTACGCCGATTCGATGCCCTCGACGGACGAGCGGCTGAGTGCGCGGCTCACGGCAAGCCTGATTCGCGACATCGTTGCGCAAGTGCCGGATGCCTGGTTCGGTCACGAGCCCTTGTTCGCTTCGACGCATGAGCATCGCGAAGCCTACGTCGAGTATCTGTTACGCCGTCTCGAATCTCCGCATCCATTCGTCGAGGAGGCAGTGCGTGCACGATCTTTGCTCGTATGACTATGCGATCGTGCGTGTCGTGCCTCGCGTGGAGCGCGAGGAGTTCGTCAACGCGGGCGTGATCGTCTCCTGCGCCGAGCGCGACTTCCTGGCCTGTCGCATCGAGCTGGACGAGCAGCGTGTCCTCGCGCTGTATGCCGGCGTCGACATGCAAACGGTCCGCACCCATCTCGCGAGCATTCCCGTCATCTGCGCCGGCGGAGCGGCCGCCGGTCCGATTGGCATGCTCTCCGCCCGCGAGCGCTTTCATTGGCTCGTGGCACCGCGTAGCACGATGATTCAGATGTCGCCCGTGCACACGGGGAAGTGCAAGGACCCCGCCGCATTGCTGGATCGATTGCTCGCAACGATGGTACGCGCGGGCCGTGCCGATCCTTAGAATCCGAAGCGGCGCATCTGGCGTAGTAGTCGAAATGCAATTCAAACGATGGCTGCGTCTTGCGTTGGTGCTTGTGAGCTCAGGATTGACGGCGTGCAGCGGTCTGCTGTTCGGCGTGGCCAATGCGCCGACGTATTTCGGCTCGCAGCAGCGCGCACGCGATGTGAGCTACGGCCCCGGGCCACGGCAGCAGCTCGATGTGTATGCGCCGGCGTCTGCGCGTCAGCTGCCCGTCGTCGTGTTCTGGCACGGCGGTTCCTGGGCTACCGGCGATAAAGCCGACTATCGTTTCGTCGGCACTGCGCTCGCGAAACACGGAGTCGTTGCGGTACTGCCGAACTACCGCTTGTATCCAGCCGTCAAGTTTCCTGCGTTCATCGAAGATGCGACGACTGCGGTCGCATGGGTCCAGGCGCACGCGGCGGAATGGGGTGGCGATCCGCAGCGCATCGTGTTGATGGGACACTCGGCCGGTGCCCATATCGCCACGTTCGTTGCCTACGATCACGGTCGGTTACGCCGGGCGGGTGCTGATCCCGCTGCCATACGCGGTGTCATCGGATTGTCGGGTCCCTACGCACTGGATCCGAATTCGGACCTGCTACGCACGATCTTCGCCGCGCCGTACGTGCACGAGGATTGGCAGCCGGTCGCGCACATCGATGCGACGGTGCCACCCACACTCCTCGTTCACGGTGCGAAAGATGATGTCGTCAACCTGCGCCATGCAGAAAAACTGCGCGACGCCCTCCAGCGTGCCGGAGTGAGAGTCGAAACGGAGTTCTATTCCGACGCCGGGCACGCCACGACGTTGGCCGCGTTCGCGTGGGTGTCGGGCTCGCGCTTGCCCATCGTGGAGCAGAGCGTACGGTTCATCGAGTCGGTGACGAGCACGGCAGACGTGACTGCCGGTCGCTCGCGGTGATGAAGCAGGCGCCCGCTGAGCGGGCCGCCTGCCGAGGACAGTGAATCACCCTTTCGATGATTGCGCGCTCGTCTTCGACGCCAGCTTCACCGGTGAGCGTGCCTCATGCAATGCGAGCACGGCGGAGCTGTTCACGTCTGACACGGCACGATTGAGCGCTGCAGTCTTGCATTCGCGTTTGAGCTTCACTTTGTACAGCTCGAGACCGTTGTACGAGCTGCAGGCTGCGCGCGCGGCTGCGCGCAAGCGTTGATATAGCCGCTTCGCATCGGTGTCGTTGCTCAGATCCAGATCCGAATAGTCGACTTTGACCTGCGGTACGGCATCCTCCGCGTGTACGCCATAGCTCACGCCCAGCAACGCAGTGGACGTGGCAACGGCAAGCACGAGTGTCTTCAGTTGCGAGCTGTGGGTGCGGACTGACATGGCGACTCCCCGGGAACGAATTGAGGGTGGCGGTCCTGTGCCGATCGTGTCTTCGATCGTGCGGGGAGTTTGATGCAGGCACGCGAGCAAAAGGTTGCAGCCCGGCGCGGAACATTGCGGCTCGTCGCATTGGCGGGATCGGGTGGATCAGTTGATAGGGAAATGAGCTGCAGCTTGGAATATGCGTCCCTTCCCTTGCGGAGCGGGGGCCGCTCCTGCGCATCCATGCGCCCGCGCCATTTGTGCATCCCTGCACATCAGAAGGACAGGATGGGGGCTCTTAAAGAGGCGTTGCCGCGCTTGCCCCCACCCTAACCCTCCCCCGCTTTCGCAGGGGAGGGGACACGAATTACTTGCCTTCCAGGTTCAACTTCTTCCGCGCCTCGAACGCCCGCACGCATTCCGGCAGATCGTCGAACATGCGCGGCTTCCAGTTGCCGTTCGGCAGCTTGACCGCGTTGCCGAGATCCCGCCAATAGCGCTCGCAATATCCAGGGTCCTTGCCCTGTTCGTTCTTGCACTTCTCGATTTCCGCATCACGCAGCGGTTTCAATTTCGCTTCGCGCGCGGCTTCGCACTGGGCTTCCAACGCCGCTACTTCGGACTCCGCGTCTGCGGCGAACAGGGCACCAGAGCCCGACAACGCGATACCCAGAGCAACGCAGAAGCAACGGACACGCATGAGCACCTCCACTGCCGACTCGCGCGAGGGTAGCAGAGTCACTGGCGCGTGCACCGATGCAGAGCGGCGGGCTCAGAGTGCCCCCACCCCAACCCTCCCCCGCTGCGCAGGGGAGGGAGCAAGAGCGCGGAGTCAGGATGGTAAGAGAATGCCATAAACAGCACGCACATAAACCGTTGCGCAGCGGAGGGAGCAAGAGCGCGGAGTCAGGGTGGTAAGTAAGGATCGCTACTGCACAACCCCCTCCCCTGCGCAGCGGGGGAGGGTTGGGGTGGGGGCAACTCCCAACCACCCTCAGCAACGTGCCCTTCGCGACAGCGAAGGGCGATGGCACTGCGACGGTGGAAATGCGGTGGCGGTTCGAGGCGCTTTAAGACGGGCGTACGACGACCGCGCCGCTGTCCAGCATCCGGCCTTCTTCAAGGATGCGCTCCGGTACGGGACGCAGATCCCACACGATGCGGAACCATGAGAGCACCGTCAGCACGTAGTACGTGATGTCGACTTCCCACCAGTAGAAACCTTGTCGCGTCGATGCCGGGAAGCGATGGTGGTTGTTGTGCCAGCCCTCGCCCAACGTGAGCAGGGCGAGCAGCCAGTTGTTGCGGCTGTCGTCGGTGGTCGCGAAGCGGCGCTTGCCGAACACGTGGGAGAGCGAGTTGATCGTGAACGTCGCATGCCACGTGAGCACGGTGCTCAGGAAGAAACCCACGAACAGGCCGGGCCATCCCAACACGAGGAATGTCGCCACGCCCATCGCGATGGGTGGCAGCAAGTGATAGCGATTCAGGAAGCGCAGCTCGGCGTACGCAGCGAAGTCGGGGATCTTGCTGTAGTCGGTCGCCGCGGTGCCGTTGAACAGCCAGCCCATGTGCGAATACCAGAAGCCGTCGATCACCGGCGAATGCAGATCGCCGTGTTGATCGGAGAAGCGGTGGTGTTGACGATGGTGCGCGGCCCACCACAACGCGCCTTTCTGCGCTGTCGTCTGCGCGAGGAAGGCCAGGACGAACTGGAAGACGCGGCTGGTCTTGTACGTGCGATGCGAGAAGTAGCGGTGGTAGCCGCCCGTGACCGCGAACATGCGCACGAAGAACAGCACGACGCAGCAGATCACCGCCGCCGGTGTGACTCCACTCCAGAGCGCGCCGAGGGCGGCCAGGTGAACCAGCACGAATGGGAGCGCGCCCAGATAGTTGTAGCGTCGCGGGGTCTTGGTGTGTGACACAAGCCGATCTCTCGCGCCGCGAAGTGGCGGCGTGAGCATCATGGGGTAGCTCGTCTTGCACTCGCGTTAAGCTTCCGTCGCCAAGTGTAAAAGTTGTGTCACGACGGCTCGGAGTGGGACGCGGTTGGCACTTCGGCCTCGCCTTCTCCTTCGGGCACGAATTTGTACCCTGCCCCCCGGTGTGACAGAAAGAACCGGGGACGCTCCGGTTGCGGCTCGAAATACTTGCGTAACCGCGAGATGAAATTGTCCACGCTGCGCGTGTTCGGCGCATTGCGCAGCTTCCATACCTGCTCCAGCAATTCCTCACGCAACAGCACGCGGCCCGGATTACGCGCGAAGTAATAGAGGAGATCGAGCTCGAGCTGCGTGAGCCGCACCGGCTTGCCGGCAGCGGTGGCTTCGTGAGTATCGAAATTGATTGCGGCTTGCCCGAAGCTCAGTGTGCCGCGAGTGCTCTCGACCGTGCTGTCCCGCGCGGCCCAACTGCTCCGACGCAAGGCGGACCGCACGCGTGCCAGCAACTCGGACAGCTCGAACGGCTTTGCCAGGTAGTCGTCCGCGCCCGAATCCAGGCCGCGTACGCGATCGTCGGGCCGGCTGCGTGCCGTGAGCATGATGACGGGCGTGTAGTTACCCGCATCGCGCAGCTTCCTGCAGAGCGAATAACCATCGCCATCGGGCAGCATCACGTCGAGGATCATCAAGTCGTACACCGAGCCTTGTACCAACTGCGCTCCGGTTTCGCGCAGCGAGCGGGCGACATCCACTTGATAGCCCTCGAGCTCGAGATTCAGTTTCAAGCCGGCTGCAAGATGGGCTTCGTCTTCCACGACGAGAATGCGCGCGGCATCGGCTGCACTGCTTTGGTCTGACGGAGAGTGACTCATTGCACGAGGACTGTGATGCCGTTTCGACTACGTTGCAGCTTACGCGATTGCGCGATTACGAGTGGCCCGTAACAACTGATTCGATACCGAGGCTTGCGCGTGCTGGCTTGCTGGTCGGCTGGCCAGAAGCCCTGGCAAAACCTTCTGGCCAACAAGCCAGCTCGCCAGCCGGCCGCTCACTCAGATAATCCACAATCAGTGCCACTAGCTATGACGTCGACTCACCGCCCGATGTCAGTGGCAGGCGCACGGACATGCACGTGCCGTGAGCGAGGCCGGTCGAGCGCGCTTCGATGCGGCCGCCCAGATTGCGCACCAGTGCAGCCACGACATATAGCCCCAGTCCGGTACCGCTGCGCGCATACACCTCTTCGCTCGGCACACGATAGAAGCGCTTGAAGATGCGCTTCAGGTGGCTTTTCGCGATGCCGATGCCGTTATCGCTCACCGCAAGCTCGAGTTGATCGCTGCCGATCCTGTGCACCGTCAGGGTGACGCGCGGTGTGCTGCCCGAATATTTGACGGCATTGTCGAGCAGATTCTTGAGAATCGTTTCCAGCGCCGTCGGATCAGTGGGCAGGCTGATGTCCGCATCCACTTCGACGGCGATGGCCGCATCGTCGAGGTTGTAGCGGCGTCGCACCATCTCCACGCAACGCTGCACGAGCGCTGGAACGCTCACGACCGTCCAGGACTGTGTGCGCCGTCCATGCGAAAGTTGACTCGCTTCCAGGATGTCATCGACGAACACGGACAAGCGATCGACGTCTCCCAGCATCATCTGACGCAACCGTTCGCGCTGCTCGTGCGACAGCTCCGGGCGCGCGAGCGTGTCCAGGCAGAGCTTGATCGACGCGAGGGGGCTCTTCAGCTCGTGCGTCACGGAGTCGATGAACGTCTGCTGGCGACGCACCTCCAGGATCTCGCGCACGAGGAACACGCTGAACATGACCAGCACGCTCATGATCACGATGAAGAAGGCGATGCCGCCGACCAGCAACCACGTGTTGCCCCACATCGCTCCGCGCAGGCTCATGTTCTGCACGATCACGAGCGTCCAGCCGACGAGCAGTGCGAGCGTCAGCAGCACGGTCACCGTACTGATGATGATGTGCAGAGAAATGGAGCGGGCGCTGATGCGGGGCATGGAGGATCGCGGGCAACGGGCAACGGGCAACGGGCAACGGGCAACGGCAAGAATAGCAGGCGCCCCGCTACAATCTGGCCGTCACCCGTTGGCCGTCACCCGTCACCCCTATGCCCCGCCGAGATATCACCGCAGTCGTTCGCGAGCTCTGCCTGAGCTTCCCCGAAGCCGAAGAAGTCGCCGCGCACGGCATGTCGAATTTCCGTGTACGCGGCAAGATTTTCAGCGTCTACGCGCTCAATCATCACGGCGACGGCCGCATCGCGCTCTGGCTCAACGCTCCTCCGGGCGCCCAGAGTGTGTACGTGCGTGAAGAACCGCGGTACTTCTTCGTGCCGCCCTATGTGGGGCCGCGGGGCTGGCTCGGCGTGCTGCTCGACCGGGGGCTGGCGTGGCAACGCATCGCAGAGCTGGTGCGCGAAGCGTATGAAAAAGTCGCGCCGACCAAGCTGTCTCGGCAGATCGGCAACCCCAAGCGGATCCGGCCACCCTCGGTGCCCCTCAGACGCGAGACCATCGACCCGTTCGCCTCGAAGCGGGGTGTGGCCGTGCTCAAGGCCATGCGTGCCATCTGTCTGCCGCTGCCTGAAACCGCTGAAGCGCGGCAGTTCGGTCATCCGGTGTGGCGCGTGGGGAAGAAGGTGTTCGCCCGCGCGCTCTCACGCGAGCGGGGCATCGGCGTCGCGTTCTGGGTAGGTCGTGCGCAGCAGGGGTTGTTCACGGCGGATCCGCTGTTCTCGGTGCCGCCCTACATCGGGCACAACGGTTGGATCGAGCTCGACGTCGGGAAGTCCGCGGATTGGAAGGTCGTGCGGAGCCTGATCGCTCAGAGCTATCGGCACTATGCAAGCAAACGGGTACTGCGTTTGATGGATTTGCCGCTCGTTTGAGTCCTCCCTGTCGTGCCCAAGGGAACCGCCTGCGATCTTGCCAACCCCCGTTGACGGCCATTTGGCTGCCGGAGCATTATCTGCCAGGGCAATCTCTGCCGAGGCAGATAAATAGCAATGGCTGGCAAGCACTACGACAGCAAGACGTTCACGACGGCGGCGAGCATCGGCTACCTGCTGAAGCTGGCACAGACCCTCATGGTCGAATGCGTGTCGGATGCGTTCACGGATCGCGACATCAGCTTCATGCAGTGGATCGTGCTGATGAAGCTGCGCGAAGGTGCGGCCATGACGGCCAGCGACCTGTGCCGCGAGATGCGTCACGACACCGGCGCCTTGACCCGCCTCCTGGATCAGCTGGAGGAGCGCGGCTACATCGTGCGCGAGCGCAGCAAGGAGGATCGGCGCGTCGTGCAGCTGCAGCTCACACCTGCCGGCCGCAAACAAGCGGTCGACCTCATCCCACTGGCCGTCGAGCGACTCAACATCGCCGTGGGTGATTTCAGCAAGGCGGAGTTCAACGAATTCGCGCGGCTGCTCAGCAAGCTCATCGACAAGCTGAGAGACGTGCAGCAATCACGCCAGGCAGGCGCGTCGTGAGATCCGGAGTTCTCAGCATCGTGCTTGCGCTGCTGCTGAGTGGCTGTGTCACGCCGCAAACGGAAACCCCAGCTGGTGCGCCGATTCGCAGCGAAGTGCTGGGTCTGACCGGGACTGCAGAGAACGTTCCTGCCGAGGAATGGTGGCAAGCATTCGCTGACGCACAGCTCGACACCCTGATGGCGGACGCGTTGCGTGACAGCCCCAGCCTGGCTCAGGCGCTCGCACGCGTACGCTCCGCGCGAGCGCAGGCCACCGCCGCGAATGCAGCCAACGATCCCCACTTCGCGCTCGATGCGGAGGAAACGTGGCAACGCCTTTCCGCCGACTACTACGTCCCGCCGCCCTTTGGCGGCAATCGCTATTGGGTGGGCCAGGCCACGGCCAATCTGAGTTGGACGCTCGATTTCTGGGGGCGACAGGCCGCCTTGATTCGCCAGGCCGAATCGCAGTTCGCAGCCAGTCGTCTCGATGTCGAGGCGGCGCGGCTCGCGCTGACCGGAGCGATCGCTCAGGCCTATCTCAACCTGCACCGCACGTGGGACCTGCTCGACATCGCCACACGGCTGCAAGTACAGCGCGAAGAGCTGCTGCGACTGACGCGCGGCCGCGTGGATGCAGGTCTCGATACGCAGATCGAGCTCAAGACCGCCGAGGCCAACCTCGCCCAGGCACGCGCAGGCGTCATGCAAGCGGAGAGTGCCCGCGACCTGGCGGTGCATCGTCTTGCCGCGCTGGCCGGTTACGGCGCGGATCGCTATGCGCAGATCCAGCGACCGCAGTTGAATGTCACGGCAGAGTTGAGCCTGCCGGATCGACTGCCGCTCGACTTGTTGAGTCATCGCCCCGATGTGCTCGCGACGCGGGCGCGCATCGAAGCGGCAACGGCCGGGCGCGCCGCGGCGCGCGCCGCGTTCTATCCAGATGTGAACCTGAAAGCATTTGTCGGCACGCAAGCCATCGGTCTCGACAACCTCGCCAAGCATGACAGTCTCGTCTACGGCGCAGGTCCCGCGCTGCATCTGCCGATCTTCGATGCGCAGCGCCTGCGGGCCGAATACCAAGGCGCGACGGCGGAACTGGATGCGGCCGTTGCAACGTACAACGCCACCGTACTCGATGCTGTGCGCGAGACCGCCGACCAACTCACCCTCAGCGCAACCATCGTGCGGCAGATCGGGGCGATTCAGCAGGCCGTCGATGCCTCGACAGGCGCCTATGACCTGGCGCGCAAACGCTATGGCGCGGGTCTCACGACGCAGCTCACCGTTCTCAATGCCGATGCGCAGGTGCTCGACGCACGGCGCGACCTCGTCAATGCCAATGCCGATCTCGTTTCCGCCCGCGTCGCACTGCGCATGACGCTCGGCGGTCGTTTCGATGCAGCCACGCACGCGCCGGCTGCAAGCGGAGTTTCTCGATGAACAGTCCCGATGCAGATGACGCTCCGACCAGCCAACGCCGCACACGGCTCCTCGTTCTCGCGGCTGTCGTCCTGGCGGTCGGTATTGCGTATGGCGCCTACTGGCTGGTGCACGGCCGTTACTACGAAAGCACCGAAGATGCCTACGTCGCTTCCGATCTCGTACAGATCACGAGCGAAGTGCCCGGCGCCGTGGTTGCCGTTCATGTCGACGATACGCAGCAGGTCGAGCGGGGTCAGCTGCTGGTGGAGCTCGACCGGTCCGATGCAGAAGTCGCGATGGCACAAGCCGAAGCGGAGCTTGCGCGCGCGGTGCGTGAAGTGCGTGGCCTGTTCGCGCAAGCCAGTGGCTTGCGGGCGCAGCTGCGCGAGCGCGACATTCTACTCGCCGCGGCGCGGGCGGATCTCGCACGGCGCCAGCAGATCGCACACGACGGAGCGCTCTCCGGCGAAGACTTTCAACACGCCAAGGATCAGGTCGCGCAGCTCGAAGCGGCGCTGAACGTGACACGCGAGGCGCTGCAGACCACCAATACGCAGATCGATGGCACGGTCATCGAAACGCATCCGCAGGTCCTGTCCGCGGCTGCGCATGTGCGCGATGCCGAGCTCGCCTTGAAGCGCACTCGGATCGTTGCGCCGGTCAGTGGCGCGGTCGCGCGCCGCAGTGTGCAGATCGGTGCTCGCATCGCGGCGGGTGCGCCGCTCATGGCCGTCGTGCCGCTCGCGAATGCGTGGGTCGATGCGAACTTCAAGGAAGTGCAGCTTGCCCGCGTGCGGATCGGTCAGCCCGTGACGCTGGAATCGGATTTCTATGGCGATGACATCGAGTATCACGGCCGCGTCGTCGGCGTCGGCGCAGGCAGTGGCAGCGCTTTTGCGTTGCTGCCGGCGCAGAATGCGAGCGGCAACTGGATCAAGATCGTGCAGCGTGTTCCCGTGCGCATCGCGCTGGAGCCGAACGAGCTTGCATCGCATCCGCTGCGCGTCGGCTTGTCGATGCACGCGCAGATCGATCTGCACGACACGCCCGGCTCGCTGGCGGCACAGCAGATCCGGGCACAGCCACAGCAGCTCGTGGCGAATGATGCGCACGACGAAGCGGCCACGCAGCGAATTGCGCGCATCATCGCAGCGAATGCCGGCACCCAGCTGACGAGCCGCCTGTCGCCGTGAGCGCCAACGCCGCGGCGGCAACGCCACCGCCACTTGCATCGCGCGCACTGGTTGCCACCGGCCTTGCGCTCGCGCCATTCATGCAAGTGCTCGACACGACGATCACGAATGTGTCGCTTCCGACCATCGCCGGCGACCTGGGCTTTTCCATCGATCAGGGCACCTGGATCATCACCTCGTTCGGTGTATCGAATGCCATCGCGTTGCCGTTGACGGGGCGGCTGACGCAGCGCTATGGCGTCGTGAAGGTGTTCGTGATATCGGCGCTTCTCTTCACGCTGGCATCGTTCCTGTGCGGCATCGCCTGGAGTCTTCCGTCGCTGATCGTGTTTCGCATCATGCAGGGCGTCGTGTCCGGCCCCATGATCCCGGGCTCGCAAGCACTTCTGCTCTCCATCTTCCCGCCGGAAAAGAAAAATATCGGACTCGTCATCTGGTCCACGACGACGCTCGTGGCGCCGGTGTGCGGCCCGATTCTCGGCGGCTATGTGGCCGTCAACTATTCCTGGCCGTGGATCTTCCTGCTCAACGTGCCCTTCGGCATGTTCTCTGTGTACGTCTGCGCCAGGGGACTACGTCATCACGAAACACCGACACGGCGCGTGCCCATCGACGTGATCGGCTGCTTGCTGCTGGTCGTCTGGGTGGGAGCCCTGCAGATCATGCTCGACACCGGCAAGGACAAGGACTGGTTCTCCTCGCCGCTGATTTGCATCGAAGCGCTCATCGCCGTGCTCGGCTTCATCACGTTCATCATCTGGGAGCTGGGCGAGAAGCATCCGATCATCGATCTGTCGCTCTTCCGCAATCGCAACTTCGCGCTCGGCATGATTCCGTATGCGCTTGGCTTTGCGATCTTTTTCGGGGCCGTCTTGCTGACGCCTTTGTGGATGCAGACGTGGCTGGGTTACACCGCGACCTGGGCCGGCCTTGCGGCTGCACCGGCCGGCCTGGTCGCCGTACTGTTGTCGCCGCTCGTGGCCAGGTACTTCGCTCGCATCGATGCACGCGTCTTTGCCACGGCAGGCTTCATTGCCTTCGCGTCGTCCTATCTGATGCGCGCGCAATTCACCGCCGACGCCAGCTTCGCCTGGTTCGTGGTGCCGTCCATCGTGCAAGGCATCGGTATGTCGATGTTCTTCGTTTCGATGCTCAACATCCTTCTCGGTGGTATCGAGCCGCACCGGATTCCATTTGCCTCGGGCGTGTCGAACTTCGTGCGCATCACGAGCGGCTCGTTCGGGGCCTCGATCACGACGACCTTCTGGGATCGCGACGCCTCCGTTCATCAGTCGCGGCTGGCCGAAGCCACCAGCGCATTCGATCCGCGTGCGCAGCAGGCGTTGGATGCGTTGCATGGGATGGGCCTGAACGATGCGCAGGGGCTGAGCGCACTGGTGCGCTCGTTGGAGAGCCAGGCTCACTTCCTGTCCGCCCTGGATTTCTTCTGGATCTCCGGCTGGATCACGTTCGGCATCATCGTCTTCGTGTGGTTTACACGCCGGCCGCGCGGGGCGGTGCAGGTTGCGGCGGAGTAGCACTCGAACGCAGCGACCCTTCGAGGAGGTTGTGAAAGACGGCAGCTTGTGCGACGGTCACGTCCTGTACCGCCGTCTTGTGCACGAGCGAAAAGAACAACCACCATACACACTGAGTAATCCGCCCGGGCCCTCTGCGTGCAGCTCATTGCCCTAGTCCTCCTGCTTGCAATCATCGCAGCCGTCGGCGTCGTCGCGCTTCGCAAGCGACGCCAACCAACGCGCCAGCCAACCGCCACGCCCGCTGCGCAGGTCGTCACACCCGAAGCCGATGAACCGGTGTCCCATACGACGCCCGCCATCGCGGAAGTGCGCGATGAATGTTTCAAGCTCGCCTTCGGTGTGCCGCGCTTCGACTATCTGATCCTGGGCGAGCATGCGACCGTGTTCGAGCGTGCCAGCTCGAAGCTGGCGGCGTTCGTGCCCGACCAGAGCTATCTGCCGCGCCGGCCGATGCTGTTGCCGAAGCTCATGCAGGCGCTGAACGATGAAGAACGCGACCGGCGCGCCGTCGTGCAGATGATCCTGCAGGATCCGGCGCTCGCGGGCGGTGTCCTGCAACGGGCGAACACGGCGTACTACCGCACGACAGTGCGTCCGACCGAAAGCGTGGACCGCGCGCTCGCCATGTTGGGTACCGATGGCGTGCGTGCGATTCTGGCCACGCTCATCCTGCAACCGCTGTTCAGGCTGCCCGCCGGCTATTTCGATCACTTCGCGCCGACGACGTGGGATCAGGCGCAGCGCGCCGGCTTCGCCGCGCAGTCGCTCGCCCAGCGCACCGGCAGTGGCGATCCGCTGGCAGCCCAACTGTTGGCATTGATCTCGGCGCTGAGCCGCATCGTGCTCTTTCGGTTCACCACCGAGCAGTATCGCGAGATGCCGGACGTCCTGCCCCGCGCGGAGGTGTTCATTCGCCTGATGCAGCAGCACGGCGCGCAGCTGTGCGGCACGATCGCCACGCAGTGGGACTTGTCGGGCGCTTCACTGAGGGCACTGAAAGAGCAGATCGAAGAATGCTCGCCTCCAGCGATGGGCCCGCTCGGCCAGACGCTGTACTTCGCGGAGCTCTGCGGCGCATTGGCCGTCGCAGTGGGGCACTCGCGCTACAGCGAGGAGGGCGCAGTTGCGATCCTGCGTTCGCAGGGCCTCGAGGGCGAAACCCTGGCCGCCGCCTGGGAAGCGGCCCAACAGTCGGCACCGGCACGGAAGAGCTGACCGACTGCGGATCCCTCACGCCGACCGGTGCGTTCACCCGTCGGGCGATCGGGAGTAAGCGAGTCAATGGGTACTGCGGTTCTCTGGGTGTTCGTCGGCATCGCGCTTGCCACCTGCTATTTCATCCTCACCACGCGTCGGCACACGCCGTATCTCGAGCTGGATCTCGACGCCATGCCGAAGATCACAGACGGGATCGACACCCTGGCTGGCCTGACTGCCGCTGCCGTCCATCACGGCAACAGCGCACGCGTGTTGCAGAACGGAGCGGTCTTCCCGGCCATGCTGGACGACATTCGCGGCGCCCGTCACACCGTGCATCTGGAAACCTTCGTGTGGACCAAGGGCACTCTGGAGCGCGAGTTCATCGATCTCTTGTGTGCCAAGGCGCGCGCGGGTGTGAAAGTGCGTGTGCTCATCGATGCGATGGGCGGCATCAGCGCCACAGCGGAGCTCATTCAGCGGCTGCAGCAGGCAGGCGGCGAGATGACGGAGTATTGTCGGCCGCGCTGGTGGAACCTGCGTCGCTTCAATCACCGCACGCATCGCAAGCTCCTCGTGGTCGACGGCGAGATCGGTTACACGTTCGGACATGGCGTGGCCGATCAATGGCGCGGCGAGGCACAGGACAAGGATCACTGGCGCGACACGGCTGTGCGCCTCGAAGGCCCCGCGGTCTATTCCATGCAAGCCGTGTTCATGGAGAACTGGATCGAAGAGACGCACTGCGTTCCCGCCGGTCCCGGCTGCTTTCCCGAACTGGAAACCAAGGGAGACATCGATGCGCATGTGGTGAGCAGCGCCTCGGGCGACGCGGTGTCTTCAGTCGCGTTGCTCTACACCCTGGCCATCGCGTGCGCGCGTCGCGAAGTCATCATTCAGAACCCTTACTTCGCCCCCGACGACGGCGTGTGCAAGCTGCTCGGGATGATGGTGAAGCGCGGTGTCACGGTGCACCTCATGGTCCCTGGCCGCAAAACGGACAGCCCGTTCGTGCGGCGTGCGGGCTGTTATCTCTATGCGTCCCTGCTGGAGGCCGGGGTGCACGTCTACGAATTCGAGCCCACGCTGTTGCACCAGAAGATCGTGATCGTCGATGGCGCGTGGTCGCATGTCGGCTCGACGAATTTCGACTCGCGCTCGCTGGCGCTCAACGAGGAAGTCGGGATCGGTCTGCTCGATCAGGGCGTGGCCCAGGAGTTGATCGCTGCGTTCCGTAACGATCTGCGTCGCAGCACGGAGCTGAAACGAGCCGAGTGGGTGCGGCGGCCGTGGTACGACCGGGTATGGGAGTGGACGGCATATCGACTACACGACGTGTTGTAGAGATCACCCGAAAGGACATACCGCCCACCCGCTCGACGCTCCTATACTCGGCGCCCGGCCTGAGGAGAGGAGGCTGTCATGCAGCCAGCAGCGGGATTGCGCATGCGAGTCGGGGCGCTCGCCTTCTTGGCGGTGGCATTCGTGCTGGTCATTCTGGGCGCGTGGTACACGGACGTGCACCGGCCGTTGCCGAACGCCCTCGAGCCCGTGACCGGACTGCGCTGGTGGTTCACACCGATCGAGCGCAACGCCTTCATGCGCATGCCGGTGATCGAAGGCGACCTGCATGCGCTCGACGCGTCGGCGGATGGACGTGTCGTCTGGGCCGTGGGCGAACAAGGACTCATCATCGGGACACGCGATGGTGGACGCACGTGGATGCGCGGGACGGTGCTGCTGGGCGACGCGCCGTCCGTCGACGAGCCTCCAACTCCGGCAGCGAAACTCAGGGCATGGAATTTCATCGGCAGCGCCTACGCGGGTGAGCCGCCTCCGTATTCATCGCAGTCATCAGCCCAGTCGCCCGTTCAATCGCCCATTCAATCGCCGATTCAATCGCAGGTCCCATCGAAGGAAGACTATTCGAACAGCAAGATGCCAGTGGCGGCGCCGAATGCACCCGCTGAACTATCCAAAGAAGCCGTGCAATCGAAGGAGCCGGTCACTGCAAAAGAGCCGCCGGTTTCCAAGCAACCCGCACCGTCACCGCGAACGACGGTGAAAGCCAAAGCACCGGAACCTCCAGCGCAACCGCAAGCCAACGCATCGCCCCCGGTGCAAGAGCCGCCATTCGATCTCACGCGCGCCGCGCTGTACGGCGTCCAGGTGCTGGATGAGAAGCGTGCCGTTGCCGTTGGCGAGCGCGGGCTGATGTTGTTCACCCACGATGGCGGAGAAACATGGCGCCCGCGCAAGACGTCTGTCAGCGAGACACTGCTGGCTGTGAACATCGATGCTGGCGACGGCATCGCGGTCGGCAAGAGCGGCATTGCGATCAGCACGCAGGACGCGGGCGAGACGTGGAGCACGATCGCACTGAGTGCAGGACCTTTCATCGCGCTCGCACCGTTGAGCGCCGGTCAATGGCTCGTCGTCGGCACCGAGGCTATCGAGACCGTGCGGGCGGCACCGAGTCGTGCGGGCCGATCCACTGTGGAATACGCAGATGCAACGACGCGCGATCTGCGAGCGTTGGCGATTCGTGACACCGCCATGGTCGTCGGCGTCGGGCGCAATGGCGCGATCCTCAGTACCTCCAACGCAGGACGCACGTGGACGCCCATCGCATTCGATGCCGCGAACGAGCGGTCGCCGACTTTCACTGCCGCTCGATTCACGACGGAGGGTCGTCTGGTCGTGGCAAGTACATCCGGCGCGCTCTACGTCACGGCCGACGGTGGGAAACGGTGGCAACGAACTCGCGCGGGCGGCGCCGCCAGCGCGGTGACGAGCATCGTATCTACCCCCACGGCCCTATATGCCGCAGGGGCGGGTGGCACGCTGCTGCGATCCACCGATCACGGCGACCATTGGGAACCGCTCGCCATATCACACGGCACGTTCACCGATCTGCGCATGACCGACGCTTCCCGCGGAGTGATTCTCGGCGGCGGCAACCTCGTGCTGAGGACGGACGACGGCGGCAGCCGTTGGGGCATTAGCTCCGATGCACCCGTCTTCAACGATGCACCGAAGAGCGCGAGTGCCGGTGCTGTCGAGTTCTTCGATGCACGGCAGGGTTTGAAGATCGACAGCAGCGGCGCGTTGGTGCGTACATCGAACGCAGGCCGCACCTGGACGCCGGCTGTCGTTCCCACGCGTGCGCCGCTCATCGACGTGGCATTTGCATCCGCCGATCGTGCCGTGTTGCTCGTGCTGGGCCGCGTATGTGTCAGCAAGGATGCAGGCGCAACCTTCCGAGCGGTGAAGTACGTGCGCTATCCATCGCCCTGGATCTGGGTCGCGACTGCGTTGTTGATCGCCGCAGCCGGTGTGGCCGTACATCGACATCTGCGGGCGCCCGCGGTCGAGCGGCAACCTTCGTCCATCACGGATGCCGCCGCTTCGGATCGGCCCATCGGATGGAAGGATCCCGATCCGGCCGGTCTGCGCGACATCGCGTTGGGACTGTCGCGCTTCATGCGTAACCGGCGCACCGAACCGCCGCTGACGATCGCAGTGACGGGCGAGTGGGGTACGGGCAAGAGCTCGTTGATGAATCTCCTGCGGCACGATCTGACGCGTTACGGCTATCGGCCCGTGTGGTTCAACGCGTGGCATCACCAGAGCGGCGAGAATCTGCTCGGCTCCCTGCTCGCCAATATCCACGCGCAAGGCGTGCCGGCCTGGCACACGCTGTCAGGCGTGGATTTTCGCGCGACCCTGCTGCTCATTCGTGCACGGCGCTTCTGGTTGCGCCTCGCGATCACGGTGTTCCTGCTGGCGGTGATCTTCTTCTCGTATCGCACGCTCGGCGCGAATGCGAGCAAGTTGTGGGAGTCGCTCACCTCCGCTACCGACAAGGGATTCAGCAACATCGGCGCCGCCACGGGCTTGCTGGGTCTGATCGTCGCGGTGCTGACGCCGGTCCTCGGTGCTGTGCGTGCCGTGAGTGCGTTCGGCTTGCAGCCAGGCAAGTTGATCGCGGCGGTCGCGACGACCCGCAACGACGAGTCCGCACGCCTGCAGGCAGGCGCACGCTATCGCTTCGCGCGCGAGTTCGAGGATTTCACGCACGCGCTCGATCCGCGCCCGCTCGTGATCTTCATCGACGATCTGGATCGCTGTCGTGCCGAGAACGTCATCGAAGTGCTGGAAGCGGTGAACTTCCTCGTGACATCGGGACGCTGCATCGTCGTCATCGGCATGGCGCGACGGTGGGTGGAAACCTGTGTGGGTCTTGCGTTCAAGGATCTGGCGGCAGCACAGATCGAGATGCCGGTACCGCAGGATCGCGATGGGGCCTTGACCGAGCAGCAGGTGTTCGCACGCAACTACCTGGAGAAGCTCATCAACGTCGAGATCCGCGTACCGCGCTTGTCGGATTCGGCTGCGTGCGCTCTGTTGCAAGGAACGGAGCCTGAGCGTGACGAGCCCACTCCGCGTCGTGCAGTGGCGCGAGCGTTGACCTGGCTTGCGCCGCAGGTGCTGTTGGTCGTAGTCGTCGGTGGCCTGATCGTTCTCGGCGCGACGACGGCCGACTGGTTGAAGGATCTGGATGCGCAGGCACAGTTGCGCGAGCGGGCGGTCGCCGCAGAGAGTGTCGCGGCGTCGAATCCTCTGTCTCCCGCCACAGTCACACCGATCGCGCCGCCTGCAACCGTGATGCCGAACTCATCGCGGCCCGTTGCCTTCGACAGCGCGAATGCACAAGCCTCCTGGACCTGGTACTTCGGTACCGGCGGCGCGTTGGTGTTGGCTCTCGCGGGCCTCGGCATGCTCGCCCTCTTCGCGCGCAAGGAAGCACGCACCGATGACTCGCCCGCATTTCGCGATGCGCTCGCCATCCTGCAGCCGTGGATCGTTCTGGGCGGCGCTTCGCCGCGCAGCTTGAAGCGCTTCGTCAATCACGTGCGCTACATCGCCATGCGCTTCCGCGCGGACCCGCAGTATCTCAGCGTCGTCGAGCGAGCACTTGTCCCTGTGCGTCGCTGGTTCGGTGCGCCTGAGCGGAATGAGGCGTCATCGGATGCCATGCCGCGAGTGCAGTTGCCGGAAGAGCTGCTCGTTGCCTTCGCGACCCTGCACCGCTGCAACGAGCACTGGCTGGATGAGTTGTTCCTGGCACGTGCCGTAAAGCTCGAAAGCCTGGCCGAGCATCTGCTCATCGAGCGCTTCGATCAGCCCGCCGAGCGTACGGCGGTGCTGACACGCCTCACTTCATGCTTCGCCGATTTCAATCGCCGCTTCCCGGAGAGCGCCCTGTTCGCCAGCGAGCTCCTGGATCGACGTCATGCGATTGCCTTCTACGAAGCCATGGCGATCGACGCGGGTGCACGCGATCAAACCGTACCGGACGAAGCTGCGTCTGCGCCGACGCCGCTGCGACCTGCCGGATAGAACGAAGGAAAAGTACGGGTAGGCGCTCCCGCCAGCGGCGTGTGATCATCGCGACAGATACACACGTGGATCGGGTATGCGTTATCGCCAGCTCGGTAATAGCCCACTGAAAGTGTCCGAAATTTCGATCGGTTCCTGGCTCACGTACGGGGTGGGCGTTGAACGGAACCGGGCGAGCGCGTGTATACAGCGAGCGTTGGATCTCGGCATCAATTTCATCGATACCGCCAACGTCTATGGACAGGGCGCTGCCGAAAGCCTGTTGGGCGAAATTCTCTCGAGCGTGCCGCGCGACCAGTACATCCTGGCCACGAAGCTGTTCGGGCCCATGAGTGCCACCGATCGTGGGTTGTCGGCGGCCCAGGTGTACAAGCAGGTCGATGCTTCCTTGCGCCGCCTCGGCGTGGACACCATCGATCTGTATCAATGTCACCGCTACGATCCCGAGACGCCGCTGGAGGAAACGCTGCACGCCCTCACGCACATCGTGCGTCAAGGCAAAGTGCGTTACCTCGGCTTCAGCGAATGGACCGCTGAACAGATCCAGGCGGCGCTGACGATTGCCGACGTGGAGCGCTTCGTCGCAAGTCAGCCGCAATACTCGATGCTCTGGCGCAGACCTGAAAAGGAAGTCATTCCGCTGTGTCGTGCGCACGGAATCTCGCAGATCGTATGGTCGCCGCTTGCGCAGGGTGTGCTGACAGGGAAGTACGCCGCAGGCGCTCGTCCAGCGGCGGAAACGCGGGCGGCAAGCCAGACGATGGGGGGATTCATGAGCAACTGGCTCAACCCGGACGTCCTGCGGAGCGTGGAAGAGCTGAAGCCCATCGCCGCGCAGGCGGGTCTCACGCTCGGGCAGTTTGCACTCGCGTGGGTGTTACGCGAGCCCAATGTCGCTTCAGCTATTGTGGGCGCGACGCGGCCCGAGCAAGTGGCCGAGAACGCGGCCGCGTCCGGTGCTGTCATCGACCCGCAGTTGTTTGCTCGAGCCGACGCCGTTCTCGCGCCGGTTCTACGGATTGGAAGTTAGTTGCAACCGTAACCCTCGCCCGGGGCGGGTGCGGAACAAAGCGAATCGAGCGACGTTGCGCCCACAGCACTGTGCGCTCGCGCATGCCAGCGATCGGGGGATTCATGTCCAGCCGCAAAACGACTCCAAGCAAGCTCTGTGTCATTGGCGCGTCGGGCGTGACGCTATTGCTGCCCTCGTTGCCGGCGTGGAGCGCAGCCTTCGCGCTGCAAGAGCAGAGCGCAAGTCGCCTGGGTACAGCGTTCGCCGGTTCTGCGTCAGCTGCCGATGACGCCAGCACCCTCTTCTACAACGTCGCAGGGCTTGCGTATCTGGATCACCCCGAAGTACTGGTCGTCGTGAGCGGCATCGGGCTCAACAGCGAGTTCGATGACGAAGGCTCCGCTCCGGCGCTGGGTCAGCCTCTGGGTGGCGAGGGCGGCGATGCCGGCTCATGGAGTGCCGTGCCGAGTTTGTATGCAGCCCTGCCGCTCAACGAGACGCTGGCCGTGGGACTTGGAGTCAACGTGCCCTTCGGCTTGGTGACGGATTACGACGACGATTGGATGGGCCGCTTCCAGGCGCGACGTTCGAAAATCGAGACGATCAACGTTGCGCCCTCGATCGCGTGGCGCCCGAACAAGCAGTGGTCGATCGGGCTCGGCATCAACTATCAGACGATCGATGCGAAGCTGACCAACTCGGTGAACTACTCCGCGGTCGTCGCCCAGGGATTGCAGCAACTGGTGCAGGCCGGGCAACTCCCGCCCAGCGCCGTACCGACGCTCCTTGCTGCAAACGCGGGTCTGGAAGGGCGTACGAAACTGGACGGCGACGACGCGGCGTGGGGCTTCAATGTGGGTGTGCTGTTCGAGCCGGTCGAGGGCACGCGTATCGGATTGTCGTACCGCTCCAAATACAAATACGAAGTGGACGGCGATGTGGCGTTCACTGTGCCCACAGCGACCAATCCCGTGGGTGCCGGAATCATCGCCGCCGCCTCGGCACCAGGGGCGTTGCTGTCGAACCAGGACATCACCGTCGACATCACGCTGCCCGAGCTCGTGACGGCCTCCATCACTCAGCAGGTGGGTCCTGCATTCAGGTTGATGGCGGATCTATCGTGGCAACGGTGGAGCCGGATCGAAGAGCTGCGCGTCGAGAACAATGCAGGCACGACGATCAGTCTTACACCGGAGGAATGGGACGACACCTGGCGGGTGAATATCGGCGGTGAGTGGGAGATGAGCGATCGTTGGACGCTGCGAGCCGGCGCTGCCTATGACCAATCTGCCGTGCCGGACTCGACACGGACGCCGCGGCTGCCGGATTCGGATCGCATCTGGATTGCCGTCGGGGCACAGTGGCGACCGAGCGATGCAGTGGTCGTGGACGCGGGTTACGCGCATTTGTTTGCGGACAAGGGGCCCAGCGAGCAAGGCACGGCCAACCAGGCACTGTCGGGGGTGTTGATCGGCGACTACGAGGCGGCCGTCGACATCGTCAGCGTTCAGTTGGCGTATCGCTTCAAGTGATCTTTCTCGCCGCATCCCGCTTCATGTGCGGCGAGAGAGAGGAAGGAAGCACAGGTCGTGGGGCGTGGGACATGGGCCGGAATTCAAAGGCCTCCTGTCTGGCCCACGCCTCACACCCCAAGCCTCAAGCCCGCAAAGAATTGCATCTGCGGCTCAACTGAGTGCCGTTGGTCCAGGCCTCACATCTGCGAGCGGCCCGAGAATCTTGCCATCACTTGCGTCACCACTTTGTCGACGACCGGCTGAGGGTTGTCCATGTCCTGGTCGCGGAGCTGCCCTTCTGCGACACCTTCCCATAGCAGCTGCTTCTTCGCGGCATCGACGATGTCGATGTTCGCAGTGCCGACACGGTAATGAACGGTTTCACCCTGTACGTCATACAGCGGCCAGGCCGTGTACAGGCCGTAGCGATAGCCGTAGTAGCCATAGCCCATCCCCAGCTGCGGACGGGTATCGCTTTCATGGCGCACGTTCACGAAGAAGTTGACGAGCAGATCGGGATTGGTCTCCGAGAACTCATAGCCGCGGGCGCGCATTTCCCGCGTGACTGCGGTCTTGAAGTAAGACGTGAGCAAAGTGGAGTAGCCGCCCCGATCGGTACCGGTCTCGGCGGGGAACCCGAACGTGTGATAACGACCGAAGTCCGCGCTTTGATCCCGATTCACGCGGATTTCAGGCCCCGTGCTTGCGCACGCGGCGAGCAGCGTTACTACGGTTGCCAGCAGGACCGCTCTGATCTGGATGCGTGATTTCATGGGTACTCACTTTCTAAGGGCGCTGAGATGAGTGACTCCAACGCCGCACACCGAGTTCCGCTTTTGTCGGTGCCCGGCAGGGAATTACCGCACGATCATTTCACGCAACGGCTCCGGCGGGTGCTGGCCCGCAGTTAAGCCGATGTACAGTCCTGCTGGACATACTCGCCGCGCCAGTGGAAGGCTATGCGTGCCGCTTGCGGCCGCGGGAACGAAAAGGTCCCGCCCGCACTTAGACCGACGATCCAATGCTCAAGGAGACCCCCCATGCTGCGTTCCCTCGCTGTTGCTTTCACTGCGGTCGCTGGTATTGCGCTGTCCATCGCGCAGGCTGCCGATGCACCGACGTTCGACTCGTTGGACAAGGATCATGACGGACAGCTGAGTCTCGATGAGGCGAGCGCCAACGATCAGCTGTTCACGGCGTTCAAGACGCTGGACAAGGACAAGGACGGCAAGTTGTCCAAGCAGGAATTCGCACAGTACAAAGCGGGTTAGGCGCGCCGCACTAGCGTGGTGGAGTTGGAAATTCGCGTGTGTTCGTCGGCAGGCAAAGGCGTGAGGCGTCATGGCGAGATGGCGTCAAGCGCGTGCTTTCTGACGCCATTACGCCATTGCGCCACTCCCTCTCACCAAGGTACGACGCGCAAAACGCATCGCCTCTGAAGCTCGCGCTCGCTAACATGCATGGATCGAACTTCGAGGGCTCATGATGAGTCGAGTCCAGTGTCTCGCTGCAGTGCTCGCGCTGACGTTCGCCTGCACCGCCGGCGCCAAAGAGGCGCTGGACGACGTGCGGGACGAATTTCGTTCTGCATATGACTTTGCATTGCAGGGTTCGCCGGCCGGTGCGACGGACAGCGAGCGGCTGCGCGCCTATCCGCTGTATTCCTACTTACAGGCCGCTCGCATCGAGCAGCAGTTCGAGCAGCCGAGCGCCGTGCCTCCCGAAGCGGATGCTCAGACTGCGACGTTCCTGGCCCAGTTCTCGGACGAGCCCGTTGCCCGCCGGCTGAGGCGTACGTGGCTCACGAGTCTGGCTGACCGTCAGCGCTGGGCCGACTTCCTGTCTGAATATCGAACCGAAGCTGCGAACGCCACGCTGCGATGCCAGTTTCTCGCCGCGCACATCGCCCTGGATCGCACGGCGGATCTCGCGCCGCAGATCGTGGAGCGCTGGCTCACGCCTCAGCAGCTGCCCACAGCATGCGAGCCCGTGTTCCAGTGGGCGCGCGAGCATCAGGTCGTCACGGCGGATCTGGTCGAGGAACGCGCACGCCTCGTGCTCAACGAAGCCAACGTTCGTTTCGCTCGCATGTTGGCGGCCCAGTTGCCGGCACCGCGCGCCGAGCCGCTGCAGCTGTGGGCGGACTTGCTCGAGAAGCCGCGTGCCAGCATCGATCGGTTGCTCGCGCAACCACAGCAGCCGGTCGAAATGAAGGCGCTCCGTGCAGGTTGGACCCGGCTCGCCCGGACTGACGTCGATGGCGCCGCCGCGCGGTATGACTCGCTCGTGACGAGTCGCAAGCTCGACACTGAAGCCGCCAGCCAGTTCGCATTGCCGGTGGCGATGGGTCTCGCGTGGAATCGCCGCCCCGAAGCGCTCGACTACTTCGCGCGCGTGCAGCCGGCGGATCTCGATGACTACGCGCTCGAATGGTATGCGCGCGCCGCTCTGTGGAATGAAGATTGGATGCGGGTGCGACAAGCCATCTCAGCCATGTCGCCTGCGCAACGCGCACAACCGGCTTGGCAGTACTGGACTGCCCGTGCCGCGGAGCAATCGGGCGACCGCGAGCTGGCCAACTCGCTGTATGAATCGGTGCTCACGGCGGACAACTTCTATTCAGCCATGGCAGCAGCGCGCCTGGACCGCAAGATCGTTCCGCATCAGCAGGCATTGACCCTCGACAAGGCGGAAGTGGAACGCATCGAGCGGGAGCCGCCGTTCGCACGCGCGCGAGAACTCAAGTTCCACGGCTTGAATGCCGAGGCACAGGAAGAATGGCAGTACGGCTATCGAGCGTTGTCCGCCGAATCCAGACGGCAGGCCATTCATGTGGCGGCGCGGTGGCAATGGTTCGATCAAGCCATCGCGACGGCGTCGGACAACAAGGTGTTCTACGACTACGAACTGCTGTATCCGCTCCCGTATGACGACGAGGTGAAGGCGGCGGCGAAAGTGAGCTCGATCGATCCCGATATCGTCTACAGCGTGCTCAGACAGGAAAGCCTCTACCGCCCCGATGCGGTGTCGAGTGTCGGAGCCCGCGGGCTGTTGCAGCTGATGCCGGGAACAGCACGCATCGCTGCAAAGAAATGGAAGCAGCGCACGCCGAGCGAACGCGACCTGTTCGTGCCCGCCGTCAACGTGCGACTGGGTGCACTGCACCTGCGCGATCTGCTCGACCGCTTCGATTCCCAGCTCGCCGTCGCGCTGGCCGGCTACAACGCCGGCCCGAACGCCGTCGCACGCTGGCTGCCAGCCACCCCGATCGACGCCGATCGCTGGATCGAAAACATTCCCTTCAACGAGACACGCGGCTACGTGCGCAGAATTCTGTGGCACAGCCTCGTGTTCGGCTGGCTGCGCAAACAGAAGCCGCAAGATGCATCGCAGTGGCTCGCACAGATTGCCGATCCGGCGGTGCGGGGCAGGGTGGCGGAAGGCGAGGGGGAGTAGGCCAACACCATCCGCAATCGCTCACCTCGGCCGACGCACGGCTCTCACCTTGCCGCTCTTTCCTCCGCCGCAGAAGAATCGATCGGCGCCATCGGATTCCAGCCCCGACACGCCGATGAGGCGCGGCCGAAATGATTCAGAGCGTGATCTCGAGATAGGCGCGCTTCGAAAAGCGGCCCGCCAGCTTCGAGAATAAATCGCCCAGCACCATCTGCAGCCCGTACTTGGCACGTAGCGCCTGCAGCGCTCGGGCGATTTCGGCGCTGTCTTGCAAGACGCGGCCGCGGCCGTCGATCCAGCCGCTCTTGATCTCCCCGCGCAGGTCGCACTCCGCCACTCGCACGCGACCCGTTACGCGGATGCGCTTGACCTTACCTGCATCGCCCGCGCTGAAGACGTAGTGATGACCGCCGGCGGGTGCCATCCATACGGGCGTGCGCACTTCGCTCCCGTCGCGCCGGAAGGTGGCCAGACTGACGTAGCGGGCACGCGTGGGATCGAAGGGCATTCGTGTATCCATCGGGAGTGGTGACGCCAAGGGTCAATCGGATGAGCTTGCGAGCAGCGTGCGACCGGCAGCTGCCAATCGATACGGTGAAATGGAGACGTGAGCGCTCAAGGCCTGCAGGTCACGCCATGCCCGTGCGAACTCATCCTCCATCGCGATGGCTGTCATGCCTGCAAGTTGCGCCAGAGCGCCAATCGCTGCGTAGAGCTGTGACAAGCACAAACAGCATGTCGTCGTGATCTCTGCAAGCTCCCGAGCCGCGAGCTCGTGGTTGGCAAGCGCCTGTCGCCAGACGCCCGCAGCGAGCGCATGCACTCGTGCCTGCGCAAAGCGCCACTGTGCGTGACTCTCCGCGTAGCGGCTTTGCGCAAGCGGATCCTCGATGAGCGCTGTACGTGATACGGAGCTCTTCTTCGATCGCGCGAGCGTCGCAAAGGATTGCAGCGCGTGCCGGGCAATGCCGAGCGCGACGGCCGCGATCGGCAATTGCGTCAACACATCGAACGGCAGGCGATACAACGGTCCGGATTCGCGGGGTGAATCCGTGAAGACGGAGAAGGTGTGCTGTTCCGGTACGAATGCGTCGAGGACTTCGAAGTCATGGCTGCCTGTGCCACGCAACCCGCTCACGTTCCAGGTCGGAATGATCGTGACCTGCGCCGGCGTGAACGCCATGGCCCGAATCAGCGGTGTGCCGTCGGGATTCGTGATGGGCACGCCCTCGCTCGTTACGACACAGTTCGCAGTGAACGTGCTCGCATAGTGAGCGCCGCTGGCATAGCACCACCGTCCGCTCGCGCGATAGCCGCCGGCCACTCGCTCGGCGCGACCATCGGGCGCGCCGGAACCCGCGATCAGCGCTTGTTTCTGCGCAAAGATCCGATCCGCCGCATCCGCATCCAGGTAGGCAGCGAACAGCCCGCCGCCTGCGCCGATCATCACGGCCCATCCGACCGACCCATCCGCCGCGGCAACGGCTTCGTAGATCTGCAGCGTGTGCGGCAGATCGAGCTCGAAGCCGCCATGCCGTTGGGGAATCCACAGACGAAAGAGCTCGAGCTCGATCAGGCTGCGCACGACTTCATCGGGCAGACGGGTGAGTCGCTCGGCTTCGGGCGCATGCCGACGCCACAACGGGGTGAGGTCGTGCACCCGTGCGAGGAGTTGATCCATGGGTTGATGCGACATTGTGTCTACGAGCTGTGTGTCGGTCGTGAGTAAAGTGTGCACGCTGTCTCAATTCGAGCACGATCCGCCCTGTCATACCCTTATGCGCCGGTCCGGGGCGGAACCTTCGTCCGGACTCAACGTTGGAAGGGCACGGGGGTTTGCCAATGCTAGACGGTTCGAGTCGTCCAATGCGCTTTCAGTGTGAGAGCAATCTGACCAGCCTCGGTATCGACCGGGCGCTCGAGATCGTTGCAGGGGCGCTCGACAAAACGTTCCCGATCCCGCAGAGCCAGCCCGATGAGCAGATGGATCTGTTGCTGCACATCCTGGCGAACATCGATCAGCATTGACCCACGGCATCATCGCCTAAGGCTGAGACCGCTCGTCCGCACGTGCCGGCTACGATCCTCGATCGCTCACTGGGACGACCGGACGCCTGGCATAAATGCCGTACGCCAGAATCACCGCATAGCACAGCGCCGGCACGAAGAGCGCAAACTTCAACGAGTTCATGTCGGCCACGTGACCGGTCAACGGCGGCAGGATGGCGCCGCCGACGATCGCCATGCAGATGACGCCCGAGCCTTCGGGCGCACGCACGCCGAGGCCCTCGCAAGCCAGCGAGAAGATGGTCGGAAACATGATCGAGTTGCACAGTCCGACTGCAAGCAGCGTCCACCCGCTGACTGCGCCGACCGTGTTGGCCGAGATGAACAGCAACGTCATCGCAGTTCCCGCCGCGCACGCCAACACCTTTCCGGGTGAGCTGAGTCGCAACACATAGGCGCCGACGAACCGACCGATCATCGCGCCACCCCAGTAGTAGGGCACGTGTTTGCCGGCCGCCTGTTCAGCCAGTCCCATCACGTTCGGCTGCATCAAGTAGTTCACGATGAGCGAGCCGATCGCTACCTCGGCGCCCACGTACAGAAAGATACACAGCGCGCCGATAGCAAAACGCGGGCGCTCGAGCAGCGTGAACGCCTGCAGCCAACTGACTTGCCGCGCGCGCGTTTCGACGAGGCTGCCGCGTTGCCGCCAGACGGCTGCGGCCACCAGACACAGCACGATGGCCAGACCCACGTAGGTACGCACGATCACGTGCGTTTCCTGAGTGCGATATGCGTCGAGCGCCGTACTGGAAAGCGTGCTCGGATCCACCGTCGCGAGCGAGCCGAGAATCAGGATCGAGCCGACATAGGGAAAGATCGTCGTGCCGAGCGAGTTGAATGCCTGCGCAAACGTCAGCCGACTCGGCGCCGAGCTGGGTTCGCCCAGCATCGAGATCAACGGATTGGCGACGACTTGCACGATGGTGATGCCGCTTGCGAGCACGAACAGCGCGCACAGGAACACGGCGAACGAACCCGACGAGGACGCCGGCACGAACAGCAGGCAGCCGGCTGTCATGGTCAGCAGACCGATGACGGCGGCACGCAGGTGGCCCGTGCGCTCGACGATCATCGCGGCGGGGTTGGACACGATGAAGTACGCGGCGAAGAACGCGGATTGCACGAGCATCGCCTCCGCGTACGAGAGGACGAACAGCTCTTTGAGCTTCGGAATGATGACGTCGTTGAGGCTCGTGATGCCGCCGAACACGAAGAACAGCGCGAAGACGAACATCCGCAAGTGAGGTGCGTACGCCGGCGTGCTGTGAGCGTCACTCGTGCTGGGCGGCGGGGGAGCAGTGTGCGCGACCATGTGACGCAGGGTAGCGCAGGTTTCGGCTCGTAGGCGGTTCACCGGACTACGGGCACTACCGGGGCGTGCTCGGCACGGCGTTTCGCACTGCTGCTCGTGGGGCCGTATGGCGCCTCCAGCGTGCGAACGCGACTATTGGTCCAGGTCGCTACACGCATTTCTGGTAGTGCGTCCGGCGCATGGCTGCTAATGCTGCGCAGGCAGCGAATCGTGCGGGGAATGCGGGTTGATAGGCACTTCAGCTCCGCGCGTAACGGCGTTGACGCATTGGTGCGAGGGATTCGTGTGACGGTTCTCTCACACAAAGTCGTGTGTGCGAAGTCAACCTATCGTAGACTTCGCCCCCGTCTTAAGTTGAATCGCTCAAGGTCGATCCGATGTCGTGGGCACAACGGAGACTGACGCTCACGGACGAACCCGCACGGCTCAAGCCTGCCTGAGTTCCCGCCGATATCGACGCGACTACCGCAACTAATGCCAGCCGAGCGTTTCATCCCGTTTTTCTAGTAGAGGAGTAAACCTAGTGTCACGCCGAGTCATGCTTACTGTAGCTCTTTCGTTGTTGTCCGCCGGCAGCGTTCTCGCCGCTGAGGCTCCGCTGGTTGCAACGCTGTCGAAGCCGATCGACAAGCAGAAGCCCGTTCTGGCTTCGATGATCTGGCGTTGCGAGGCGACCACGTGCACGAGCGCATCCCCGTCGCAGGGCTCTCCCAGCGCTGCCTGCCGCGCTGTGGCGAAGCGCTTCGGACAAGTCGTTTCCTTCACCTCGAGCAAGGGCGATTTCTCTCAGGATCAGCTCGCTCAGTGCAACCGCGGCCTGGACGAGAAGTAAGTCGTACGCGCTGCAGGCCGGCTTGGATCGAGCCGGCCTGCAAAGTTCTTTTTTGAATGTCCCGAATCGCCGCTTGGAGACTGGCGACGGCCTTGTCACCCGCAACGGGGGCAGGTGAACGGGGACAAGTGATTGTGTAGAACTTCCTCGAGTCGATCGCACGGTCCGAGGCGCGGATGTTCACGTTTGCGCCCATCGAACATCGACTGCTGGCCCTGGAAGAGGATCCGGCGCGGCCGTCCTACCTGCTTACCGAAACGGGCGTCGGGTATCGGTTGGTAGATGAGTGATGCACACTGGTCTCGTCGGCCACCGTTCACGGAGCCAGTCATGTCGATTCAACTCAATCACACCATCGTTCCCGCGCGCGACGCACGGGCCTCCGCCGCGTTTCTTGCGGAGATTCTGGGATTGGATACACCGACCCGTTTCGGTCCGTTCTGGAATGTGGCGCTCTCGAACGGCGTGACGCTGGATTTCCAGGACTCGGATGAAGCGATGCCCATCGAGCATTACGCCTTTCTCGTGAGCGAAGCAGAGTTCGATGCGATCTTCGCGCGCATCACATCTCGCGGCCTCGAATACTGGGCGGATCCGGCGCATCGACGACCGCAGCAGATCAATCACAACGATGGCGGTCGGGGCGTGTATTGGAACGATCCGAACGGCCACTACCTCGAGATTCTCACGCGTCCGTACGGGAGCGGCGCACTGAGTTGAGCTTCTCCACTCCTTAGTCATCAATGCCTGCGCCACTCTGTCTTCCGCGTCGGGTGCGGGCACACCGCGTTCGTGCAACACCTGCTCATAGGCGCATAGCCGTACGCGAGTATATGATCTGCGTCCCATAGAACGATCGTTACATTGAGCGGGGGGCAGGATCATGGGCGTCAGATATGGCTACACCGAAGAGCATGAATTGTTCCGCCGTACGGTGCGTGCCTTCCTCGACAAGGAGCTGGAGCCCAACTATCGGCGCTATGCGGAGCAGGGCGGTCTCGACAAGGAGTTCTGGCGCAAAGCGGGAAAGGCCGGAATTCTCGGCTCCGCGGTTCCTGAAGATCTCGGCGGTGCCGGCGGCGATTTTGTTTTCAACGTGATTCTCGCGGAAGAGCTCGGTCGTTCCGTGGGTTCGGCGCTCACCGGCAGCTCGTTGATGGCTGACATCGCAACGCACATTCTCATGTCCTTCGGCAGCCCGGAGCAGAAGGCGAAGTACGCACCCGGCATTCTGTCGGGCGAGATTTCGCAAGCCATGCCGTTGACCGAACCCGATGCCGGCAGCGATCCCACGGCGATCAAGGCAACTGCCGTGCGCGAGGGCGATCAATACGTCATCAACGGCGACAAGTTCTTCATTTCCAATGGCACCGGCGCGGATGTGCTCTACGTCGTCGCGAAGACGGATCCCAGCAAGCGTGGCCGCGGCATGAGCATCATCATCGTGGATGCAGACACGCCGGGCGTCGAGCGCCGCAAGATCCCGATGGTCGGTTGGCCGGCGGGCGATACCGGCGAACTGCACTTCCGCAACGTGCGTGTTCCCGTGTCGAACCTGCTCGGCAAGGAAGGCGAGGCCATGCGCATCCTGATGAGCACGTTCATGGAAGACCGCATCCAGATCGCGGCGCGTTCTCTGGGCGCGGCAGAACTCGCGCTCACGCTGACGCTCGAATACACGAAGGAACGCAAGGTGTTCGATCAACGTGTCATCGACTTCCAGAACACGCAGTTCGTGCTCGCCGAGTGCAAGACGGACATCGAAGTAGGTCGCGCGTTCGTGGACCAATCCGTGCGCAAGCTGTTGGACAAGGCATTCACCTTCGAAGAAGGCGCGATGCTGAAGCTATGGTTGACCGAGATGGAGAATCGCGTGGTCGACAAGTGCCAGCAGCTGTTCGGCGGTGCGGGTCAGATGCGCGACACGCCGATCGCCCACATGTACACGGCAGCGCGCATTCAGCGCATCTACGCGGGTACCTCGGAGCTGCAGAAAGTGTCCATTGCGAAGGCCTTGATGGCGGATTGAGGAGCGGGCGAAGTCACGCCTCTCGCAACCGATGCAGGGGGGCTTTTTCAACTTGCCAGGTTGAGGGTACCCAGCTCCGCGGCGCTGCAAAGAGATGGCCAGCGAACTGGATGGCGGCCTCTGTATGAACTAGTGCGCGCTCCGAGTTTCTCGCCGTTCGAGACGAACGGATTTCAGATGGGACCGAGCGGGCCTTGCGGCCGCACGTCCAAGGGACGGCGAACGATGGGTGCGGGCAGCTCGCTGTCGAGCCCCGGCGCACCGGCCAGGCGATACGCGTCCAGCAATCGATAGACCGCTTCGGCCCTTTGCGGCAACAAAGGCTGTGCGTTTGCACGAGCGCGCTCGATCGCGTCGGACAAACGGTCCAGCTTCTCCCTCCAAGTGGCCATGATCGCGATACCCCGTCGTTTCTGAACTGCTTACTGACAAAAGCGGTACTCGCGGGAAAACTCCCTCAATAGCCTTCGGTTAGCGCGTACGCGATGTGGAATACGTCACAGGTCGGCCTGTTGACGCAGCGCGCGCTCTTTTCGCTTGCACTGTACTCCTGACCGATAGAGGCGTTGCCCTCGCTTTCTCTACTGTGCAGCACGCTGCACTGAATGGAGATCGAGATGGCAACCGTCTACAAGATTCACCCCGCGATCGGTATCGCACGCGTCGGCAATAGTCCCGATGAGTTCTTCATCGGGCCCGAACGGGTGGGCGAGGTCCCCGAGCCGACCGGCGGCTTCAAGGATGACCAGTGTCGCGTGAAGCGCCAGGCGGCGCGCTTCCGCATCTTCGCGCATCACGACGATGGCACGGTGCATGAGATCACCGATGCGGACGCCGAGATCTCGTGGAGCGTTCATGTCGTCAACAAGAAGCCAGCGAATCCTGGCCGCGGCAATTCGGAGTCTGCATCCGATCTGACCATCGACCCCGGTGCGCGCACGACCACGGGACCGAATCAACGCAAGCTGTTCGACACCGGCAAGATCAAGTTCTCCGGCACGAGCGAGGTGACCGTACCGCTCGGCGAGATCCGCACCGACGACGACAATCGCCTGCTCGTGCTGGGTGGCTTCGGCAAATCGGCATCGCCCGTCGGCTCCGGGATGAGCTCGTTCTGGGGCAACGACGATTGGTACGACGACGTCTCCGATGGCCCGGTCACGGCGAGCATCACCCTGCGCTCCGACAACTCGACACCCGCTGTGACGGGAGCCTGGATCATCGTCGGTCCGCCGAAATTCGCGCCGCAGCAGGAAAGCGTGATCACGCTTTACGATCGCGCCACCCAGGCGATGGTCGATGGGGGATTGATCGCCGCGCCGACCACGACTTCATACACGAACGATGTCTATCCGATCCTGCAACGCGCACGCGACATCCGCGCCGTCGAGGACACCTTCGGTGCACACAGCTGGACCGACCCTGTCACCAGCAACGCCCTGCGCAACGCGATCTTCAATCGTCTGAGCGCTCCGGGCGGCGGCGCCGCGGACATGCCGCAGCTGAATGAATCGAGTACTGCCGACGGTCGTTTGACAGCGGTTCAATACGCGCACATGGAACGTTGGAAGAACGGCACGTACACGAACGACTGGACGGGCGTTCCCGCACCCGCCGCGACGATCACGCCCGAAGGACTCGACCGTGCGGCGCTCGAGGCATGCGTCGGTGGCGCGTTCTTCCCCGGCATCGAGGCCGGCGGTCTCGATGCGAGTCAGCGTCCCATGCTCGTTGCCGCCAACTATGGCGAGCCGTTTCGACTGAACCACGCGGCGTTGGCGCCCGGCGATCTCACGTATGTCATGGCGCTGCCATGGCAAGCGGACTTCTTCGCGTGCGGCAACAACTGGTGGCCCGTACCGCGGCCGAACTTCGTCACGCGCGGGGGCGTGTCGAATCAGAGCTGGACCAGCGGTCTCGTCGGCAGCTATCAGGACATGGTCGACAAATGGAACCAGCTCGGCTTCATCGTGCGTCAAGGATCGGAACGCGTTGAAGTGGATCGCTGCGATACGGCCAGCATCAACCTGCTGACACCGACCCTCAACTTCCAGGACGTGCCGCAGGGACCGATGGGGATGGTGCGTGAGACAGCACTGGCGATCACGTTCGAAGTGATCGCGCCAGCGAGCGCCGTCACGCTGCAATACGCGCCGGGGGGTGCGCCATCGCACACGCAGCTGGTCGCATTCAACTCGAGCGTCACCGTCGGTCCTACCGGCAGCGGTGTTGCCACCGCGCGCCTGTGGGTGATCTATCGCACGAGCACCGTCGGCTCGACGTTGCCGCCTCAAGTCGTCACCGTGCAGGATGCAACCGGCACACAGAGTTGGAACATCACCATTCTCGGTAACACGGTCGCGCGCAAGACAGCGGCGACGGCACTCGTGCTCGATCGCTCGGGCAGCATGAGCGAGGATCGCGGCGATGGCCAATCGAAGCACACGTCGCTGCAGCAGGCGGCGGGCATCTTCGTCGATGCGATGCTCGAAGGCGATGGCGTCGGCATCGTGCGTTTCAACCAGGACGCTCAGGTGCTGCAGAACGTGCTGCCGCTGGGCTCGGGCGGACTGTCGGACGTCAATCGCAACACCACCAAGGACGTGATCAACGGCACCGGCCTCGATCCGAGTGGGCAGACGTCGATCGGTGATGGCATCTTCGACGGCCGCGGCATTCTCAACAACACGCCAACACCGTTCGATGTGAAGGCGCTCGTGGTATTGACCGACGGCGTCGAGAACCGCGCTCGCTACATCGCTGACGTCGCCGCGGAGATCAACGAGTTCACATACGCGGTGGGCCTGGGCAAGCCGCAGAACATCAGCGTCCCCGCGTTGCAGACGATCTCGGGCAACAACGGCGGCTACCTGCTGGTGACGGGTGCGATCGGCACCGACAACCGCTTCATGCTGCAGAAGTATTTCCTGCAGATTCTCGCCGGCATCAGCAATGCCGAAATCGTGCTCGATCCCGAGGGTCAGTTGATGGCGGGACGCGTCGAGCGCGTGCCGTTCCAGTTGACCTCCGCCGATGCGGGTGTCGATGTCATTCTCCTCACGCCGAATACGAAGATCGTCGACTTCCGTCTGCAGACGCCGAACGGTCAGATCCTCGAGCCGTGGCGTGCCCTGTCGGAACCCGGCATGCGCTTCGTGCTGTCCGACGGCGTGACCTACTATCGATTGGCATTGCCGACGGAGCTCACGGCTAATCGCTTCGACGACGGGGGCACGTGGCATGCGCTGATCACGATCGGTCGCCCGCGGCTGGAGCGCTCCGATTCACCGGATGGCGTCGATCGCTCCATCGTTCGGGGCATGCACGCCGTGACCGCGCCGCGTCGTTCACTGCGAGAGCACGGTCCGGCAGCGCAACGAGCAGCCATGCTTGCGACGGAGAGTGTCGCGGTTGCGCAGCCCACCGCGGCTGCCGCGCAAGTGCGCACCGCTCCCTACAGTCTGATCGTGCATGCCTATTCGAACGTCTCGCTGCAGGCACATCTGGAACAGGCGAGCTTCGAGCCGGGTGCACGCGTGTCGCTCAACGCATCCATCGCTCACTCCGGTATTCCGCTCACCGCCGGCACCGACGTATGGGCGGACGTGACGCGGCCGAACGGGGCGATGCAGACGCTGAGCTTCACACCGCAAGCCGACGGCAACTTCACCGCCGACTTTGCAACGACGGTAGCGGGTGTCTATCGCTGCCGTATTCGAGCGCGCGGTATGACGCCTCGAGGAGAGCCGTTCACACGCGAGAAGACGTTGACTGCGGCTGTGTGGCGCGGCGGCGATCGGCCTGTTCCGCAAGGTGGCGGCTCGAGCACGACGGATGGCGATACCACTGGCGGTTCCGACGTGAGCTCGCTCTGCAAGCTCATTGCCTGTGTTCTGCAGCGCGATGGCGTCATCAGCCCCGAGCTGGAGAAGCGGTTGCGCGAAGCCGGCGTCAATCTCGAGCGTCTGCGCGAATGCGTCGCGAAGTACTGCCGCAGCGACTGCAACTGCTGAGGGCGACACATGACCGCATATGACGTCGCCATCATCGGTGCCGGACCTGCAGGGGCTGCAACGGCAAAACTCCTTGCAACAGCAGGCTATCGCGTATGTCTGTTGGAACAGTCGACCTTCACCGAGCCGCGGGTGGGCGAATCGCTCGCGCCCGCGGTGCAGGGAGCGCTCACGCAATTGGGTGTGTGGCCCGCGTTCCTGGCGTTGGATCCGCTGCCCTCATTCGGTACGCGCAGCGCGTGGGGCGCGGATGAGGTGAGCGAGCACTCGCATCTCTCCACTGCCTATCAGAATGGCTGGCACGTCGACCGGCGACGCTTCGATCACATGCTCGCCCGTTGCGCAGCAGAGGCCGGTGCCGAATTGAGGCTCGGCGTGCGCATGCAGGAATGCGTGATGGAGCAGGGCACCGACATCACGTTGCACGTCGCTGACGCGCGCTCGGGTTCGAGTGCAGTGAAGGCGCGCTTCGTCGTCGATGCCACGGGTCGCAGAGCCGCGCTGGCACGGCCGTGCAAGGCTCGGCATCGAGTGTTCGACAGACTCGTTGGCGTCGCGATCGAGTTTCGCGATCCCGAAGCTCATCGTCACTGCTACACGCACGTCGAGGCGACCGCGGAAGGGTGGTGGTACGTCGCGCCGTTCGCAGCAGATCGTTCGATGGCCATGCTGATGTGCGATGCAGACCTCGTTCGCAGGAATGACTTCGATGACGTACAGCAATGGTTCTCGCTGCTGAACCGCGCACCACTCACGATGGAGCGCATCTGTGCGGGCCGGGTGCAGTGGGGTCCGCGCATCTTTCCGGCCGTCAGCCAGCGGCTCGTACGCACTCAGGGTTCACCCGCACACTGGCTCGCGGTGGGTGATGCGGCGCTCGCAGTCGATCCGATCTCCGGCAGCGGCGTACTGCGCGCACTGAAGACAGCGCAAGCGGCGGCGGCAACGGTGCAGCGTGTGCTCGAAGGAGACGCGACGGCACTGTACCGCTACGAAGCCGAGCGCAACGCAGAGTGCACGACGTATCTTCTCGAGCGCGCGAGCTACTACAACTATGAGCAGCGCTGGCCCAATGCACCGTTCTGGCAACGGCGCGTGACGGTGTTGGAGCGGGCGATGGCGGGGTAGACCTTGAGTTCTGTGTTGAGATCCAGCGGCCTGTAACAACTGATTGTGGACTGTCAGGGTGAGCGGCCGACTGGCGAGCTGGCTTGTTGGCCAGAAGGTTTTGCCAGGGCTTCCGGCCAGCCGACCAGCAAGCCAGCACGCGCAAGCCTCAGTATCCAATCAGCTGTTGCACGCCACTAGCTCAATGCTCGTGGCGATGATGTGCGTCGGGGAAATGCGGGTGGCTGTGCTGGGCCGGCTCGTGTCGATGCCGATGCGTGTGGCGTATCCCCGCAGCCATCGGCGGGTCGTGATGCTGATGATGAAAGTCGTGTACGTGCTCGTGCTCATGCTCAAGCGCATCATGAAAGTGCTCATGCTCATGCAACTCCGTGACATGCAGCCATACTCCCAGCGCCATCAGTGACCCCGCTAGTAGCAGCTGCATCGTGATCTGCTCCCCACCGAGCACAGCAAAGAGTGCGCCGAGGAAGGGTGCGACGGAGAAATAGGCGCTCGCGCGAGCGGTGCCAAGGTGACGTAGGGCGACAACGAACAACGCCAGACTCACACCATACGCAAGGAAGCCGACCGCCATTGCGATTCCGACGCTTTGCCAGGGAGGCACAGAAGCGCCAGTGAACACAGCAAGCACCAGATTGACACTCCCGGCTGCGAGGCCCTTGACAGCGGCAAGCCATGCGGCATCGGCAAGGGAAACTTTGCGCGTTAGGTTGTTGTCGATGCTCCATGCGGCGCACGCCCCGAAAATTGCGATGACGGACCGCACGTTCATCGGCTGCAGGCTCGACGGACTGCTCAGGATCGCCGCACCCAGCAGGATTGCTGCCATGCCAAGCGCAATGCGGCGATCGAAATTCTCTTTGAATACGAACCACGCAAGCAACGCGGTAAAGACGCCCTCGGCATTGAGCAAGAGTGATGCGGTTGAAGCTGGCACCTCGGTCAGCCCAACCATCAACAGCACGGGTGCGATCACGCCGCCGGTGATGATCGCAGCAATGAGCCAGCCCACTTCGCCTGGGAGTAAGCGGGGTTGACGGGTGTGCCTGAGGCTTCTGTACGCCGCGAGCCCCAAGCCCGAACCTAGGTACAGAAGGCCGGCCAGAAGCCAAGGGCTGAGGTCGCGCAATAGCGACTTCGCCAAGGGCGTGCCGCAGCCAAACAGGACTGCTGCACCCAGTGCAGCACCGACGCCGGGTTGGTCGAATCCGAAGATCCTACGCACAGCCGTGAACCCGTTCCGCATGCTCCCATCCAACGTGCCGATAACACGGGCAATCACAAGCGTACTGCTTCGCAGGGCTGCAGCATCGCCGTAGACTCCGGGCCCTCAATACGAGGTTGGCGCGCACGCTGATTTAATCATCGCATGACCGACCGCACCGGATCACTTTCCCCGTTGTGCCAGCAAACGTTACAGATCTAATTCCCCCGCCGAATCCGCGCAAACGCCGCCGCGATCCTCATCGGCGCCTTCGGTCGGCCGTACATCCGCTCCATGTAGTGCACCAGTTCCGGATACTCACCAAGCAGCTTGGCCTCGTTCGCCCAATCGAGCGTATACGCGAGCACGAAGTCCGCAGCCGTCACCCGATCGCCCGCTACGAACTCGCGTCCACGCAGGTGATCGCGCACGACACCGGCCATTGGCGTGAAGTCGCGAACCGCGAGCGGAATGTCCGCAGCCAAGCGCTCCTTCTCAGGATAGACATTCGTGTTACGAGCGATGCGCCACAGCGGCTGTTCGAGCTCGTTCGTAGTGAACAGCAGCCAGCGGTAATACTCGGCGCGGTCCTTCAGGTCGCTCGGTACGAAGCCTTTGTTCGCATACTTGTCCGCGAGATACAGGACGATGGCAATCGATTCGTTCAGGACCAGATCGCCATCCACGAAGGCGGGCAGCTTGCCGGCGGGATTCACCTTCAGGAACTCAGGCCGCTTGTGTTCGCCCGCGGCGAGATTGACTTGGATGGCTTCGAACGGGACGTCCAGTTCTTGCAACATCCAACGCACGCGGAGGGAGCGTGTGGGACCGAACTCGTACAGTTTCATGGGTGCCTCGTTGCGATAGGGGTGAGCGGGGAACCTTGGCGCGCCGTGCGTTGAGCTGCCAACGCGCGCCACGCATCTACAAGGACGCATCGCGCTCGAGCGAACCGACAACGGACAATGATTTAGCGCGGAGGTTGCGTCGTCGTTACGCCTGCGGGCAGGTCATCGCGCGAGGTGTCGCGGCGTTCGCATTCTGACTTCTCCAGTCCGCGCAATCGGCTGCAGTCGGGCAGATTGCCGTTCGCGCCCACTCCGCGGGAAGCCGGTGCGATGGTGCCCGTGCTCGTCGGCATATCGCGATCAATGGCCGCTTCGGCTGTCCGTCGACGGGCGGGATCGGTTGTGTCCACGGTGTCCGACGTTGCAGGCGGCTGAGCATTGGTTGGCTGCGTGCCAGCCGCCGTATCCGATCGCGCTACACCCGGCGACGCAGGCGTCGGCTGCGAGGGAGTCGGACTGGTGGTTTGATCGGTCGCGGGGGTGGACGTGGAGGGTGCTGTCGACGTGGGCGGTTGCCGTACGGGTATTTGCATTCCCGGCGTCTGCGATGAGCTCGTCGCACTCGGCGTGGATGACGTTGGTGTTTGCGCGGACGTACTCGGCGTGGCAGCCGATTGGGCGCCACTGGAATGACCCGTCCCGTCACCCATGGCACTCTGACCATACGCAGCCGCACATCCCAGCATCGCGACGACGCACGAGGTGATCAACGTTTGATTGCGCATGGCCTTCTCCGGTGCATTCACGATGCAATGGAAACGGATCAGCCAAGGTGGTGTTCCTGCGGCCCGGCGGAGTTTGTGCAGGAACACCGCCGTTATCGTGATGAGATGATCCGGCCACGACCCTGTAGACTTGGCGCCGCAATCCGCACGCACACATCGTCCAAGAAGCGGCGCTGACGCTTGAACTCCTTGATCCATTTCAACTCGACTCGTCCGGCTTCGCCCGATGTGCTCAGCGTTCTGCGCGACACGTTCGGTCATCCGCAATTTCGTGGCGCGCAGCAGGAGATCGTCGAGCACGTGATCGCGGGCGGGGATGCGCTCGTGCTCATGCCGACGGGCGGGGGCAAGTCGCTGTGCTATCAAGTGCCGGCCCTGGTTCGCGGGGGAACGGCAGTCGTCGTTTCTCCCTTGATCGCCCTCATGCAGGATCAGGTAGCCGCCCTCACGCAGCTGGGCATTCGCGCCGCCTTCCTGAATTCCACCTTGGATGCGCAGCAAGCCCGCGCTGTCGAGCGGGCGTTCGCGCAGGGCGAGCTCGATCTGCTGTACGTCGCGCCGGAGCGGCTTACCACGGCTCGCTGCCTGGAGCTGATCGCGCGTGCACGCATCGGATTGTTCGCGATCGACGAGGCGCATTGCGTATCCCAATGGGGACACGACTTCCGACCGGAGTATCTGCAACTCTCGCTGCTGCATGAGCGCTTTGCCGACGTGCCGCGCATTGCGCTCACCGCCACCGCCGATCCGCAAACCCGCGAAGAGATCATCCAGCGACTCGCGTTACAGGATGCGCGCGTGTTCGTCTCGAGCTTCGATCGGCCGAACATCCGCTACACGATCGTGGACAAAGTGGATGCGCGCGCCCAGCTGCTGACTTTCGTGCGTGCCGAGCACGCGGGTGATGCGGGCATCGTGTACTGCCTGTCGCGCAAACGCGTGGAGGAGGTGGCGCAGTGGTTGCAGGTGCACGACGTGCAGGCACTGCCGTACCACGCCGGCATGGAGGCACACATTCGCAGCGAATACCAAGCACGCTTTCAGCGCGAGGAAGGCATCGTCATCGTGGCCACGATCGCGTTCGGCATGGGCATCGACAAGCCCGACGTGCGGTTCGTCGCGCATGTCGACCTGCCGAAGAGTATCGAGGGCTACTATCAGGAAACCGGCCGTGCCGGCCGCGACGGCGCACCGGCGGATGCCTGGATGGCCTACGGTCTGGCCGATGTCGTGCAGCAGCGCCGGCTGATCGATGCTTCGGAAGGCAGCGAGATTTTCAAGCGCATCTCCAGCGCCAAGCTCGATGCCCTGTTGGGCCTTTGCGAGACCGCACAGTGCCGCCGCATGCGGCTGCTGACTTACTTCGGCGAATCCTCGGGTCCCTGTGGCAACTGCGACACGTGCTTGTCGCCGCCGAAAACCTGGGACGCCACGGAAGCCGCGCGCAAGGCGCTGTCCGCGATCTACCGTGTCGAGCAGCGCTTCGGCGTCATGCACCTCATCGAAGTGCTTCGCGGCAAGGACAGCGAGCGCGTGCAACGCTGGGATCATCACCGCTTGAGCGTGTTCGGCATCGGCCAGGATTTGAGCGAGCTCGAATGGCGCAATGTGTTCCGACAGCTCGTCGCGATGGGTTACGCACGCGTCGATCACAACGCATACGGCGCCCTGAGGCTCACGGAGCACGCGCGACCGGTGTTGCGAGGCGAGCGCGCTGTTGAAATGCGCATGCTGCTCGAACGAAAACGAACCAAGGCCGCGCGCAAATCCAAGCTCGCCGCCGTTGACCCGATTGCACCGGACTCGGAACGCCTGACCCGACTGAAGAGTTGGCGCCTCGAGGAAGCGCGCCGGCAATCCGTCCCCGCGTACGTGATTCTCCACGACGCCACCTTGATGGAAATCGCCCGCCTGCGACCGCGCACACGCGAGCAACTCGCCGACATCCCCGGCATCGGCAAGACCAAGCTCGATCGTTATGGTGCGGAGTTGATTGCGCTGGCGGAGTAGATTGGTCGAACACTATTTGGCATCGCGCCCTCCGGCCCTCTCCCACGCAAAGCCGGGAGGGTCAGGGTAGGGGGCAGCGGAGAAACCCGGTTGGAACAGATGAACTCCCTAACCTTCGATAACAGCTTCGTCCGCGACCTCCCCGCCGACCCCGACCAGAGCGCCCGGCGCCGCCAGGTCCAGGGCGCGCTGTTCTCCTTCGTCAAACCGACGCCCGTCCGCGCACCGCAACTCATCGCGTACTCACCCGAAGTCGCCGCGATACTCGGCATCGACGCAGCTGAAGTTCGCTCACCTCGATTTGCAGAAGTGTTCGGCGGCAGCGCCGTGCTTGAATCGATGCAGCCCTACGCGGCCAACTACGGTGGACATCAATTCGGCAACTGGGCCGGCCAGCTCGGCGACGGTCGCGCCATCACGCTCGGCGAAACCCTCAATGCAGCCGGCGAACGCTGGGAACTGCAACTCAAAGGCGCGGGCCCGACGCCGTACTCACGGTCCGCCGACGGCCGAGCGGTCCTGCGCTCCTCGATTCGCGAGTTCCTCTGCAGCGAAGCCATGCATCACCTCGGAGTCCCCACAACGCGAGCGCTGAGCCTTGTCCTCACGGGGGAACAAGTCGAACGCGACATGTTCTACGACGGCCGGCCTCGTATGGAGCCCGGTGCCATCGTTTGTCGCGTGGCACCGTCGTTCATTCGCTTCGGCAACTTTGAATTGCCCGCATCGCGCGGAGACACGGTGTTGCTGAAGCAACTCGTGGACTTCACCATCCGTCGCGATTTTCCAGAGATCCTCGAACGTCATCCGCATGACGAACAAGAACGCTACACGGCGTGGTTTCACGAAGTGTGCGCAAGCACGGCACGAATGATCGCGCACTGGATGCGCGTCGGCTTCGTTCACGGCGTCATGAACACGGACAACATGTCCATCCTCGGCCTCACGATCGATTACGGTCCCTACGGCTGGATCGACAACTTCGACCTCGACTGGACACCCAACACAACCGACGCCGCCACTCGTCGCTACCGCTTCGGCCAACAAGCGCACATCGCCCAATGGAATCTCGGCGCACTCGCCGGTGCGTTGCTCTCGCTCTTCCCGAGTGACGAGCCGCTGCGCGCGGGTCTCGATCTATACGCCGATGTCTACATCGCAACCGATCGCAAGCACATCGCAGCGAAACTCGGCTTGAGCGAATGCCGGGATGAAGACCTCGACCTGATGCACTCGCTCTATGGGTTGCTCCAGCAGGGCGAAGGCGACATGACCCTGTTCTTCCGGGCGTTGAGCGACGTCAACCTCGATGAGCCCAGGCTGCAGCCGCTCGAGCACGCCTTCTATGACGACGCGAATCGTCGAGCAGTCGAAACGCAGTTCACCGACTGGTTGGCCCGCTACGCAGCGCGCGTGCGCAGAGACTCGCTCTCGAGCGAGCAACGCCGCGCCCTCATGCACACGACCAATCCCCGCTACGTTCTCCGCAACTATCTCGCCCAACAAGCCATCGATCGCGCCGAACAGGGGGAGTACGCCGGCATCACCGAGTTGCTCGATGTGCTACGTCATCCCTACACGGATCAGCCGGGTCGGGAGGCATTCGCGCAGCGACGACCGGATTGGGCGAAGCAGAAGGCGGGGTGTTCGATGTTGTCGTGCAGTTCATAGGGCTCTGGGCCATCGGCTGGCAAATTCATCGAAGGTTGAAAATGGGCAGCAGCAAGTATTCTGGTTCTTGCTTATGTGGTGCGGTTCGCTTCGAAGTGGCGGGGGAGTTCGAGCGCTTCTATCTCTGCCACTGCGAGTACTGTCGCAAGGATACGGGGTCGGCGCATGCCGCCAATCTATTCTCATCGGTTGCCACGTTGGCATGGCTTGCGGGAGAAGACCAAGTCAAACGATTCGATCTGCCGTCGACTCGACACAGCAGATGCTTTTGCTCCACTTGTGGATCGGCGCTTCCAAGTATGCAGATGGACGGCCAAATGCTGGTTGTTCCAGCGGGCAGCCTGAATAGTGAAATTCATATCAGGCCAAACGCCCACCTGTTCGTGTCCAGCAGGGCCAGCTGGGACCAAGGACTGGAGAACGTTCCGGCGTTAGAGCGTTTTCCCTCTTGAGCAGGGACGAAAAGACGCATAAACCAACGCTTCCAGTCGACGGCCACCCCTCGGCGTTGCGCCGGCGCGGCCGCCGCTGAAGCGTGCGTGTGATGCCTGAAGGAGGGCGAAACGGATGAAGCCACGGATCACAGTCATTACGATGGGTGTCGACGACCTCGAAGCGTCACTCCGCTTCTACCGGGATGGCTTGGGCTTTCCCACCGAAGGCATCATCGGCAAAGAGTTCGAGCACGGGGCTGTTGTGTTCATTCAGCTTCAGCCTGGTTTGCGGCTCGCCTTGTGGCCTCGCAAGAGCATCGGCCATGACACAGGACTTGCTGTGGGCCCGGTCAGTCCCACCGAAATGACGCTGGGCCACAACGTTGCCTCAAAGCCAGAAGTTGATGCAGTCATGGCAAGAGCCCGTGCTGCGGGTGCCACTATTGTCAAGCCCGCCCGCGACACCTTCTACGGCGGCTATTCGGGCTACTTCAAAGACCCGGACGGACATCTCTGGGAGATTGTCTGGAACCCGCAATGGTCGGAGTGATTGGCTGCGCCAGAAGCCACTCCGATCCGCTATCGAAGGTCACGTTCCTATGAGAGCTGAATTCGATTTTTCGAAGGCGAAGCGCCGCGCGCTCCTGCCAACCAAGGGGAAGACCCGAATCACGATCTATATCGATGACCTCGTGCTTGAGGAATTCAGGTCCAGAGCTGAGAAGGCCGGTACGGGCTACCAGACCATGATGAATGACGCGCTGAGAGCGTACTTGGCGGAGAACGCCAATCGACCTCTCACCGAGTCGGTTCTTCGTCGCATCATTCGAGAGGAGCTGCCACGTGCGTCGCCCCTAAAGAAGCGTTCCAGCGGACGCTCGAAGAATCGCGCCGCTGTACGCTGACTTCGCCGGCATTGCGAAAGCTCGGTTCCGACTGGGTACAGGGAGAGACAGTCGCGTGAACATGACACCAGTCAACTCTTCTGCGATTGAAGCGGTCGGCTACGATCCGTCAGCCGCGCGAATGCGGATCCGATTCACCGGAGGCAATGAGTACGATTTTTGTGGCGTACCGGAAGCGGTATATCGCGGGTTGATGTCGGCGCAGTCGAAGGGCCGTTATTACAACGATCACATCAAGGACTGTTATCCCTGTTAGCGAGGCGATAAGACGCAATATCTCGCTTCAACCGCCGCTGCCGTCGTGTTCGTTGCCCATCAAGTCAAATTGCGGAGGCATTCATGCTGAATAGTGCCGAGCTCATCTGTTTCGTTGCGACCAAGAACCCCGAGGCGGCGAAGCGCTTCTACGCAGACCTGCTGGATCTCACCCTGGTCGAAGATAGTCAGTTCGCGTTGGCCTTCGACGCGAACGGAACGATGCTGCGTATACAGAAGGTCCAGGAGCTCACGCCGGCCAAGCACACTGCGCTAGGCTGGCGAGTGACTGATATCCGTGCTCAGATCCGGGCGCTGACGAGCAAGGGCATTCGATTCGAGCGATACGCGGGTCTCGCACAGGACGAGATGGGCATATGGAAGTCGCCTTCCGGCGCATTGGTGGCGTGGTTTCTCGATCCTGACCGCAACGGTCTGTCCTTGACCGAGTGGCCCACCGGATAGTCCTCCAGAGCGGAGCCAAGCCTGGATGTGACCGCTCATATTTCCTGGAGATCCGATGAAGAACTGGCTCTTGCTCGCAGCCGCCATCGTCTCAGAGGTCATCGCAACCTCAGCTCTGAAAGCAAGCGATGGCTTCACCCGGCTGTGGCCATCCATCGTCGTGATTGCCGGCTACGGACTGGCGTTCTACTTCCTGGCGCTCACGCTGCGTGCCATTCCCCTTGGCGTTGCGTATGCGATCTGGTCGGGCGTGGGAATCGTTCTGATCTCGGCCATCGGCTGGCTGCTCTTCGGCCAGAAGCTCGATGCAGCGGCGATCATCGGCATCACGTTGATCGTTGCCGGTGTGATGGTGCTGAATCTGTTCTCCAAGAGCCTGGTGCACTGATCGAGCTGATTCGTGTGCCCGGCATCCATGCCGCGATGGCCTGACTAAACCTTCGTCGCCAGCAATTGTCCCGCGCGCACGTTGTGCGTGCTGCCGCTCGCGGAGTAGAGGGGATTCGAAGCCGGACGGCCAGTGATCGCGCCGAGCAGGCCTTCGACTCGTTTCAGCCGCGCGCTGACGAGGGCGCCATTGCGCTCGTTCGCATCGCGACAGCGGCGCGCACGATCGGCGCACGCAGCCCAGCTCTTCTGCAAGTGGCTGGAGGGATCGCACCACTGCAGCAGGCGCTCGATGCCTTGCGGATCGGTAGGCATATCCAGCATCCGGCACAAGGTGCGCCGCTCGTCCTGGATGCGCGCGAGCTCGACGATGCAGGCCTGGCGCGCATCGCCGGCGCGATCCAAGGCATCGATGTCGTTGTTGCGGATGATTTCGTGTTCCTGGCCGAGCAGTTGTTCCAGGCGCGCGAGCACCTCGGTCTCAGCCGCAATGAGTTTGTCCAACTGCTCACGACACACAGATGCCTGCACGATGCTCGACCTCGATCAATTCGAACGACGTATCAACCCAGCAAGTCGCGCTCGGCGCAGATCAGCTTGTCGGCGATGCGCTCGGCATTCACCTCGTAGCGACCCTCGTCGATGGCACGGCGCACCTCTGCCACGCGGGCTTCGTCGATCGCGGGCATGCCCTTGATCGCCTGTTCCAGCGCCGCCAATTGTTTGGCTTGATCCGTGATGCGCACCGGGTCTGATGCATTGCTCGTGCCGGCGGGGCTTGCAACGGTGTCATCGGAGCGAGAGACCTTGTGGTCCGTGCTCACGCGCACCGGGCGATTGTCGAAGCCACCGATTTTGTTCGTCACGTCAGCTCTCCTATAGCTGCCTTGAACCCTATAACGGCAGCATTTCTGAGAACTTTAGCACCGCACTCGTGGACGGTCTTAAGGGCGGCCTAGGGGATGCCCTGAGGAATTTGCCGCATAAGTTAAGTGACGGAAAGTTGGCGGGATTTTGCGCGGAGAACGGCCAACGGCTCACGGCGAACGGCCAGAGGAGGCCCTTGAATCTCCGGCCGTTGGCTGTTTGCCGTCAGCCGTTGGCCGCTACGGGGCAACTCTCACCACCTCCCCACTCTCGACGATCCCCTCGACCACCTTGTTCGAGCTGTCGTTCTGCACGCGAATGCGCTGAGCCGAGTGTCCATCGCTCAATGCCGTGCCCTGTGCGCGGATCTCGAAGTTCTCGGTCGTCGCGAGCAGGATCACGCGCTGACCGCGGCGCACGACCACATCCTGCACGAGCATGTCCGGCGTCAACGGATTGCCCGCAGGCAGCGAGCGCTTCAGGCGCCGGCCTTCGAGGCTCCCGAGATCAGCCACATAACGCGAACCCACGCCGGGTAGCCGCCGCACCTGGATCTCGACATCCGCGGCGCTGAGTTGCGCACCGCGCGCGGCGCCGTGACGCAGGACGAGCACCGGCGCTTCGCTCTCGATATTCACGGGGATGTACACGGTCCATGTTTCAGGTGCCTTGCAGCGCACGCCGACGGTCGCATGCGGACCGCTGATGTTGTTCGATGACACGAACGCATCCAGCGGCTCCGCGCACGGTGTCAGGCGCAGGCGCGAATCGAGCGCACCGGCGGTGACGTAGTACGTGCCGCTGGTGGGCGGCAGCAGCGTGCGTACGTGGGCCATCGCCGTCTCGCGAATCGCATCCAGCGATTGCGTCGTGGCCATTGCCTTCGCGGCATCGCCCGTCGTGGCGGCTGCGATGGTCATCAGAAGCGGAATGAGGCTCGTCATATCAGTAGTGAGTTCGGAACGATCGAATTCATTGACGTCACGCAATTGCGGCACCCGGTATGCCATTGCGCAGCAGGCGCGAAACAGCGAACGCATCGCACTTTGCGCGCGCGCGGGACGAACTCATGGAAAGGCGTACGGCAACGCGCCCGCAACATTGCCGCGCGGCCGGCAAACAGTTGCCGCTCCGATGTGCTTTCGCAGGCAGCGATACGTCCGTCGGGCACCTGAGCGCGACGTGGTTCTCAATTACAGGGCTGTGGCACGCACCTTGCTCTGCTCCGTCGCAACGACTGGCCGCAGTCATGTTTCTGACGGTGCAAGCCATGAACAAACTCGATTCCTATCTCGGCATCCATGCGAGCGCACTCAAGTTGCGCTCGCAACGAACCGAGTTGCTGGCATCGAATCTGGCCAACGCAGACACGCCGAACTTCAAAGCGCGCGACCTGGACTTCAAACAAGCGCTCGCACAAGCAGGCGGTGCCGATGCTCCCGTGCGCATGGCAACCACGAGCACGGGGCACATCGCGGCGAACAACGCGCTCAACGGTACCGGCGGCGAGCTGAAGTATCGAACGCCGCTCGCACCTTCTCTCGACGGCAACACGGTGGATGTGCAGCTCGAACAGGCTGCTTTCGCAGAAAACGGCGTGCGCTACCAGGCCACGCTGAATTTCCTGTCATCCAAGTTTCGTGGACTGCTGACCGCGATCACGGGCCAATGACGATGGCAAACGGGCAACGGCAAACGGGCAACGGCCAGAGGCCGCGTTTTCTGGCCGTAACCCGTAGCCCGTAGCCCGTAACCCGTAACCAACCGGAGGTTCCAATGTCCTCATTCAAGATCTTCGACGTCGCCGGCTCCGGCATGAGCGCGCAATCGGTGCGCTTGAACACCGTCGCCAGCAACCTGGCCAATGCCGACAGCGTGAGCGGCGATGCCAACGCGGTTTACAAGGCGAAGCATCCGGTGTTCGAAGCCGTGCGGGCCGGGCTCGGCAAGAACGCGACGACGAACGGTGTCTCCGTTCAATCGATCGTGGAGAACCAGGCTGCGCCGGCGGCGCGTTATGAGCCAGGCAATCCACTCGCCAATGCCGATGGCTACGTGTTCGCGCCGAACGTGAACGTGGTGGAAGAGATGGTGGACATGATCTCCGCCTCGCGCGCCTATCAGAACAACGTGGAAGTGATGAATACGGCGAAGGATCTGATGTTGGCGACGTTGCGGTTGGGACAGTGATGCGATGAACGCTGCTGCATACCAAGTGCTTGCCCCCACCCCAACCCTCCCCCGCTGCGCAGGGGAGGGGGCCGGAATAATCGGCGCTGCTTCTCCGACTCCCTCCCTTGCGCAGCGGGGGAAGGCTGGGGTGGGGGCTCTCACCCACGCCGCCGCTCTCTAACGAGGATCGACCATGTCCATCGCCGACATCATCAACGCCAACAGCTCGAGCGCCGCAGGAAAGACCAACGGCGCACCGAACGCTGCCAAGCCCAAAGATGAACTGGGCCAGGGCGAATTCCTGCAGCTCATGATCGCGCAGCTGAAGAATCAGGACCCGTTCAAGGCCATGGATCCCAGCCAGTTCCTCGGCCAGCTCGCACAGTTCGGCACGGTGTCCGGCATTCAGGAAATGCAGAACGCATTCACCACGCTGTCCGACTCGATGCGCGCATCGCAAGTGCTCGATGGCGCAACGATGGTGGGCCGCGACGTGCTCGTCGAACAGAGCGATATCAACCTCGGTGCAACCGATTCCATCAACGGCACGGTCGACATGCCAAGCAACACGTCCGCGGCACAGTTGAACGTGCTCGATGATGCCGGGCAGCTCGTGCGCCGCATCCCATTGACCACGAACGCCGGCTTGAACGATTTCAGCTGGGACGGCACCGACGACCTCGGTGAGCGCGTCCCCGCAGGCGACTACAGCCTGGAAATCGTGGCCAACGTCGGCGGCGAATCAGAATCCTTGAGTCCGCTGGTCGCCACGCGCGTGGCCAGCGTCACGATCGATCCCAAAGGTGCGGGGCTGATGTTGAACACGGCAGCCCTCGGCTCGATACCCCTCGCGCAAGTGCGCCGCGTGATGTGAGCGGGCCGGCATGAATTCAGAACTTGTCACGCATCGAACAATGGGCTTGCTGGCTAGCTGGTCGGTTGGCCAGAAGGCACTGGCCCGCCCGGAAACCTTTCTGGCCAGCATGCCAGCTCGCCAGCAAGCCGACCGACCACTTCAGCAACGCATTGCATAACCTCTTACCTCCGGAGTCATCCCATGCCTTTCCGTCTTGCATTGAGCGGCTTGAACGCAGCATCTGCGGACTTGAACGTCACTGCGAACAACATCGCCAATACCGCGACCACCGGCTTCAAGGGCTCGCGCACCGAGTTCGCCGAGTTGTTCTCGGTGTCGCCGCAGGGCGTGAGCTCCGCGCAGTCCGGCAACGGTGTGCGCGTCGCCAACGTCGCGCAGCAGTTCACCCAGGGCAACATCGATTTCACGGATAACAGCCTCGATCTGGCCGTCAGCGGACAGGGCTTCTTCGTGCTGAGCGATGCCGGCGCGCTGGCGTACACGCGCGCAGGTGCCTTCCAGGTCGATCGCGACGGTTACATTGTGAACAGCAAGAACCAGCGCCTGCAGGCGTATCCGCCGGTGTCGACGGGTGGCTTCAATACCGGTGCGCTCTCCGACATCCAGCTCGTGACGAGCGAAAGCGCGCCGAATGCCACGACGAATGCGGATCTCGTGCTGAATCTGCCGGCGAATGCGGCCCAGCCCACGACGACGCCGTTCGATCCAGCCGTGCCGACGAGCTACAACCGCGCGACGTCGCTGACGATGTACGACTCGCTCGGCGCAGCACACACCGGCACGATGTACTTCAGCAAGACTGCGAATCCCAACGAGTGGACGACGCGGTTGTATGTGGATGGCGCCGCCGTCGGCACTGCGCAGACACTGCAGTATTCGAACACGGGCGCGCTGACGTCTCCCGCCGGCGGTCAGATCACGTTCCCGACGTACACGCCGGCAACGGGCGCTGCGCCCATGAACTTCACGTTCGACTTCTCCGAGACGACGCAATACGGCTCGACGTTCAACGTCAACAGCATCACGCAGGACGGGTACACCACCGGCCGCTTGATCGGCATCGACATCGATTCCACCGGCATGGTGCAGGCACGCTTCACGAACGGCCGCTCGCTGGCACTCGGACAGGTCGCGATGGCGAACTTCGCGAACCCGCAGGGACTGTTGCAGCTCGGCGATACCAACTGGGCTGAAACATTCTCTTCCGGCCAAGCGCTGCGCGGTCAGGCCGGTAACTCCGGCTTCGGCTTGATTCAGTCGGGCGCATTGGAAGCTTCCAACGTCGATCTCACCGAACAGCTCGTGAACATGATCACCGCGCAGCGCAACTTCCAGGCGAACGCGCAGATGATCTCCACGGCGGATGCGGTGACGCAGACGATTATCAACATTCGATAGGCAACGGGGGACGGGCGACAGGCTACGGCCAGAAGAAAAACTCCATTCTGGCCGTAACCCGTAGCCCGTAAGCCGCAACCAGCGAGTAGCTCATGGACCGCTCTCTCTACATCTCGATGTCCGGCGCAAAAGAGACGTTGCGCGCGCAGACGGCCAACAACCACAACCTGGCCAATGCGAGCACGACGGGGTTTCGCGCCGACTTGAACGCGTTCCAGACGCGCGCAGTGGCAGGTTCCGGCTACGCATCGCGTGCTTATGCGACGAACGCGACGACGGGTTTCGACGAATCGCAGGGCGCGCTGCAGTCGACCGGGCGCGATCTCGATGTCGGCATTCAAGGCGAGGGTTGGATTGCGGTGCAGGCAGCCGATGGACGCGAGGCATACACACGCGCTGGCGATCTGCGGGTGGATCCGAGCGGCGTCCTCATGACGGGTGCGGGTCATCCCGTGCTCGGCGATTCGGGCCCATTGAGCGTCCCGCCGAACAGCAGCGTGCTCGTTGCCGCTGACGGCACGGTTTCGATCGTGCCGCTGGGTCAAGGTCCGGAAACGACGGCAAGCGTCGGGCGCATCAAGCTCGTGAAGCCACCGCTCGATCAACTCACGCGGGGTGAAGACGGTCTCTTTCGCACACGCGACGGCAGCGGTGCACCGGCGGATGCCAGCGTGCGCGTCGCCTCCGGCGTGCTCGAGTCGAGCAACGTCAACATCGCCGACGCCATGGTCAACATGATCGAGCTCAGCCGGCAGTTCGATCTGCAAGTCAAAGCGATGCGCACGGCGGAAGAAGATGCCGCGGCGGCGGCGCAGTTGTTGAGGAC
>DATELY010000251.1:0-23851 GCA_035276085.1 Steroidobacteraceae bacterium | reverse complement strand
TCACGAGCTCTTGCAAACGACTTATTCTGAACATGGTTGCGGATCTTGTTGTTGAGTTGGCGCTCAGGGTTTTTACCCAAAACACCCTGATCCGCAACCACTTTCTCTACCCCATCGCCACGGGTTCCCCGGACAGCAGTGCGCTTCGCAAGGGAGGGGACGCTCACAATTGCTATTGTTGTACGACGAGAGAGCCGCAGCCTCACTCCATGAGGCTGCGGCTCACCCGCTCGAGTGCTTCTGGCCGTTCTAATAACCCGGCGCTGGCGGTGTGGGTGTACCGGCGCTGTTCGGCGCTCCGGATGAGATCCAGGAGCGAATGTTTGCAATCTGTTCGGCAGTGAGCGATGGCGCGCCGAGCGGCATGCGACCGCCGACGATGTCCGCTGCGCCTTCGACCTTGCGGACGACATAACTGGTGTCAGGATTGTTCGGGTTCACACGCTTCAAGGACGGCACTTCTTCGCTGTTCACATTCACCAGGGCGGCGAAGGATGCGGATGTGCTGGACAGGTTCATCGAGCCGGGCAGTGCACTGCCGCCACCCGAATGGCAGGTCGCGCAGATGGGCGTGAAGATCGTGCTCTGCAACTCCGCCAGCGTGGCCGCTGCGGGAGGCGGTGGCGCGGCCGGTGCCTTGTCCGTCGTGAGCTGTGCGCGCAATTCGCCGTTGGGATTGGCCGGCGTATGCACATCCGCATACCACTCGCCGTTGCTGAGCGAGGTGTAGTTCGCTGCCGTGATCGTTTGATCGATCGCCGACCAGTGACTCGGTACGCTGGGATCCTTGGTCAGTGTGAGGAGCGGCGTGGTTGCGTTCACGGTCAATTGTCCGACGTGAACATGCGCGTCGGTTGCATCATCCACGCCTGCGGTCGTCAGGTGCACCGTCGCGACGTTCGTTGCGGTATTCACCGTTGCACCCGCGATGCCGCTCGCAGTCGTTGTGACGGGTGGAGAGACGTCGTCGCCGCTCATGTAGGCCACGGCGATCTGTACATCCGTCGGCTTCAGCTGCGCACGAATCTCGCCCGCTGGATACGCAGCGGAATGCACGTTCACATACAACTCGCCACGCAAGAGTTGATCGATCTGTTCCGGCGTGAAAGTGGCACCCGGCTCGACATCCCAGTGATTCGGATTCGAGCTGCTTTGCACGAGATTCACTTCGATGGGCCCTGCGGTGGCCGCAGCGCCGCTATGAATGTGCGCGAGCGTTGCCGTGATGCCGGTGAGATCGATGCTGCCCGTGACCGCGCCGTTGATGAGATTGAAAGTGAACTGACCCGTGCCCGTGGCCGTCGAGTTCGGCCGTGGGAAGGTCTCGCCCGGTGTCAGCGTGATGTCGATCGTCGGCTGGTTCGCCACGGTGACCGCGACGGCATCCGACGTGACGACTTGATTGTTCGAATCCGTCACGCGCGCCGTGAGCTGGTGCGCGCCCTCGGCTGTCGTCGATGTGTCCCAACTGGCTGTGAACGGCGCTGCAGTCACGTTGCCGATGACGGTGCCATCCACCAGGAACTCGACTCGCGTGACCGTCACGCCGGTATCGGTCGTAGGTGAAGCCGTGAGCTCTATTGTTCTGTTGACGGTGGTGCCCACCGGTTTGCTCAAAGTGACCGTCGGTGGACTGGGTTCGTCGTCGCCGCCGCCACCACCACCACCGCATGCACTCAGCACGCACAACAGCATCGCGGCCGACCATCGCAGCGCACGTGCAGTCATCGGCGTCGCGCCGCATTCCGTCTCGATGATGTTCATGTCGCACTCCCCGCTTTGTTCTCTGCTGCGAGTTACTCGGCGCTCGTAAGTACCCGCGCGTGGAATGCGAGTTCAATGCAACGCGGATTGAACCGCTCGCGCCGTGACCGGCACTCATGCGCATCTGTGCAGTGCGATGCGGAGTGCGCATGAACGTCGTGCGATGGGCGTTGGTGAGTGCCTTGAGCGCCTTGAGCGCATGCGCAGGCAACGGCGATGGGCTGGACGAGAACGGTCGGCCACTCGAAGAACAAGCGGACACGTTGCAACCGACATTCAGCTCGATTCAGAGCCACGTACTCACGCCCATTTGCACCACGTGTCATTCAGGCGGCGCGGCACCGCTCGGCCTGCGACTCGACGAGGCTTCCTCCTACGCGCTGCTGGTCAATGCCGCGAGCACCGAAGTGCCGGAGTTGCTGCGCGTGGCGCCCGGCAATCCCGACGCCAGTTATCTCGTGCAGAAACTCGAAGGCACGGCTGGCGTGGGCGGGCGTATGCCATTGGGACAGCCGGCACTGCCAGCCGAATCGATTGCCGTCATTCGTCAATGGATCGCGAATGGCGCTCAGGACGACCGTGTCGCTGCCAGTGCGAAACCGCAGGTTGCGGCGCTCGTCACCGCGGTCTCGCCGCGAGGGGACGAAGTCCTGAGCGAACCACCGACAGCGATCGTGGTGAGCGTGAACGCGGCACTCGATCTGGCGCTGCTGCAATCGGATCTCGTGACACTGCGTGCGAGCGGCGGAGATGGAAGCTTCTCCGAGGGTAACGAGCTGAGTCTGCCGTTGCAGATCGTTGTGCGCTCGGCTGAGCCCACTGTGCTCGTGCTGTCGGCGGCAGCAACCGCGTGGCGCGATGACGTCTACGAATTGCGCATCAGCGGCAGCGATCCCGTCGCGCTTGCGGATGTCGGCGGGAAGGTCGTCGACGGCGATGGCGATGGCGTACCGGGTGGCGATTTCGTACTGCACTTCACCGTGGAGAGCACTCGATGAAGACCGTATGGGTGCTGACGCTGTCGTTCTGTTGCGCCACGCTGGCGCAAGCCGAGCCCTACTTTGCGGTGCGTGAGGGATTGAAGTGCGGCGCGTGTCATGTCAATCCAAGCGGCGGTGGAATGCGCAACGCGTACGGCAACAGTTGGGCGCAAACCGCGCTGCCCGCCCGGCGCATCGATGTGCCCGGCGTCGATGCCTGGACCGGTGCGATCAATCGGTTCATCGCCATCGGCGGCAATCTGCGCGCGAATGCCACCTACACGGACATTCCGCACAACGACTCGCAGTCCGAGTTCGATCTCGAGGAGTTCCGCGCATATGCCGCGGTGGCGGTGATTCCCGATCGAGTCGCGGTCTACGTCGATCAGCGTGTCGCGCCCGGCTCGAGCACGAACATGGAAGCGTATGCCCGGTACACCACCGAGAATCAGCGCTGGTATGTACAAGCCGGACAGTTCTATCTGCCATTCGGCTGGCGACTCGAAGACGACAATGCCTATGTGCGTCAGGTCACGGGCATCAACATGAACACACCGGATCGCGGTGTCGAGCTCGGGTATGAAGCGGAACATCACTCGGCGCAGCTTGCGGTGACGAACGGAACCGGCGGCGGTCCCGAGAACGACGAGGGCAAGCAAGCCAGCCTGCGCGGCGAGCTGATCTGGAGTCGATGGCGGGCGGGTGCCAGTTACAACTTCAATCACACCGACGTCGGCGATCGCTCGGCGCAAGGCCTGTTCGCCGGTGTGCGCACCGGCCCTGTCGTGTGGCTGGGCGAGGCCGATTACATTCGTGACGAAACGCTGGGGCCCGGCACGCGCGAGCAATGGGTGGGCTTGCTGGAAGCGAATTGGTTGTTCGCACAGGGGCAGAATCTCAAGCTCACGGCCGAAGTGTTCGAGCCCGACGCGGATGTCGACGAAGACGAACAGAATCGTTACAGCCTCGTGTGGGAATACTTCCCACTGCAGTTCCTGCAGCTTCGCGTCGGTGCACGCGTGTATGACGGCATCCCGCAGAACGATGTGCAGAATCGCAAGCTGTTCTTTGCGCAGCTGCACGGATTCTTCTGACTGACAAACCGTTGCTTCGCCCACGCGCAGATGGAATACTGTATATAACAACAGCCTCGACCTTCTGGAACCTCTGTCGCTCTGGTGCAATTTCCCCTCGCCACATCCGCCGCAAGGAGACTGCCATGGCTCCCAAGCCCATTCCCGCTGGTTACCACTCCGTCACTCCGTATCTGATCATTGATGGCGCCGCCGATGCGCTCGAGTTCTACAAGCGCGCATTCGGTGCCACAGAGCAGTTCCGCATGCCTGCACCGGGCGGCAAGATCGGTCATGCCGAGATCAAGATCGGCGATTCCGCCGTGATGCTGGCCGATGAATATCCCGAGATGGGCGCACGCAGTCCGCGCGCACTCGGTGGCGCCGGCGTAAGTCTGATGATCTACGTCGAACGCGTTGACGACGTGTTCAAGCAAGCGCTCAAGGCGGGTGCCAAAGAACTGCAGCCGTTGGAGAACAAGTTCTACGGCGATCGCTCTGGCACGCTGCAGGACCCGTTCGGACATGTGTGGACCATCTCCACGCACGTCGAAGATGTGTCGACCGAGGAAGTGCGTCGTCGCGCTCAGGCGCAAGCGCAGAAGTACGCGAGCCCTTGATTGTCAGACCCCTCCCCTGCGATAGCGGGGAAGGGTTAGGGTGGGGGAGCGTGAAAGGGCGATGCGCTCGATGAGCTGCCCCCATCCTGTCCTTCTGATGTGCAGGGATGCACAAATGGCGCGGGCGCAGGGATGCGCAGGAGCGGCCCCCGCTTCGCAAGGGAAGGGACGCAACTTCACAGTGCGGCATCAGTTGTTACAGTTCGCTGGTCACTCACGCGCACTCGCTTTGCCGGGATTCTCACGACCGGGTTTGTCATTGCGAAGTCATAGTCCGATGGGACAGTCTTCTTCCAGTCGACGATGAGATTCCATGCATGAAGAAACTGCTTTCCACGTTCGCGGCGACGGCACTCATTGCGTTCGCCGCGCCGTCCTCTGCGCTGAACATCCTGCTCGTGAATGACGACGGCTTCTCGCTCAACGCCCAGGCGCAATACGATGCGCTCACGGCTGCCGGCCACGATGTCCTGGTGAGCATTCCCTGCACCAATCAAAGCGGCAAAGGCGCCTCCATCAACTTCCTGACCCCACTTACGCCGTTGACCGCGGCGTGCCGAAACAATGCGGCACCCGTGGGCGCACCCGGTGTCGGCCCGATCGAGGGCAAGCCCAACTTCTTCTATGTGAACGGCACGCCGGTGATGGCGACCGCCTACGGACTCGACATCCTCGCACCGCAGCGCTGGGGCAAGGCACCGGATCTCGTGCTCTCGGGTCCCAACGAAGGCCAGAACACGGGACCTATCGTGAACAGCTCGGGCACAGTGAGCAATGCACAGTACGCAACCAGCCTGGGTTTGAGCGCCATCGCGGTCAGCGCCGACGCCAACACGACCAATGACCCCGCGCTCGCGGCCGAAGCGGCGCAACTGATACTCAAGCTGGTCGATCGGCTCAAGAGCAACGCCCATGGCGGCAGGCTGTTGCCGCAGGGTGTCGCGTTGAACGTGAACTATCCCAAGTTCACCGCGGGACAAAGCACTGCTTTCGACTGGGCGCTGTCCCGCCATGGCACGTACACACCGATCTTCCTGAAGTTCGTGCCCGATCTGTCGCAGGATCCGATTGCGCAGGCGGCCGGCGTCAACACGCCCTATCCCGGCATCGTCTTCAATCCGAATACTGCACCGCCGACGAAGCAACAGCGCAACGACGAAGCCGTGGTGATCGCCGCCGGCAAGGTGTCCGTGACCGTGATGCAAGCGGGCTTCGATGCCGACGATCAGACGCGGCGGCGGATCAGCCATGAGCTCCGCGGATTGTTCGGTGAGTGCGGCATCAAGTCGCGGAAGGACTGCGACTGATCCTCGCACAGCGCTTCGGCCTGCGACGATCTCAGGGCCGCAGGGCGAACGGAAAGGATGCTGTTCGCCCTGTTTCCCGCACGTCTGCTCTGATTTCGCGCGCACTCCATCTGCTCCCGGTGTAGGCTCTCTGCCCGCGCACATGGCGCGCGGCGCAGTGGCATGCCTCACCCAACAACTCCAACACCCGACCTTCTTCCCGCTACGTTGATGTTCGTCGCCACGTCGCTGGCGCTGATCGGCAACTACTACGTTTACGATTCCATCGGCCCGGTGGCCGATCTGCTCGCAAGGCAACTGGGATTCAGCGATACGCAGATCGGCACGCTGAATGCGATCTACAGCGTGCCGAACCTGGTGATGGTGCTGGTCGGCGGTGTGCTGGTGGATCGCTATTCGGCTCGCACGGTGACGCTCATCACCACGCTCGTGTGCCTGATCGGCGCAGTGACGACGGCGTTGGGCGAGCAGTTTGCCGTGATGGTGATCGGCCGACTGCTGTTCGGGCTCGGCGCCGAAACGATGATCGTCGCCGTCACCGTCGCGTTCGCTCAGTGGTTCATCGGCCGCTACTTCGCCTTGTTGCTCGCGTTGAGCATCAGCGTCAGCCGGATGGGCTCGTACCTCGCGGACCGCTCTCCCTCGTTCGCGCCTGAGCTCTACCGTCAGGGCTGGCAGCCGCCGCTCTGGCTCGCCGTCGGCTTTGCTGCGGCGTCGGTGATTGGCGGCATCCTGTACTGGACCGTCGATCGCAAGGAATCGGCACGCGGCACGCTCGCGCTGGCACAGCCTTCCGAGCGCATCGACTGGCGCAACTTGTTGCGCTTCAGAAGCGAATACTGGTACGTCGTTGGACTCTGCGTCACGTTCTATTCCGTCATCTTTCCCTTTCGCAGCACGTTTGCGATCAAGTATCTGCAGCACGCACACGGGCTCTCGCTGGAAGCCGCCAGCACGATGAACAGCTATGTCTTTCTCGCTGCCGTCTTCGTCACGCCGGTGTTTGGCTTGCTGCTGGACAGGCTCGGACACCAGGCGTTGTTACTGGCGATCGGCTCACTGGCCTTGCCGCTGAGCTTCATCACGCTGAGCAACGGCAACGAAGGCTTGTGGATTGCGACGGTGCTGCTCGGCGTGAGCTTCTCGCTCGTGCCTGCCGTGCTCTGGCCCGCCGTCGCACGCTACGTTGCGGCCGAGCAGCTCGGTACGGCGTATGGGTTGATGACGGTGCTGCAACAAGCCGGACTCGTCGCAGCGAATTTCGTCGTCGGCTACGTCAACGACGCGAGCGGCGCCAGTGCCGCAAACCCGGGCGGCTATGCTCCGATGTTGTGGCTGTTCGGCGCGCTGAGCCTCGCGGGCTTTGTTTTTGCCGCGCTCCTCGTCATTCACGAGCGCCGCTCGAGTTAGGGGAGCTGTTTTCCATCGGCGGAGGCGGTCCCACGAAGAGATGAAAGCGCGTCGGCGCCTCTGACCAACCGCTAACCGCCAACCGCCTTCTTACTAAAGCCCCGCATTTGCCGACTCGCAATGCCCGCCCGCGAAGTGCATCCTGCGGTTCAGTCTCCCGAGGTGCATTCCATGAGCACGATTCGCACTTCTGCCTGGCCCGACCTGCCCTACGACGCATGGCGCGACACGGCGGCGACATTGCATCTGTGGCTGCAGATCGTAGGCAAGGTCTCGTTGATGCAATGCCCGTGGCTCAACCATTCCTGGCACGTTGCATTGCTCGTGTCCGCGCGCGGACTCACGACGCGGCTTCTGCCGCACGGGCCCGTGTCATTCCAGATGGAGCTCGACTTCATCGATCACGTTGTCATCATTCGCGTGACCGATGGCCAGTCCGCGCGCATCGAGATGCGGCCGCAATCGACCGCCAGCTTCTATCGACAGGTGATGACGACACTTCGCGAGCTGGGCATCCCGGTTGCAATCCGGACAATGCCGAATGAGCTTCCACAGCCCGTTCCATTCGATCAGGACGAGACGCACTGTGCGTACGATCGCGAGTACGCCCAGCGGTATTGGCGTGTGCTCGTGCAATGCGCGCGCGTGTTCGAAGAATTCCGTGCGCGGTTCATCGGCAAGAGCAGTCCCGTGCATTACTTCTGGGGCAGCGCCGATCTGGCCGTGACGCGCTTCTCGGGTCGGCGTGCGCCCGAACATCCCGGCGGTGTGCCGAACCTGCCGGATTGGGTCACGCGCGAAGCGTACTCGCACGAAGTCAGCAGCGCAGGTTTCTGGGCGGGTGGCGAGCAGTATCCCAACGCGACGTTCTATTCATACGCGTATCCGGAACCCCCTGGGTTCGGTTCTGCCATCGTCAGACCGGCGGCGGCTCACTACGATTCGAATCTGCGCGAGTTCGTGCTGCCCTACGAAGCGGTCCGCACTGCCTCAGCGCCCGATGCAGTGCTGCTCGAGTTCCTGCAAACGACGTTCGCTGCGGCGGCAACGGCGAGCAACTGGGATCTAAAGGCGCTGACGCGCGCGCACGCGCCGAACCTGCGATGACATCGCTGGATCTGTTTCAGGATCAACCGCGCACGCGCACGATCGAAGCGCTCGACAGCGGTGCTGTCGTATTGCGTGCGTTCGTGCACGGGCAGGAAGCGGCGCTCCTGCAAGAGGTTGCCACCATCACCGGCGTATCGCCGTTTCGGCATCTGATCACGCCGGGCGGCTATCGCATGTCGGTCGCGATGACGAACTGCGGTGAGCTGGGCTGGGTATCCGATCGGTCGGGGTACCGCTACGATCCCATCGATCCGCTGACGCGGCAACGATGGCCTGCGTTGCCGGCATCGTTCAGCGGCCTCGCCGTTCGCGCCGCCGTGGCTGCGGGCTACGATGAATTTGCTCCAGAAGCATGTCTGATCAATCGCTATGACGCCGGAACGCGCCTCTCACTGCATCGCGATCAGGATGAAGAGGATGCCAGGGCGCCAATCGTCTCGGTATCGCTCGGCGCGGCCGCGACGTTCTTGTGGGGCGGTCTGCGGCGGAGCGACAAGACGATGCGGGTGCGGCTGGAGAGTGGCGATGTCGTGGTCTGGGGCGGCGCATCGCGATTCGTGTACCACGGTGTGGCGCCCTTGAAGGAAAGCGCGCATCCCCTCACCGGCGCCGTGCGGATCAACGTGACCTTCCGCAGAGTGCGTCAGCGGGTGGCAGCGAATCGCGCTCCTCATTGATACAGCTGCCCGCGAAATCGAAGCCATCCTGCCTCGTGCTGGTGCTTCGGATCGTCGTGCGTCCAGTGCACTACGCCGCCGCGTTCGTTCCACTCGTACTCGCCGCTGAACTCGATCCAGTCGCCTGCACGCAGCGCTGCGACGCGCGGTGCGAGGTCAATGTTGTGGGCAATCAACACGGTATGTTCGGCAGATAGTCTGACGATGAAGCGTTGATGACGAGAACCCTCGTGATCGTCGGCAAGCACCTTCACGATCGTGCCGCTGCCTTGCACCTGGATGTTGCTGCGTCGATTGCGAAATGCATCGATGATGTGCGCGTTCGAGACAGCGGCCGTACTGTGTGATGCAGGCGGCGATGGTTCGAGATGCCCGAAGGTCTGATATGCATACGCTGCGATGAGCAACACGAGCACTGGCAAGATCTTTTTCATCGGCAGTTGCACGCGTGTGTTGCATTGACGTGTCGGCATCGTATACAGCTGTCTGCGAATTTCCACACTACCGTCCTACAGCACCTACATGGCATCGTGAGCACGCATCGAAGACCAAAAAACTCGACGCGGGTGAACACGATGAAAACTTCTCTCCTGCAGTGCCTGCACATTGCGATGCTGTCGTTGTCAGCCGTGTGGGCGGCCGTCTGTTTGGTGGCACCGCCTGTCGATAGCGGCATGTACGTAGCAATGGCAGCGGGTCCGCTGCTGAGCTATGCGATCGGCGCCTTCCTGATTGCACGGATCCGCCGCGACGCTACGTCGTCGTAAGGCACGCGATCGCGCGTGTAACCCAATCGGCGCTCGTGCGTCGATCGTCGTGAAGCCGAAGGAAACAACGAGCACGCCGTTGTGAGTGTTGAGTGTGGACCGCACACGGGAGAGTGAGCATCAGGAGCTGCGTTGTTCTTCTTCAAGCTGCTGGTGTCGACGGGCGCAGTCCGCTCGCCGATGAAAACGACATCCGCGCAAGTCAGCGACGTGGATGCTGACTCAAGGCATCAGTGACGACCGAAGACACCGCCACCGTATCGGCAGCGCCCGTGCTCAGCGCTTCGCGCGCGCGCTGCTGATATTTCAATGCGGCTATGCGCAGGCTGTCCTCCTCGACCAGGAACGGTGTCTGCGCGATGTAAGCCAGGGTGCGGGGCACGCCGAACTGCCCGATCAACGGACGGACCAGCATGATGCCGCCATACCGTTGCACGTCGCGATACTCGTGCTCATCGCGCCACACACGGCGCTGGAAGTCCGCGAAGTCATCCGGCCAGATCCGGTCGAGACGGTTTTCGTTGAACATCGGCGTGCGTGTCGTCGTGATGAACTCCACGATGCCTTCCATCAACATCTCGCAGGGCAGGCGCTTGCCCACGTCGACAGAGCGACACCCATCGTGCGGCCACGAGATGCCATGGGCTTGCGCTGCCTCCTGCAAGTACGCACTCCAGATCGCGTTGTCGATGGCACCGATGATCGGAAATTCGTCGATGTAGAGATTGTCCTGGTAGAACGGCCAATAGTTGATCGCCATGCGCAACGGATTGGGCATCTTCGCTGTGACGTAGCGACGCGGAACGATCAATCGGTGCTGGCTGCGATCGTAGGCGAGACGTCCCGCGAACTGGGCGTACTCTGCGTCGCGCTGCATGACGAACTTGACGTCGATCTGATTGGGCAACGCGCCCAGTTCGCCGAAGGCGTATTCGATGGCTTGGGTACGGTAGGCGATCAGTTGCGAGACTTGTTTTTCACAACTTCGTAGCGTGCTGTTCTCGCAGGCAGAGGCAACGTAAGGAACGAACAGACTCAACAACACGACCCAGGGCTTCATCACCGACTCCGCCTACGTGCAGTACGCGATCCCCCGTTTTATGAGTTCCTTTTGTCCTGAAATTCGCTGCTATTCATCCGTAAAGCGGAGTACAGCGCAGGAAAGTTCCGGGTGAAATAGGACTTTGGTCGCGGTTGGTAACGTAATCCCAAGTGCATACAGCGCAGTCACGCTTGCTCGGTGCGTTCGTGGCCAACTCGCAACGGCGATTGCGGCGGCGCTAGTGAAGGCTGACGTTTTGAGCAACGCCATCGACACGCCAGTGCGTGCACGAGCGGTGCTTACCGCGTGGATATCAGTGATTGCCGAATACCGCTGCGACAGGTTCGCGCCCCGGCGCCGCTTGCGTCATGTGAGATGCATTGAACTGCACGCTCAACCGCTGTTCCGCAAGGCCGTCGCGACGGCATTGATCGACAGCTGGATGCCCTCGCGCACGCGCTCGTCGGTCTCACCGGTGCGATGACGCTTCAGCAGCTCCACCTGTAGCAGATTCAGCGGCTCGATGTAGGGCAGCCGCAGACGGATGGACTCATCGAGCACGGGATGTCGCTCGAGCAGACGGCTTTGTCCCGTCACTGTGAGCAGTGAATCGTGCGTGGCGCTCCATGCACTGCGAATGCGATCGAAGATGCGGACCGCGAGCTGGCGATCCTCGACCAGCGTGGCATAGCGCTGTGCAATGACCATGTCGGATTTGGCGAGCACCATCTCGAGGTTGTCGAGCGTGGCCTGCAGGAACGGCCAACCCGACGCCATCTCGCGCAACAGTCCTTGATCCGGGAACGCTTGCAGCGCCTGACCGACGCCATACCACCCCGGCAACATCACGCGCGCCTGCGCCCAACTGAACACCCATGGAATGGCGCGCAGGTCCTCGATGCGATCCGACTTCGTACGCGATGCGGGGCGCGAGCCGATTTTGAGTGTCGCGATCTCTGCGAGCGGCGTCATCTGGCGGAAGAAGGTCTTGAAGCCTTCAGTCTCGTAGACGAGTCCGCGGTAGGTGCGCAATGCCTCCTGCGAAATGGTGTCCATCGCCGCAGCGAAGCGCGCTGCCTCGGCGCCGACGGTTGCCTGTTCGAGGGATGCGAGCACCGTGGCCGACGTGATCGCTTCGAGATTCTGTGCAGCGCTGTCGGGCGTGCCGTACTTCGCCGCGATCATTTCACCTTGCTCGGTAATGCGGATGCGACCTTGCACCGTGCCCGTCGGTTGCGCGCGAATGGCTGCGAACGACGAACCGCCGCCGCGGCCGACAGCGCCGCCGCGACCGTGGAAGATCTGCATTGCCGTCTGCGCTTCTTCGAACACAAGCGCGAGTTCGCGCGTGGCCTGGTGCAGACTCCACACCGACGTGAGATAGCCGCCATCCTTGTTCGAGTCCGAATAGCCCAGCATGACTTCCTGGTGACCGCGCGCTTTCTCGACTGCCCGGACTTCCGGCAGCGACAGCCACGAGCGCATCACCTTCGGGGCATTCTGCAGGTCGCCGATCGTTTCGAAGAGCGGCACGACCATGATCGCCGACTGTTCGGGCGCGGAGGGTCGATACAAGCCGGCCTCTTTCAGCAACACGTTGACCTCGAGCAGGTCCGACACGCTTTCGCATTTCGAGATGATGTACGTCGTGATGCACGCCGGCCCGTAGGTTGCGTGTGCGCGAGCGGCCGCACGCGCGATGTCGAGCTCGGTTGTCGTCTCCTCGCTGTACGTTGCAAAGGGACTGGCCAGCAGCCGCTCGCTCGCAAGCTCGCGGCGAAGCAAGTCGACGCGTGCGGTTTCATCGAGCCGCCGATAGTCGGCTTCGACGCCCGCTACTTTCAGCAGCTCGGCCACGACGCGTTCGTGGACGTCCGCGTTCTGGCGCAGATCGAGCGTGGCGAGATGGAAGCCGAATGTCTCCACCGCGCGGATCAAGCGACCCAGCGCACCGCCTGTGGCCAGCAAGCCCGAGCCGCCCTCGCTCAGCGCGTGTGCAATCGCCACGAGGTCATGGCGCAATTGATCGGCCGTTTCATACGGCTCACCGGAGACGGATGCCAGACGAGGCGGAGCGTGCCCGGTGATCTGCTGATGAGTCGCCGCGACCCGCGCATAGATGCCGGTGATGGCGCGACGGTAGGGTTCATCGCGCCGTGCCGGATTCACATCCCCGCTCGCATCGGCGAGTGCGGTCACTGCGGTGGTGGTCGTGGCCAGCTCCGTCGAAATGGAGAGCTCGGCGCCCAATGCATGCAGATCATCCAGGTAGCGCGTCAGTATCGTGTGCGAGGCGCGACCCAATGCGTGCTGCAACGATTCGGCTTTGACGTTGGGATTGCCGTCCCGATCGCCCCCGATCCAACTGCCGAGGCGCAGGAAGCTGCGCGGGCGGTGCTGGAGCACACGTTCCCAGCGCGCATACAGCGTGGGCAGAACGGGCACGAAGATGTCGCGCAGATACGTGAGCGCGTTCTCCACTTCATCGGCGACATACAGACGCTCGCGCCGCAACGGCCGTGTCTGCCACAGCAACGCGATCTGCCGCAGGATCGCCTGCTCGATCAAATCGCCCTCGGGCGTCTCGGTGCGTCCGAGATCCCGATGACGCATCAGTTCAGCGACGCGGTTGCGGTGATCGATCATGCTCTTGCGCATGACCTCGGTCGGATGCGCGGTCAGCACGGGCACGATCAACGCCTTGTCCAGCAGTGCCGCCGCGCGCTCCGCGCCGATACCCTGCTGCGCCAACCGTCCAAGTGCCATCGCGAGATCGTCGCGCGAGCTGTTCTTGGCGGCCTGCCGGTCTTCGGCCAGGTTCGCCAGCATCGAGAACAACATGAACCCGCGCACGAACGCCAGCGTGTCGTCGAGGTTCAGGGCTTCCAGGCCGCGACCCATCGCCGTTGCGTCCGCGATGCCGCGATATCGATCCACCGAGCTCGCGCGGATGAACTCGATACGCTGGAACAGCGTCTCGCCGCCATAGGCGCGAATGACGTCGCCCAGGAGCTTGCCGAGGTAGCGGATGTCGGCGTTTTGGGTGATGGGCTTGGGGACTGCGATCACGCGATAGGACTCCGGTGGTAGCTCCAGGAACTGTGCACGGTTGGTCGTGCTCATGCAAAAGCGCGGCCTCGAGCGTGCCGCGGCTGGAAATCAGGCGCGATGGAGAAACGCGTGGGACAGGTCAAGGCTATGCGCGATGAGTGCTCCAGGATGGAGCGGCGAAATGGCGAGGTGCACTTTGTTTTTTGTTGGGGGGGCTTCCCGATTCGCGGCGCCCCCACCCCAACCCTCCCCCGCTTCGCAGGGGAGGGAGTAAGAACCCAGGGGGACGTCGCGCAGCGAGAACCACAAATTAAAACACTCGAACCTCCTTTCTCCCTCCCCTGCGAAGCGGGGAAGGGTTGGGGTGGGGGCATCCGCCAACGCCTACACTCGTGGCTGCGGCACCATCCTCATGTAGGGTTTCACTGCCTTCCAGCCCTCCGGGAACCGTGTGCGGGCTTCGTCATCCGATACGGACGGCACGATGATCACGTCCTCACCATGCTTCCAGTTCACCGGCGTCGCCACTTTGTGCTGTGCCGTGAGCTGGCAGGAATCCAACAAGCGCAGCACTTCGTCGAAGTTGCGCCCGGTGCTCATCGGATAGACCAGCATCGCCTTGATCAGCTTGTCCGGTCCGATGAGATAGACCGTGCGCACGGTCTGGTTGGTTGCGGCCGTCCGGCCCTGCGCGGAATCGCCAGCGTCCGCAGGCAACATGTCATACAGCTTGGCTACTGCGAGATCGTGATCGCCGATCAGCGGATAGCGAACGACGACCCCACCGACATCCTCGATGTCCTTGAGCCAGCGCTCGTGGTCGGATACGGGATCGACGGACAGGCCGAGAATCTTGCAATCGCGGGCCTCGAATTCGCGTTCGAGCCGCGCGAGATAACCGAGCTCGGTGGTGCAGACGGGCGTGAAATCCTTCGGATGTGAAAAGAGCAGGCACCACGAATTGCCGAGCCACTCGTAGAACTGAATGGGACCTTGAGTCGTCGCGGCAGTGAAATCGGGTGCACGATCGCCGATGCGCAGGGCCATGGGAACCTCCCCCTCGGTGTAATGAGATGTCCTCGAACCGATCAGAAGCGGAAGGCACTGGACAGTAGCACCGCGAGTGCAGCCGTTCTACTGGCTGCTCGTGTTCGTCTTATGCGTATCCCTCGCTTGATTGTCGAGCCACACGCCGACGCCCTGTGCATTCAGCTCGATATCGGTCGCGAGCAACGCTGCCAGCTGCGGATCGGGCGCCGTCGCGCCCATTTGTCGCAATGCATCGATGTAGAGGGCGCGGAAAACATCCTTCAGATGGACATGCCGCTGCGGCGTGTTGGCCACAGCGCGCGCGGCGTCGACCATGGCATCGACCTGAGCCAGCAATTGCACCGCCAACCGTTCGGGGTTCTCCACGGCACCGTAGTGCGTCAGGTACATGCGCACGGGCTTGCGTTCGAGGAGGCGCGCAACGGAGTGGCGCAAGGCAGCGGGATCGAACTGCACCGGCGACGTCGTAGGCAGGATGTATTGCCCGCCGGGTGTTACGAGGCTGGGGTATGCAACCCCGAACGTATCGCCGGTGAACCACCCTCGCGAGCGTTCGTCCCAGATGCAGTGATGATGGCGCGCATGGCCGGGCGTATCGATGAACAGGAGCGGACGGCCTGCCAGCTCGAGCGTCATCCCATCGCTCGTCTCGATCACGCGTTGTGCATCGACTGGCACGAGCTCGCCGTAGTCGCGTGCAGCGACGTCGTCGCCGTACACCGCACGCACGCCTTGCATCAGAGCGGTCGGATCGATCATGTGACGCGCGCCGCGCGGGTGAATCACGAGCTGCGCTTGCGGCAGCTCGCGCATCAGTGCACCGACGCCGCCGGCATGATCGAGATGCACGTGCGTGGCAATCACATAGTCCACCGCGCTGCGCTCGAGGCCGGCAGTCTGAAGCGCGGCCAGCAGACGCGGCACGGCGGCGTTGGGCCCCGTATCGATGAACGCTGCGCGCCCGCGTTCGACGAGCAGATAGCTGGCGTCGAACAGCGGGCGGCCGAAGCCGGTATCGATGACGTGAATGCCGAAACGCATGAGATCCAGATCGTTCATTCTGAATGGAACCTGAGTGATGCACCGAACGCGATGATAGACCCGAACATGTAGCGGTTCATCTGCCAGCAAAAGCATTACCCCTCGTCGACCCCTGAACTTGGCTTCGATCCGAGCGTTACCTTGCCGTTACTTCAATGGAGGGTTCTCATGAAAACCAACACGATGATTACGGCCGCCATCGCTCTCGCGAGCTTGGGATGCGGGGCGGCTGCGTTCGCAGGTGAAGGGATGCACCACGAAGATCATGGCATGGCCATGATGGATACCAACAAGGACGGCAAAGTTTCCACGGCAGAGCACACTGCATGGGCACAGAAGATGTTCACGCAGGCCGATGTAAACAAGGACGGCAAAGTGACGGCTGCCGAGCTGGATGCCGCTCACCAGGCGATGAAGGCCGATGAGATGAAAAGCGATGCTGCCAAGACCGCTGGGACCAAGAGCGAAGGCTCGGGCGCCGCCGCGGACACGAAGGAACATCGCATGTCTGCCGCCGAGATGATCAAGGAGATGGATACCGACGGCGACAACGCGCTGACGTTGAACGAATTCGCGTCCGGCACGCAGATGAAGTTCGCGAAGTTCGACACGAACAAGGATGGCAGTCTGTCCGCCAAAGAGTGGAAAGCGGGACATGAGAAAGAGAAGGCCATGACGGCGAAGAGCGAAGAGTAGCTTGCGATTGCACGGTATGACGCCGAGTGGGCGTCCCTTCCCCTGCGAAGCGGGGGAAGGACAGGATGGGGGCTCCTGAGTCGGGCGAATGCCCACTCAAACGCCCCGCTATCGCGGAGGAGGGAACTCGGAGCCCAGATTCACGCTGTAGACGAAGCTCGCCTTGGGCGCGCGCAACCAGCGTTCGGTGATCGCAGCGCGCAGCGCGCTGAAATCGCCTTTGCTGTCGACGAAATCCGCTTTCATCTGCTCCGCACGCGCTTTGTCCCCGGACGCCTTGATCTCCAACACCGTGGTCTCCAGCGTCTTGACCGCATCGCCGAGTGCGTTGAAGTCGACGTTCAGACAGCCACGATCCGAACCGTTCGCCGCGACTTCATCTGCTTTCCAGGTAATCGCGCCGGCACGCACGAACGACCCGAGCTGCATGGCCGAGAGCTGGCTGTAGTTCTTCGGTGTGCCATCCGCCCCATACATTCCGCGCGAGATGTGACCGAACATCCAGGCCACATCGCGCAGCTGAATCTTCTTCACGTCCGCGGGTGTGAACAGCCCTTTGCCCGCGAGCCAATCCACGAGGTACATCGAAGAGGTCTGCGCCTTCAGCTCTTCGAGCGTCGACGCCATCGGGCCGCCGAACACGGCGCTGTCTTCCTTGCCATTCACTTTATATTCGTGCGCAGGGCCGAGGTTGTGGGCGACCTCGTGCAGCAGCGACGCGATCAGTGATTCCTGTCGACCCGTCGTGGCCCACGCGTTCGTCGATTTGCAGAACAGCGCTGACATCTGTTTCGTCGCGGTGGCGCGGCTGTCCGCATCGGTATAGAGGTTCGTCATAGCCACCGTACGCCCGCCGCGATCGGCGGTCGGTCCCCAGTTCGGCAGCGACTGGCCGATGGTTGCGCCGTGCGCGTTGCGCTGATCGGCCGCATTCAACACGACGTCGATGAAGTCCGGCACTTTGAAGTTCACCTGCCGCGCCTGATACGGCTTCTTCGCCATGGCCGCCAGCGTGCGCTCCATTTCATTCTTGAGCGGATCGAGCTTGCGTTGCCATTCGATGGATTCGCGGTTGATGCGCGCGAGCTGCAACGCGAAGCCGGCTTTCCATGCGCAGGGCTCGTAGTACACCTCGTCCGGCGCGATGCGCACGTACCACTTGCTGTTGTGTGCATTCATCGCGACCCACGCAACGTTCGCCGGCTCCCAATCGTTCGTGCGGAACGACGTCGCGGTCGTCAGCAGGTAGTGCTTCAATGCCGCCTCGTCATTGCCCAGTCCGGATGCTGCTGCCGCCAACTCCGTCGCTACCGCTTCCATGTCGGCTTCATAGGCCTGCGAATACGGGACCGCGCGATAGCTGCCGGGCTGCCCGCCGTCCGCGACGACGCTGAAATGTCCCATGAGCTCGGCTGAATTCGGTGCCGCCGCCAAGGCATCGCAGAATTTCGAGTCGCCCTGAATCTTTGCGGGATACAGCCCGACGGCGCGTGCCGGCGGAGTGCGCAGGGCGTTACACGCCTTTTGATTCTCTGTCTTCGGTGCTTCGCAGAACGGCGATTGATTGCGATGAAACAGCGCGCGACTTGCAGTGTCTTCCGCCGGAATCTTCACATCCAGGCCGAACACGCCTTTCTGGCGGGCGTAGATCCGCTCGATCAAACGTGCCGCCGTCATCAGATGCTCGACCATGTTCTTCTCAGCCGCCGTCGATTGCGACAGATCGGTTTCCACCAGCGTGGGTCGTCCTTGCGCCAGTTCCTCGACCACGAGACGGCGGCGCGTGCGTTCCGCTGGGTCCTTCACGGGTTGATCGGACTGCAGCATCTGACCGTATGCGGTGTCGAACGCAGCCGTGAAACCGCCCGAGCGTTCGAGCCAGATGTGGCGATCGGAATTTGGATAGCCCACCAGAATCGCCAGCTCGCCCGGCTCGAGATTGCCATTGCCGTTTGCATCGTTGCGCCAGAACAGCGGCAGGAACAATTCCGCCGCGCGCCGGTTGAAGTCCACTCGGGACAAGCGCCCATGCCGGGCTGCATCGCTCGCGGGTGTCCCTACGCCTTGCTCGCCATAAACGGGGGATGCGGCGAGCATGACGCAGTACATTCCTGACAGGAGTCTGATTCGCATATCTACTCCGCGATGGGCGCTGGTGTCCTGAATTAGTGCGGCGAGAGGCAATGGCGTGATGGCGTGATGCGTCAGAATCACGTGCTGACGCCATCTCGCCATGACGTCCTCACGCCATTGCCTGCTGACCAACGTACGCGGATTTCTACCTCACCACACTAAGTAGCCACATTCTCCGCGGCTTCGAGTTTCAAGGTCTCCACTTCCTGCGAGACCAATCGATGCACGGTCGCGACGAGCTCATCGACCGTATTCGGCTTGAGCACGACTTCCTGGATACCGATCGACTTGGCTGCCTCGATCTGCTCGGGCCGCAAGTAACCGGAAACGAGCACGATGCGTGTGCCCGGACGAGCCGCCAGCATCTGCCGCGCCAGGTCGGTGCCGCTGCGGCCCGGCATCGATTGATCGGTGATCACCAGATCGAAGCGAGCATCGTCCGCCATGAACACCTCCATCGCGGCCGCTGGATCGGTAAACCCGGACACCTGGTAACCACGACGCTCCAGCAGGCGCTGCATCAGGAATACGAGCGCCTCTTCATCGTCGATGTACAGGATGTGCTGATCGGCGCCGCGTTCGCACTGCATGGCAACCGGCTCCGGCGCCGGTTCGGGCGCTTGTGCTCGCGTGTCAGCGGGCAGGAAGACGTGAAATGACGTTCCACGTCCCGGCGCACTCTCGACGTTGATGACCCCGCCATGGGCCCGCACGATGCCGTGCACGATGGACAAGCCCAGTCCGCTGCCCTCGCCGCTCGGCTTGGTCGTGAAGAACGGCTCGAAGATGCGATGGACGGTTTCCGGGCTCATGCCGACGCCAGTGTCCGCGACACGCAGACAGACGTAGCGCCCCGCACGCAGGGCCGCGTCGGGTGCCGCGGCTGTCGCATCGACATCGCGCACGCTGAGAGACACATCGATACACCCGACATGGTTCGGCATGGCCTGGTACGCGTTCGTGCAGAGATTGAACACGACCTGCTCGATCTGCGCGCTGTCGACCATGACCGGCGGAGCTTCGATGTGCAGGTCGGCCTTGACCTTCACCGTGGCGGGAAGCGTCACACGCACCAGCTGCAGTGCCTCTTCTACGATCGCCGCGAGCTGCAAGGGCCTCGTGTTGGCTTCCTGCGGACGCGCGAAAGCGACGATGCGCCGGATCAAGTCACGCGCGCGCAGCCCGGCTTTGCGGATCTCTCCCAGGCTGGTACGCGCCGGGCTCGCGGGTTCGGTGTCATGGACCGCCAGCTCGACGTTGCCGAGAATCGCGCTGAGCAGATTGTTGAAGTCGTGGGCAATGCCGCTTGCCAGCGTGCCGATCGCCTCCAGCTTCTGCGATTGACGCAGCTGAGCCTCCAGTCGGGCTCGCGCCTCTTCGCCCTCTCGCACCTGCTTCTCGGCAGCGACGCGGCGGTCATGTTCCAACAGCAGCAAACTCTGCCGCGTCACAGCGAGCGCGAGCACGACGGCAGCGCTCGCATAGATCAGGAGGGAAATCCCGTGCGAGATGTTCGGCAACCACCAGGCCAGGCCGATGCTGATGGCGGCACCCTTGACGGCGACCAGCGGCATCATGCGGAGAATGGCCTCGCACCGTCGCTCCCATGCGGGGTCCGTGGAGCTCTCGACGTCCCAGCAGTACGCGCCATATCCAAGCAGGACGACCACAAGGGAAAACACGAGGTACAGCCACGTGTTCTGCAACAGCACATCCTGCTGCGCGAAATAGATCCACTGCATCCACATCGCCGCATTGACGAGCAAGGCGAGCGGGAACATGAGCGATGTCAGTCGCGGCAGGACCTTCAAGGTCGGCGCCATCACCAACATGACACACGGCGCGATCAACATGGTGCACGGATAGGCCACCAACACGGCGACTGCGGCGGGACCCACGGGCGCCTGCGGCAGGTACAACGCGAGTGTGATCGCCAGGATGGCGATCACGAACATGGCGACATCGAGAATGAAGTCCAGCGTCAGCGGACCGCGCTGATCGCGGACCGTGCACAGCAGGCCATACGCACAGCAAGGACCGAACAGCAGGAACAGCAGGTCGGATGGTGCGGGATAGGGATACCAGCGCAGCAGCTCCTGAATGTCCCAACTGATCTGTCCGAGCGCCGAGGCCGTCAGTCCGAGCGCGAACCAGCGGCGCGCATTACGATTCTTGTCGTTGGCGCGCGCGTAGCCCATCCAGCCGAGCAGCGCACCGACCAGATAGCCGATCGTCCAGTGCACATCGTCGAGATAGTCCGCTTGTGTGGGATCGCTTGCGAAACGGGCGGCGACGAACGCCGCGACGATCAGCACGCCGGAAGACGCGAGGATCGATGCTATCAATCGCCCCTGCGCCTGCGGTGGATTCGTGCGCATTGCCTCGTGTTCTAGTTATGACTGCGGATGAAGGCACCCGAGCGAAGCCGTGAGTCGTGCCGAGCGCCTGACAGAATCCGCCGAATTCATGACTGCTTTACAGGTCGCATCCCATCGGCGCGGCAGGCTAAGCGACCGCACCGTCAGCGTCAAACGACAAATCGGGGGCGTGCATTTTATGTCGGGAAGCGTGCGTCGATTGCGCAGTGGGGGTCTGCACTTCCATGTCGTCTACGGCAGAGGACAGTGACTTTGCTGGAGGACGTGGGCGTGAGAGGACGGCATTTTTCTGCTCTGGCGTATGCGCTGCGCGACACGCTCGCCATCGCAAGCGCGGTGACCTGCATGGCTTGCGCCGCACCCAGCTCGAAGGCTGCGTCGTTTCAGGTGGAAGAAGCGACGATCGAGAGCACGCACGCAGCAATCCAGTCGGGCCAGATCACCTGCAAGGGCATCGTCGAGGCGTACATCGCGCGTGCCAGGGCGTACAACGGCGTGTGTACGGCGCTCGTCACCGCGGATGGTGCGAAGATCGCTGCTGCAAAGGGCTATGTGCGTGCGGGCACGCCGCTCACGTTTCCGACACGGACCGTCAAAGCCGCCACGATCTTTCCCGACTTGAACGCGTACCAGGGACTGCCGCTCGACTACGGCCGCATGGAACGCACCGTCTCCGACCCGAGCGTGTTCGCGCAGATGGGCATGCGCGTCGGCCTGCCGAACGCGGGCCAGCTCAACGCGCTCGAGACGCTGAACCTCCGCGGCGAACGCTCCGTCACCTGCAAGGGCAAGTTCGACGCGCATCCCTCGACCGGCCCGCTTCCCGCAGACGCGCCCCCGACGTGCGAAAAATTCCGACAACAGCCCGACGCGCTCGAGCGCGCCGCGGAACTGGATGCGCAGTACGGTGCGAATCCCGATCTGAAAACGCTGCCGATGTACTGCATCACGACCATCGTCAAGGATCCCTACGACACGAAGGACATGCGCACGACGTCCAACAGCGATGTCAACTTTGCGATGGATGCTCCGCCGTTCGACTCCACGGTCGTCGCACAGCTGCGTGCGAAGGGCGCGATCGTCTATGCGAAGTCGGTGGCACACGAATTCAACGGCGGCCCAGGCGATCCCGGTGGCACTTCGAAGCCGAAGACCAACCTCGTGTCGGGCGGCCAGGCGATGGGCGCATGGGCGGGGCAGGCGTGCAATCCCTACGACACGACTCGCGTATCGCGCGGATCGAGCGGCGGCTCGGGCGTCGCGATCAGCGCCAACCTCGCGATGATCGGCATCTGCGAGCAGTCCGGCGCGTCGTGCCAAGGCCCCGCTTCCCGCAGCGGCATTGCCATGCTGCTCACCACCAAGGGACTGATGCCGGACAACGGCGGCATCGGCAATCAATGGTTCAACGATCGCGCCGGCATTCATGCGCGCACGCTCGGCGACACCGTACGCGTGTTCGATGCCATCAAAGATCCGGTCACCGGCTACTACGACCCGCGCGATCCATTCACTGCCGTACCGAAGGCGCTGGTTCCAGGACAGCCTTACGCGAGCTTCGTCGTGAGCGACGCGACGGTGAAGGACGCCAAGCCGCTCACAGGCCTGCGCATCGCCATCCTGCGCGAGCACATGGTGAAGAAGACGCTCAACCACGCAGCCATCTCCGATCAGATCGATCGCGAGATCAAGTCGGTGCTGCGCGATCGCCTCGGTGCCGCGTTGGTAGAGACCACGACACCGGACTATCCGGATGACCCTGCCGTACCGAATCTGAGCTACACGTTCTCCGACGCACTCGCCGAGCTGTTGCCGCGCCTGATGCCCGAGATCTTCGCGCGCAAGAACAGCAAGGGCGAGCTCGTGTTCGCGGTCCCAGGGTACGACGTGACGTCGTACGACTATCTGCTGAAGCTGAGCAAGCGCCAGGCGCCGCTCACGAGCGCAGTCAACATCACCAACTTCGCAACCTTCGGTGCCGTGCCCTGCAATTCCTCGCTCTGCGGCGATGTGAGCTTCGACATCGATCGCTATCTGGTCGAACGTGGCGACGCCCGCATCAAGAACTGGGCAGCCTGGGTTGCGAATGCCAGGTTCCGTGAAGACGAGTCGCGCGCGGGTGCCGAGAATTGGATTGCGTTCAACGGCCACGGTGCAGAAGGCAAGAGCGACCGACTGGCGCGCAGCCACATCGCGCGGCTGGCGCTGCTACGCGTGATGTACGAAAACCATATCGATGCTTTCGTGCATCCGGAGAACACGGTGCCCACGCCAAAGATCCAGGGGCCGAACGTCGGCTCCATCAGCCTGGATGGCATCACGCCGTTCTTCCAGATTCCGCGCGTGGTCATTCCGGCCGGCATGACGGATGTGGTGTACGAGCCGCAATACGCGCTGAATGAAGACAAGTCGGATTACATCTCCGTGCTCGCACCGGGCACGAAGAAGACGCAGCTGGCTCATCCGCTGCCGATCTCGATCACGTTCTTCGCCGGACAGGGTGAAGAGCCCACGCTCATCAGGATCGGGACGGCCTACGAGGCTGCGACCCACCATCGTCAGCCGCCACCGGCCTTCGGTCCGGTGAAGAAGACGTGGTAGTCGAGGGCCGCTAGTGTGGTGAGTTAGAAATTCGCGTACGTTCGTCAGCCCGCAAATGGCGTGAGGGCGTCATGGCGAGATGGCGTCAAGCGCGTGATTTCTGACGCCATTACGCCGTTTCGCCATTTCCTCTCGCCGAATTGACGTTCAC
>DATELY010000250.1:0-26663 GCA_035276085.1 Steroidobacteraceae bacterium | reverse complement strand
CCTTCGTACAACTCGACTGCGGAATCAGCCTGGAATGTCGCAAGCGGCATCAGCACCCGGCTCGCGATACGCGACCATAGACAGGCTCGATAGGCATGCGCGACATCGGTGTCGAAGCTCACACCCAGGCGCGCCTCACGCAACTGCGTAATACCGAGCTCGCGCAACTCGGTTGCGAGCAGATCAGCCGTGCCCGGCGGACAGGAAGCGAAAAACTGCATACGTGAGCTCAGCTGGCGCGGGTCAATGGTCGGGCTCGGACACGCCCTTGCTGTAGCGCGTTGAGTGTCATGCGGTAGATGCGGAGATCGAACTGCAAGGGCACTGACGCCCGCGCCAGCTCCGCCGCTTCTTCTTCGGTGTTCGCCGTGCCCAGATAGCACCACTGCTCGAACACGTGCAGTGCCTCCGCGTCCTCATGAACGTCCGTCAATGCCACACGGCCCGCAAACGGCCATGAACGATACCCTTGATCGGCAAACGCCAGTTGCGCGCGTAACTCATGCACTGCCAAGGGCTCCTTGCCGATGCACGCGCCGCGGCAGTGCCCGAGCTGATACGCAACGCATGCACCTTCGCCCTCATCGAGACCCAGAACACGCAAACAGAGCTGATGCTCACGGGCATGATGTTTCAACACGCGCACCGCCATGGCTTCAGTTCGAAACTCGCCATAGCAATGTTCGAGGTGATCGGCATCCAGCTGGCGTACGACAGGACCGGAACCTCGAGCACGCAAATGCAGCGTATAGCGCGCGGGCGCGCGTTTGGGCTGCAGCTCATGTCGCTGCTTGCGCCACAAAATCTCCAACAGATGTGCGCTCCACTCCCCAGTTGCACGCTGCCAGTCCACGCGCGCGACCCGCTCGCGCAAGGTGACGGTCGATCGTCCTCCGTCCGCGGTCAAAAGCGACAACACGGCACCGCGAAGATGACTCGCACGTCCGACCTGAAGAGCGTTGCCCTCGGCATCGACACAGCAATAGACACCCGGCGCATCCGGCAGCTCATCCAGCAACGAGGCTGGCAGTTGCGGCGGCAAGATGACGGGGCGCGTCAGATGGTCGAGCTCTTGTTGCACGCGAACCGTGCCGTGCGCGGACGCCGCCGCGAGCAAAAAATCCGCGACCGCGTGCGCATCCGGCAAGGCGCGATGACGTCTTTCGCAGGTGAGCCCGTAGCGCTCGATCACGGCATCGAGATTGTGCACGCGTACGCTCGCATCCAGGCGACGCGACAGCTTGACCGTACAGAGCAGGGAGGCGTCGAAACGTTTTCCCGCGCGAGCAAATTCGGCGCGCAGAAATCCATAGTCGAAGCGCGCGTTATGAGCGGCGAAGATGCGACCGCTGCAGCGTGTCTGAATCTCGTCGAGCACCTGATGGAAGGTGGGAGCGACGGCAACCATCTCGTTCGTGATTCCAGTGAACGCTTGAATCCGCTCGGAGATCGGCTTCTCGGGGTCGACGAGAGAGGTCCAGCGATCGGTGATCACACCGTCATCGATGAGCACGATGCCCACTTCGATGATGCGGGCGAACTGCGGATCCGCGCCGGTGGTTTCCAGATCGACGCAGGCGTAGCGGCCAGGGAGGCAAGCCGCGAATGTGGGATCAATCGCTGCACTCACCGCTGGGTGCTGCCGTCGAGCGTGAGCAATGGCCCATAGAGATCGGGCCGCCGGTCGCGAAACACGCCCCATGCGTGTCGATAACGCCGGATCGCATCGAGGTCGAAGCTTGCGGTCAGCACCGTTTCGGTCGAACGGTCTGCCTGCGCGATGATTGCACCGGTGTGATCGGCAATGAACGATGAGCCGTAATAGTCGACGGTCCACAGATTACCCGGCTCGCAGCCGATGCGATTGGAGCTGATCAGCGGCATGATGTTCGCGGCGGCGTGACCTTGCATGGTTCGTTGCCAGTGATCGCGCGAGTCGATACCGGGATCCTGCGGTTCGGCACCGATCGCCGTTGGGAAGAACAACATCTCCGCGCCCATCAACGCCATGGCGCGGGCAGTCTCGGGAAACCACTGATCCCAACAGATGCCCACGCCCAGGGTGCCGAAGCGCGTGCGCCACACTTTGAAGCCCGTGTCTCCGGGCGAGAAATAGAACTTCTCGTGATAACCCGGGCTCTCGGGAATATGCGATTTGCGATACACACCGAGGTTTGTGCCATCGGCGTCGATGATGGCGATCGAGTTGTAGAACGCGTTGCCGGCACGCTCGAACACACTGGCAGGCAACACGACGTTCAGCTCGCGCGCCAGCTGCTGAAAGCGACGGACAGCGGGATTCTCTGAAATGGGCAATGCCCAGTCGAAGAATTCCGGTCGATGGTCCTTGCAGAAATAGGGCGTCTCGAACAACTCCTGAATCAACACGATGTTCGCGCCCTGCCCCGCCGCCTCACGGATCAATCGCTCCGCGGTCGCAAGGTTCTCCTGCCGGTCATTGGTGCAGGCGAACTGAGTTGCGGCGACGACAACGGACATGAAGCACTCCGGGCAAGCGAACGGCGGGCGCAATGATCGCATACCTGCCACACCGCGCCCCACGTGCGTCCACGTGGTACTTGCGCGGGTTGGGTCCTGCGGGGGAGCGGCCTATGATTCCGTAAGTCCCGCCGCTGTGCGCGTTTTTTCTACCCTGAAACGAGGCCGTCATGTCCATGTCCCGCGCCGATCTCGAAGCCTTCTGGATGCCGTTCACGGCCAATCGCCAGTTCAAGGCCGCGCCTCGCATGCTCGCGCGCGCCGAGGGCATGTATTACTGGACGGACGACGGTCGCAAGATCCTGGACGGCGTCGCCGGGCTGTGGTGCGTCAACGCAGGTCATGGCGTGAAGGAGATTGTCTCCGCCGTGAGCGAGCAGATCGCCACGATGGAATACGCACCGCCGTTTCAGATGGGACATCCGCCCGCCTTCGAGTTGGCGCGGGAGCTCGTAAAGCTGACACCCGGCGATCTCGATCACGTCTTCTTCACGAACTCCGGTTCCGAATCGGTGGATACCGCGTTGAAGATTGCGCTCGCCTATCACCGAGCGAAAGGCGAAGGCGCGCGGCAGCGTCTCATCGGACGTGAGAAGGGCTATCACGGTGTCGGCTTCGGCGGCATCTCGGTCGGCGGGATGGTGAACAACCGCAAGTCCTTCGGTTCGATGCTCGCCGGCGTCGATCACTTGCGCCACACGTTGAATCTGGAACGGAACCGCTTTTCTCGCGGCGTGCCGGAGTTCGGTATCGAACTCGCCGAGGATCTGGAGCGTCTCGTGCAACTGCATGATGCATCCACCATCGCAGCACTCATCGTCGAACCCGTAGCAGGCTCAGCAGGGGTCATCCTTCCGCCCCGTGGTTATCTGCAGCGTCTGCGCGAGATCTGCGACAAGTACGGCATCCTGCTGATCTTCGACGAAGTGATCACGGGCTTCGGCAGATTGGGCGCGTCGTTCGGGGCTCAATATTTCGATGTCGTACCGGACATGATCACGGCGGCCAAAGGGCTCACGAACGGTGCCGTACCGATGGGCGCAGTGTTCGTTCGAAAACACATCTACGATGCATTCATGCAGGGCCCTGAGAATGCGATCGAGCTGTTCCATGGCTACACGTATTCCGGTCATCCGGTTGCGTGCGCAGCCGCGCTCGCAGCGCAGAAGGTGTATCAGCGCGCCGGCCTGTTCGCGCGCGCCAAGGAGATGAGCGGTCATTGGGAGAATGCGGTGCACTCACTGCGAGGTCTGCCTCACGTCGCGGACATTCGCAACTTGGGACTGGTAGCAGGCATCGAACTGGAGTCGCGTGCCGGCGCTCCCGGTGCACGCGCATTTGAAGTCTTCCGCAAAGCGTTTGAACGCGGCGTGTTGATTCGAGTGACGGGCGACGTGATTGCGCTGTCCCCACCGCTGATCATCGAGAAGCAGCAAGTCGATGAGCTGATCGGGACGTTGGGCGGGCTATTGCGGGAAGTGGGCTGAAATAAAAAAGCCCCGCGTCGCAAAACGCGGGGCTTTCTCTCGGGCGCTCGAGCTACGTAGTTATTTCCAAGGCAGCGCGGTGCTGACCGAAAGGATGATCCGGTCGTCAGAGCCGGCATCATCGAAATCGTAGGCGACCCACTTCAAACCCAGCGTGATGTTGCTGGCGGTGTAGCTGACACCCACGGCGTAGTCGATGTACGAATTTTCCGTGGTGCCATATGCCTCTTCGATGCCGTCGCCATCGCTATAGCCAGCGTGCAAGAGCACACTTACTGGACCAGCAGGAACGTTTACATCACCGAAGACGTAAGCGGCGCTATCACTCTTGCCGCCCGTGGCCTTACCGCCAAAGTCATTGCTCCAGTACAACCCCGCAGTAAGGATGCTGTATGTGACCTTGCCATATATTTCCGCGTAGTTCAGGTCGGAAGCACCGGAGTAGGTGTAATAGACGATTCCGGCATCCCAGCCGATGTCGCCGGCAGTACCCTTGAATCCCGTATACAGGTCCACCTCTGTCGAAGCGGTGTTCTCACCGCCATCGGAAAATTGATCGACGTTGCTGCCCCAAACGCCTGCATACCAGCCGCTGTCATGCGCATAGTCGATCGACAGTTGAAGCGCCGGATCTTCACCTGTCTGCGTAATGCCGCGGAAGTCGTAGTCGCTAACGATCGCAGCGGTACCAGTTACGTCGGCCTGAGCAGCACTTGCTGCAGCGACCAGGCCAATGGCCGCCAGGATCTGGAGGTTCTTCATATTAAAGCTCCCTTGTGGTTGTAAAGAGACAAAGCGAACCCGCGAAATGGCCGCGGAGTTTACGTCTAATTTTCGATTTGTGAAGTCGTTGCGGCTGATTCGCAACAGTCATTTGCTGGCCTTTAAGAATGCAGCAACCGTGCCACTCGTCACATTTCGGACGTATTGCCGGGAAAAGGGGCTTATCTCTATGGGGTGTACGCGGCCGAGACTCGTCTAAACCACTCGCGAAGAAGCGGCGGTACGCAAGACGCTCGCCTAAGTGAGCCGTAACAGTGCAGCCCCTCGATGCGACTGCGCTTCTTTGGAGCAGCTAAGCGCTCGCTTCGAAAATCACGTACAGCTTCTTCATCGGCTCTATCACTTCCCAATCCCCTTCGAAGCCTGCCGGGATCACGAAGCTTGCCCCCGGTCCGAAGACCTTGCTCCGACCATAGGCATCACTGATGCGAACACGGCCCTGCGTCACGTGGCAGAACTCGTTCTCCGAATACTTCACTCTCCATCGCCCGGGAGTGCTTTCCCAGGTTCCGCAGTGAAACTGTCGGGTTTTGTCGCTGAAGAAATTCGCGATGTGCTGGTGCGGCGCACCCGCCAGCAATCGGTCCGCTGCCGGTTGCGACTCGCTCTTTTCAGGCAACGATGACGCGAAATCGATGATCGTGCGTAGTTCGCTCATGGCCCTATCCGCAAGACACATGTGGGTTCTCGACTCTAGCAGGGCGGCCATCCCTGGCCGGCAATGTCCTGGGCGAAAACGCATCAACGCTTCGCGACTTTGCTGTCCGACGTCGTGCGTATGGCCACACTGACACGTCGTTCCCACGCATACGCCTCCTGATCGCCGACCGGCGCAGTGGACTGGCTCTCGCCGTGCGCGGTCACCTGGATGCGGTCGGCAGGCAATCCACCTTTGACCAACGCCTCGCGTACCGCACTCGCGCGCTGCTCGGACAATTGCAGATTCACATCCTTCTTGCCGCGGGGATCCGCAAAACCAGCCACGTCCACGGTAACGAACGACTGTTCCGCCAGCAGCGCCCCCAGCTCGCTCAAGCGCTGCTGCATCGACGCATCGAGCTCCGCGCTGGCCGTGCGAAACAGCACGTCGCCATGCAGTCGCTCTGCCAGCGTGGCGAACAGCGGCTCCTCAATCGAACCGTCGCCCTTGCTCAACGCAGCCAGCGCTTGCTGAGTCTCCTTCAGCTGTACCTCCAAACTCTGTTTGTCCTGCTCGAGAACGGCGGCGTGCTGTTCGGCGATCCGCTTCTCACTTGCGAGATCACCGCCGATGGCACCAATGACGAACCCAAAGGCCGCCCCAATAGGTCCACCGGCCACAGCGCCCACGGCGGCACCCGTCAGCATCCCCGCCTTGTGCTCCTTCTCGATCTGCTCCTTCGCATTCGCGGCACCACACATCACCACCATCGACATCGTTCCGATCAGCCACTTGTTGCTCATGACCATCCCCTCGTTTGCGCTTCACGCAGGCCAACTTGGCCTGCGTGTGTATCTCAGCGAAGGATCACGTCGCGACAACGCGCGGATGATGGCTACCTGCCGAGGAATTCTGGCGCAATGTGGCAGGCGGTGCAGTGAGGACCGGGGTTAACAATCGCGCGCGAATCTCGCTTCCGACGTCCTCGCGCTATCATCGAAATTCCACGCCGCGGGAGTTCCTCCATGTCTGCATTCGTCCTCAACCCCAAAGATCCGAACTGGGCCGCAGAGCACATGCGCCGCTACCTTGCCACTGACGGCAAAGATGGCTACTACGTGGACTTCACACGCATCGGCGGACCACCGCTCGTGCCGACGCTGATCTTGACCGCCACCGGTCGTCGCACGGGAAGGCCGCAGGCGTTGCCGCTGATCTTCGGTCAAGCAGGCAAGGATTACGTGCTCGTTGCTTCGAAGGGCGGCGCACCCGAGCATCCGGCCTGGTATCTCAACCTGGCGGCGAATCCGGAGGTGGAGCTGCAAGTGAAAGGTGAACGACTCAAAGCCCGTGCGCGCACGGCAACGGGTGATGAGCGCTCGAGACTGTGGCAGTCGATGGCAGCCATCTATCCGCCGTACGATGAGTATCAGAAGCGCACGACGCGCGAGATTCCGGTGGTGGTGTTGGAGCCGCTGTAGACGCGGCATCGATGCGATTTCCTGGCGATCATTTCGATGCTTGCGCTGCATGCCTCCAGAGGTGGAGCACCGCGTAGCTGCGCCACGGGCGCCAGCCTTGAGACATCTCCTCCGCCAGTTTCGCGGAGACCCTGCCCAGCCCGTTCCGCACGGCGATGTCTTCCTTTGGAAAAGCGTCCGGCCACCGTAAGGCACGCATCGCGATGTAGTGCGCCGTCCACGCGCCGATGCCGGGCAGCTCCGTCAGACGTGCGATCACTGCGTCGGGATTGTGATGCATACCGTTATCGAGCGATGCATGGCCGGATAGCTGCGCGCGCGCAAGCGCCACGATGCTCTTGGCGCGGGCGCTCACCACCCCCAACTCGCACAGCTCATCGATGCTGGCCTTGGCGAGACGCGGCGGCATCGGCGTCAGGCGATTGAGCTCGGGATACGGTGTGTCGATGCGCTCACCAAACGCGGCGACCATGCGACAGGCGACGGTTGTCGCGGCTTTCACCGTCACTTGTTGGCCGATGATCGCGCGCAAGCCCAACTCGAACCCCTCGAACGCACCCGGGACGCGCAAGCCAGGCGTGCGTTTGACCAACGGCGCGAGGCGCCGATCCTTGCGCAGATGCCTGGCGATGATGTCCGGCCGCGCGCTCAGGTCGAAGAGATCGCGAACGCGGCTCAGCAATGCGGGCAGCATCGGTGTGAGCGTGTGGGTGAACTCGAGCAGCAGCACGTTCTTATGCTCAGCCTGGGTCACCTTGATCCAGCCCTTGCACTCACCCAGGCGCACCGTGCGAGCGTAGCTGTTGTCGGTCACCCACTCGACACCGTCGAGCTGGCGCGCGGCAAGAAACGCGAGCACGCCATGCCAGTCGTAGGGCGGGCGGTAGGATAGTTGCAGTGTGGATGTTTCTCTGTCGCAACGTTCGCTGCCCGCGCGGCCAGCCTGCTTGCGCAAACGGCTGGGCGCGAGGCCATAGCGTGAATTGAACGCATCGTTGAAACGCCGCAGGCTCGAGAAGCCGCTCGCAAACGCAATCTGAGTGATCGGCAGCGCCGTGTCCGTGAGCAGCTGTTTCGCCAGCAATAGACGCCGCGTCGATAGCAACTGGATTGGCGACACGCCGAGCTCCTTGCGAACGATACGTCGGATCTGGCGCGAGCTCAGCTCGAACTGGTCCGCAATCGCTTCGAGATTTGCTTCGGTCCCGATCGTCCCATCCTCGAGTCGCTGAACGATGAGATGTGCAATACGCTGTGAGTCGTCGACGGGCGCATTGCCGGGCGCAAGCTCCGGCCGGCACCGCAGGCACGGACGAAAATGGGCTTGCTCGGCCTCCTGCGCGCCGTTGAAGAACACGCAGTTCGCTTCCTTTGGGGTTTTCGCGGGGCAAATCGGCCGACAGTAGATGCCTGTGGACGTGACGCCGACGAAGAAGATGCCGTCGAAGCGCCGATCGCGTGCGGTGAGCGCCTTGTAGAGTGTCTTGCGATTGGTATCCATGGTGCGACGATATAGCGCTCTGCCGTGGCCGGCTAGCCGTTTTCGGACATCGTGTCGAGCCGGATCTCGATGACCGAAAATGGCGAGCATCAGCCACCGTTTCCATTACCGTGTGCGGCACAACGAAGCGGAGACCTGCCATGAGACAAGCGGAAACGATCGAGCGTGTGACAACTGCAGTGTCCAGCACATTGAGAGGTTCAACGGTGAACAACAGCACCGAGCGCTACTACTCCAAGCTGCTCCCCTCCCCTGTCGGCGTGCTCAAGCTCGTCGCGAGCGATGCCGGGCTGGCCGCGATCCTGTGGGAGAACGATGACCCTCGGCGCGTGCGACTCAATAGTGTGATCGAGGATGAGAACCATCCCATCCTGCTCGAAACCGAACGGCAGCTCGGCGAGTACTTCGCCGGTCGACGTCGGTCATTCTCCTTACCGCTGGACTTCAAGGGCACGCCGTTCCAGCGCCGCGTGTGGTCTGCCCTGCTCACGATTCCGTACGGCGAGACGCGGTCCTATGGCGAGATCGCGAGGCAAATCGGAAATCCCGCCGCTGTGCGGGCGGTCGGTGCTGCCAACGGCCGCAATCCCCTCTCGATCATTGCGCCCTGTCATCGCGTGATTGGAGCGACCGGCAAGCTCACAGGGTTTGCAGGCGGCCTCGAAACAAAAGCACGCTTGCTGGCACTGGAGACCGGCGCATCGACGGAGCGTTCATCCGATTGATCAGCGGCGGTGATGACGAAACTCGAGTCGACAAGCGCTGGCCGATGCGAGCGTGGCCTGGGCCACCGCCGATGGATCTTGGCGCGTCTCGGGCTACGTGAAGAACATCACCGACAAGCGTTATCCGACGATCGGATTCCAGAGCGCAACCAACTGCGGTTGCGCGATCACGTCGTACGGATGCCTCGAACCTACGGCATCACGGTAGGAACGAACTTCTGAGAAGTTGCTTGCCGACATCACCCTGAGCGGTCTTCCGCTCAGGGTTTTTCGCCTCTATCGAGGACCGTTGATCGGGTGGGTCTCGTTGCCAGCACTCGCGACAGTTACTGCAGTAACTGTCGAGCGCAACATCGATCATGCTCATTCTGGAGAGAGCCTGACTCCGCCGCGATGAGGCACACGGAAACCAGAGAGCTTCATGCTGCCTGGAACTTTTCATGGTGCAGGGAACTTAGTAGCCCCAACGCAGTTTGTACTGCCGGTGCCCGGCATCAAACTAACGTGGAGCACGGATTGCCCTTCCGTTGCAAACAGTCTGAGCGCGGAAAGATCAGGGAGTCGATCATGCTGAAGCCAATGCGTCCGATGCGATTCGTCGTTCTCTCCGATCTCCAATTTCACGAGTTCTTCTGCTCGCGGACCGGCAAAACACGGGACATGCGCTGCAGCCGCAAACTAATCGCTGCAATCTCAGACAAGCCCGCAATGATCCCGCATCGACGCAGGCACGGAGTGCACATCACTCGTGACCGGCCCACGCATCGTGAACGCGCGAGCGTTTCCTTGGCGCTCGTCTGAGCGCCGTCTTCGAGGTTGAACTAAAGGTCTCCCATACGACACCGTGTAGCGAGCTAGGAAGGCATCATGATCGATGGACAGATCCACACTGTTGCGCTCGGGCACGCCGGACCACACGGTGCAAGTTGCGCGGGGTACCTCCGCAAAGGCGTCAAACCTCTCCTCCTGGATAACCACACGTTTCCGCGCGACAAGAACTGCGAATCGGCGCGGAAGCTCTCGCCCGAAGTTAGCCTCGCGGCGCTGCAGCGCTCCGATGGCTCTTGGGAAGGCGAGGTGGTGTGGTGCCCGATGATCACCGCGCAGATCGTCATCGCCCGCGCAATCGTCGGGCGCGAGGCGGACGCCGCGTGGAGCCGCGGAATCCTCCGATACTTCCGCACGACGCAGAACGACGATGGAGGCTGGGGCCTGCATCCGGTGTCGCCGTCCTATCTCTTCGTGACCTCCTTGGTCTACGTCGCTCTCCGTCTCCTCGGCGAGACGCCGGACGGACCGATCGCCGGACCCGCGCGTATCTGGATCGGCAAACAACCCGAGGGTCTCACCGCACTGCCGAGTTGGGGAAAGCTCTGGCTGTCCTTCGCAGGTCTCTACGCCTACGCCGGCGTCAATCCGGTTCCACCAGAAATGTTTCTGCTGCCGCGCTGGTCACCCGTTCGGCTCGATCACCTGTACTGCCACACGCGTTACATCTACCTGGGTCTGGCGTGCCTCTATGGGCAACGCTTTTCCTCCGATCCAGATGGCATCGCACAGTCCTTGCGCGAAGAGTTGTACGGTCTGCCCTTCCGGGATGTCGATTTCGCCTTGGGCCGTCACCGGATCGCGCAGAGCGACGTCTATGTCGTCCCGGGCCCTGCGCTGCGCGGGATCAACAATCTGCTGCATCTGGCCAGCGTCGTCCGGCGGCGCTGGCGGATCGGCGAGCGCTTGCGACGGCGCGCCCTGAGACACTGCCTCGCTCTCATCCGCAATGAGGTCTCGGCGACGGCCGGTCAGTGTCTTTCGCCGGTCAACGGCGTACTCAACCTGCTCGCACTGCACGCCAACGATCCCGCCGATCCGCTGATCGACACGCTGCTGGAAGGGCTGGAAGCTTGGTGCTGGCAGGACGAAAACACCGGCACCCGTTATGCCGGCGCCCGCTCCCAGAGTTGGGACACAGCGATTGCCATGCAGGCGCTGTTGTCGGGGCCGGCGCAATCTACCGAGGCATCGCTCGCGATCACCTCAGCGCTGCGCAAAGGGTATGCGTATCTCGCCGCTCGCCAATGCCGCTTCGAGCCAGCCAGCCGTAATCCCGACCGTCAGGCCAGCCTCGGCGGCTGGTGCTTCAGCGACGGAGCGCACCACTGGCCGGTGAGCGACTGCGCGGCCGAAGCGGTCACCGCGATCCTCGCCTGTCATCAGGTGCCGGAGCTGATCCCGATTGCCGACCGAATTGCTCCAGATCGGTTGGCCGATGCGGCGGCATTCATCCTCGAGCGTCAGAACGCTGACGGCGGCTTCGGCACTTACGAGCGCCGGCGCGGACTTGCCTTCCTGGAGCACCTGAATCCGTCCGAAATGTTTGGTCACTGCATGACCGAACGGTCGTACATCGAATGCACGGCCTCCTGCCTGGAGGCGCTCACACGTCTCAACAAACATCTGCCCGAACACGCTTGCGACCGAAGGATGGCCGGCGCAATCCGCCGCGCCATCGACTTTCTGCGACGAGTACAGCGCCCGGACGGATCCTATCCAGGCTTCTGGGGCATCAATTTCATCTATGCGACCCGCTTCGTGCTGCGCGCGTTCGCCGCCGCCGGACTGCCCTCCACCGATCCCACAGTGTCACGTGCACTGGCGTGGCTAAAGGCGAAGCAGCGCGGAGATGGCGGCTGGGGCGAACACCATTCCGGCTGTCTCGATGATCGATACGTCGAGAACCCAACGAGCCTGATCAGCAGCACCAGCTGGGCACTGCTCGGCTTGTTGGAGTTTGAATCGCCTGAGCAATCAGAAGTCGCGCGCGGCCTGCGCTGGCTCGAAGCGCAGCGGCAGAGCGACGGATCGCTGCCGCGCGAATCGGTCAATGGCGTGTTCTTCGGCAGCGCGATGCTCGAATACACGTTCTACAACGCAAGCTTCGGAGCGTGGGCGCTGGGCCGCGCGCGGCAAAGGAGTGCTCATGGCTGAGACCATGGATACGGATGTGGCCATTGGCGGCGGCGGTATTGCCGGTTCCGTCGCGGCGGTGGCGCTCAGCAAGCTTGGGTTCCACGTCACGCTGATCGAACCCAACCTGCACAGCGAGCGTCGGCAAGGCGGCGAGATGCTGCATCCGCGCGGCATCGAAGGCCTGTCGCAACTGGGCCTGCTCGCGGATGTGCGCGCAGCGGGAAGCGCTCGAATCCGCGGTTTTCAGATCAGCGATACCGAGGCGGGCGATGTCACGCTCGCGTACGCGAAGATCGGATTGAGTCCGGGAATGGCGCTCGACCACGGGCGCCTGCACGCCGTCCTGTTCGCTGCCGCGAGCAGCTGCCGAAACGTCAGTGTGATCCACGGCAAACGCGTGACCGGGTTGAACGATCGCGGCGATCACGTCGAGATCCACGTCACCGGCAAGGGCGCAGGAACGAAGATTCGCGCACGACTCTTGGTCGGGGCCGATGGCGCCCGCTCGAAGATCCGCGAGCGGGCTGGAATCCCGTGCGGCCGGCGCCGCGTTTCCATGATCAGCACCGTGACCCTTCCCGCCGATGCGCTGCCTGACGCGGAGTTCGGGCATCTCTTCATCGGCGCTGGCGGGCCGAGCCTCGCCTATCCGATCGGCGAAGGCCGCGCCCGGTTGATGGTCGATCATGACGGTCGCGTGCCTCACTCGATCCGCGAGGTGGCTGCCCTGCTCTCTGCAGCCTGTCCGCCACGCTTCCGCAAACAAGTGGGCGAACTCGCGGACGATCAGCGAGTCAGGCACTTCGCCACCGAGATCGTGTTCGCCCGCACACCTCATCGCGGGCGAGTCGTACTCATCGGCGACGCCGCCTGCACCTGCCATCCGCTCACCGCGAGCGGAATGACTTCTGCGATCGCCGACGTGGTGAGTCTCGCCGGTGCGCTGCGCGACAGGCCAGATGACATCGCGCGCGCTCTCGACCACCACGCCGCGCAGTGCAGGCCGCGACAAACAAGTCGCCTCACCCTGGCCAGTGCCGTGCACGAAGTGCTCGCGAGCGCCACGCCCGAACATGCCCTGTTGCGGCTCGGCATGATGCGCTACTGGGCCAGCGCTCATGGCGCGCTCTACGCCACCGCGCTGCTGTCGATGGCCGAGGAGCGTCCGGCCAAGTTGTGGCGCGCGATGAGCAGCTCGCTCGGTTACGGACTGCGCGAGCTGTTGAAACGCTCGCCTGCGATTCGGCCTGGGAACCGCTGGCGGACCGGGCTGAACGCATTGCGCGTCGTCACTCGATACCGTGTGCGCTCGATTGTCGGCACCGGCCATTCCTCGGTGTTACGCCGGAGCGCCCTGCTGTGATTCTGATCACCGGCGCCAGCGGACATCTCGGCGCAAATCTCGCGTGGGCACTGGCTGCTCAGGGTGAGCCACTGCGACTGCTGATCCAACCGGGCACCCACAAGGCCAGCGTGGACGGTCTGGGAGCTGAACTCACCGTCGGCGATCTCAGAGATGCATCGGCGTGCCGGAACGCAGTGCGCGATGTGCGGCAGGTCTACCACTGCGCCGCGCAGATCTCGACCCACTACGGCGTGCGCGACGACATCTTTCGCACCAACGTCATCGGCACGGCGAACCTGTTGCACGCGGCAGCCGAGGCCGGCGTGGAGCGCGTCGTGGTCAGCGGCTCGCTCAGCGCCACAGGTCACCGCGCGGATCGGCCAACCGATGAAACCGAGCCGTTCAATCCGCTCGAAGCACACCTTCCCTACGCTTTCACGAAGGCGGCGGTGGAACACGAATGTCTTCGTGCGGCGGTCAACGGCCTGGATGTCGTCATCGCCGTCTCCTGCGCAATCCTCGGCCCTCGCGACTTCATGCCCTCACGCATGGGTCGGGTGTTAGTCCGCTTCGCGCACCGCCGCCTGTTGGCCTACGTCCCCGGCGGCTTCGAGTTCGTCGCGGCGCGCGACATCGTCCAGGGCCATCTGCTCGCCATGCAGCGCGGGCGACCCGGCCACAAGTACATCTTCAGCACCCGGTTCGTGACGTTCGACGAGCTGATGGATCTGTTCGCTCGCGTCACGGGGCAATCCAAACCGCCGCTACGGATCCCAGCCGCCATCATGAAAACAGCAGCGCACCTCGTCGAACCCATGATGAAGACGCTTCTGCCGGGAACGCCGCAATTGCTGACACCCGGCGCCATTCGGCTGCTCCAGATGGGCCGCCGCGCCGACTGCACCAAGGCCCGCGAGCAGTTGGGCTATCGCCCGAGCGACATCGAGTCCGCGATCGAAGAGGCCTATGCCTGGTTCGTACAGCAAGGTGTGATCACGCCCGCTCGGCGCACCTACGCCGTCAGGCTCGGCGGGAGCCGGCTATGAGCGCCGTTCCGCGGATGCCGGCGTTGCTGCCGTTCCTCGGCCATGCCATCGCCTTCAACCGCAACCCGGTGCGGTTGATCGAAGAAGGCGCTCGCCGTTACGGCGAGGTGTTCTCTTTCCCGTTGTTTGGCAAGACCGTCCACGCGTTGATCGGCCCCCGCGCGAATGAAGTGTTCTTTCGCGCCCAGGATGACGAGCTCGGCGCCCGCGATGCCTACCGATTCACGGTGCCGATCTTCGGTCCCGGCGTCGCGTATGACGTCGAGCCCGAGCGGATGGACGAGCAGCTGCGCTTCGTCCATCCCGCCCTGCGCAACGACCGCATGCAGATGTATGCGCGCATCATGGCCGAGGAAACCGATCGCTTCCTCGATCGCTGGGGCGAGAGTGGCGAGGTCGATCTGCCAGCGGCGCTGAACGAGCTGACCCTCTTCATCGCCGGACGCTGTCTGATTGGCGAGTATTTCAGCCGCTACTTGTCGAGCGAATTCGCGACGCTGTATCGCGCGCTGGAAGGCGGCATCAATCTGATCGCCTTCTTCAACCCTTATCTGCCCCTGCCGGCGATGCGCCGGCGCGATGCTGCGCGACGCCGTCTGGTACAGCTGATCTCGCGGGTGATCGCGGCACGAAAAGATAAAGGCGAGCACGGCGATGATTTTCTCGGCGCTCTGATGGAGGCCCGCTACCAGGATGGAGCGGCCATCACGGATGAGGCCATCACCGGACTGTTGCTGACGCTGCTCTTCGCCGGCCAACACACCAGCGCAGTACTCGCGGCCTGGACCGGGCTGCTGCTGCTCCAACATCCGCAACAACTCGCCCGCGTCCGGGAGGAGTTCGCCGGCATCGGCCTGTCCGATCGGCCGACGCTCGCAGAGCTCAAGCGTCTGCAGCATCTCGAACGCTGCATCAAAGAAGGCGAGCGGATGCGTCCGCCACTGGTCATGTTGATGCGCACGATCCTGAAGCCGATCGATTGCCTTGGGTTTCGTCTGCCGGCCGGTGGGCTGGCCTTGGTGTCGCCCGCAGTGACGCATCGACTCCCCACGGTGTTCACCGCGCCCGAGCGCTTCGACCCGGACCGTTTCGCTCCCGGCCGCGAAGAAGACCGGCGTCAGCCCTACTCGCTGATCGGCTTCGGCGGCGGCAAGCACCACTGCATCGGCCTTGCATTCGCGTATCAGCAGGTCAAGGTGATCTGGGCGCGAATACTGGCCCGCTACGATCTCGAAGCTACCGACGCAGACCATCCGCCCGATTACACGACCTTCGTCGTGGGTCCACGCCCACCCTGCCTCATCCGCTATCGCCGCCGTCAGTGGTCGGAGCGAACGATTGCGCGCGTGCCTGCAACAGAGGATGCGATGTCATGACTGCATCACCAGTCACGGTACGTCCATCTTTGAATTTGATTCTCCTCACGCTGGCGTGCGCGCTGATCGTGGCAGGACCGGGCAGCTACTGGTTGCTCCATCATCAGCACTTGCCACTGTTGGCCAACACGAATCTGTTTGCCCGACTGTTCGCCGCCCTCTCCGACGCTGACCGCGGATACTTCGACGCAGCCGGACAACTACAGCTCGGCCTGGTCGGCACGATGGTGCCGGTCGGATTGCTGCTCTACGGCGCCTTGTTCGCTGCGTGGCTGCGCAACGCGCCAAGCGCGGTACCGCTCGCTCTCGCCGTCGGCTCGATCGGTTGCTACTGCGCGCTCATCAGCGGCTGGATCGGGGTGATCGAAGGTTTCCCGCGCATGACTCGCACGACGGCCGGTGCCAGCTTGTTGTTCGGCGCGCTGGCGGCTTGGTTCGCAATTCATCTCGCTTTGTTTGCCACTGCGTTCAATCGGATCGCTGCAAGCCTGCGCCTGATCAGCTCTCGTTCCATGCACCCGGAGTCGTGGCGATGAACCTGTTGCCACTCGACCCACCCTGGTTCATCGGCCATGCGGCCGGACATCGCTCCTTGCTGACGGCGCGCGAACGACGAGTCGTATGGCAACTCGCATTCTTCATCATCACCGGCTATGCGATCGAGCTGCCCTGGCTTCTGTCCTCGGCTGAATTGCCCCGTCTGGAGAATCTCTGGGGAGAGTTCTGGGCGCTCTACGGACAAGCCGACCGCGGCTACTACGATCAGGTATCCAGCTTCGAGCGCGGGCTGGAAAGCTTCCACATCTTCGTGACGCAATGGCTCTATGTGTGGCTGCTGTGGGCGGTGACGCGGCGCTGGGCGTATCGCCACGTGTTGCAGATCGCGGTCGGCAGCTACGTCGCTTTCTCGACCGTGGTTTATCTCGTAGCCAAGCATCTCACCGGCTATGCGCTCATGCCCGAGCATGAGCTGCCGAATTTCCTGATCTTGTATCTCGCCAACCTGCCCTGGGTGTTCGGCAATCTCTATATCGCGGTGGACGGAGCCAGGGAGCTGGTTCGGCTGATCGCAGCAGCCCGGTTGGTCCATGCGAGGCAAGCCCGCTGATGGACGCACCGAACCTGTATTCAATCGCGTGTGCCATCGTCGGCATCGCCGCCTTCGTCGCCGCGCTGTTCGTACTCTCACGCGTGTTGCCGGGGCAGCGCGCAGCGGGCGTCGTGCAGAGCGACGGGAAACAGCACGTCTACACGCTCAACGGCTTCTCGCTGTTGCTGCTGACCTTGGGCGCCGCACTGCTGATCCAGGCTCTTGGCGGATCGCTGGGCACGCTGATCCGCGGCTACTGGAGCCTGCTCATCGCAGCCAACGTCCTCGCCTTTCTTGCGACGGCCGCGCTGATGTGGGCCGGCCGCCGCACCACGCCCCCGGGCTTTCGCAGCTTCTACTTCGGAGCACAGCGCGACCCGATGTTGTTCGGCGTCGATCTCAAACTGTTTTCCTATCGCCCTTCACTCATCGGTCTCGCGCTCTTCAATGTTGCCTGCGCCGTGTATCAGTACGAGACGAGCGGGCGCATCAGTCTGGCGATGGGTTTGTACCTCGCCATGACGCTCATCTATGTCGGCAATTACTTCCAGTTCGAGCGCGGCATGATGTTCACCTGGGACATCATCGAGGAGCGGTTCGGATGGATGTTGGTCTGGGGCGATTACGTCCTGGTCCCGTTCTTCTACTGCCTCCCGGGACTTGCGCTGACACGGAGGCCGGTCGAGTTGTCGCCGGCTGGCGCGCTCAGCCTCGCGGCGTTGTTCGCTTTCGGGTTCTGGCTGTTCCGCGGCGCCAATCAGCAGAAGCACGATTTCAAAAGCAACCCCACCGTGCAGATCTGGGGCCGGCCGGCCGAACGACTGCAAGACCGGCTGTTGGTATCCGGCTTCTGGGGCATCGGCCGCAAGCTCAACTACACGGGCGAGTTGTGCATCTACGTCGCCTGGACGATTCCGGCCGGCATGGTCACCCCTTGGGCGTGGCTGCTGCCGGCCTGGCTTGCGGGACTCCTGATTCATCGCGCCTGGCGCGACGATCGCCGCTGCCGCGCCAAGTACGGCGCGCTCTGGGAAGCGTATTGCCGCCGCGCCCGCTTTCGCATGATTCCTCTGATCTATTAAGCGAACGCAACGAATGTCAGCAACGCCTTTGGATGGAGTCACGGGACCGCAATCGGCACCCAGCGCGTTCGCGAAACCGGCACGCGGCGCACTGCGCTCAGCGCGCTATGGCTACTACCTGCGAGCGGCAGCCAGTGCGATCAACATTCTCGCCGCCACTGTGCGCTCAGGCGCCCCGCGCATCGTCATTGCCCCGGACCGGGATTTCGGCAATGCCATCGATCGCGGGCGACAAAACCAACAGAGCGCGGTCGGCCTGGCGGCGATCGCTGCAGCGCTCGCGCATGCGCGTCGCGAAGGTACGCCGGTCACGACCGTCGGCGCCGCGCATTCCAGTGCGGGACAAACATTGGCGCGTCGCGGTGTGCGGCTACAACTTGAAGCGGCGCCCGCAGAGACCGCTGTTTGGCTCGACGAAGCGCGCCTCGAAGTCCCGGGTACATGGCGCTGGCTGCAGGTCGAGCAGGCCGCCAATGCTCAGGGCCGCACGATTCCCGTGCTGACCGACAACCTCGATACGCGTGTGGGCGGCACGCTCTCAGTCGGAGGCGTCGGCACACGCTCGATCGCTTACGGCCGCCAAGTCGACTGGGTGGAGGCTCTGACCCTCATTCGTCCCGACGGAACGATTGCCCGGTGTTCCACCACCGTGGAGCCGGAGCTGTTTGCAACGGCGCTCGCGGGCCTGGGCCAGGTCGGTGTCATCGGCAGCGCAGTGTTGGAAACCATCCCGCTGCGTCCTTGGATTGCCAGCCTGGTGTATCAAATCTCCAGCCTGTCCGACGCAACTCGCTTGCCCGCCGCGCTCAACGGGGCCGGCGAGCCGCCGACGCATTTCGAAGTCGTCGGCCCGCAGATCGGTTCGCGCTACATCCATCTTCGGCTCGGCTGGGAAGCGGCTTCGCGCGAGGCTGCTGCGAGCGTCCTTGCGCGCGCGCGGCGCAATCGCCTGGAAATTCCGTGCGTCGTGAAATCCGCGCGAGTGATGTCATCGCAAGCCTTTGCGCAGGTGAACGTGCGGCACGTGCAAAGCTTCATCGCCTCCCTCAAGGGCGCCACGCACCTGTGGAACGACTGGTTCTTCTGCGACCTGGCCGGATATCGGCGCTTCGTCGACTGGTGCGAGCAGGAATTGCTGCCTCGGCTGGGGACGCACGATCTGGTCGCCGGTTTTCTGCTGCGTCTGGCCCGCCGTCCCGGCCGGCCGCATCTGCCGCTGTCCTATGCCGAGGCAAGCGCACCGCACGTCCATCACATCGGCCTGTACTACTCGGTGTCATCGCGGGACAGCGCACGCCGCGATGCTGTCTGCCGCGGCCTCACACATGCTCAAGCGTTCGCGCGGGAGTGCGGCGGGCGACTCTATCTTTATGGCTGGCATCGTTGGGCCAAGGCCGATTGGCAGGCGGAATTCGGCGCAGACTATGAGCGAGTGCTCGCGCTCAAGCGCCGGCTCGATCCCGATTTCCTGCTCAATCCGGAGGTTCTCTCGCCATGACGGCGCCACGAGCCCTGGATCTCAGCAAGCCAGCTCTCGGCGATCTCGGTCGTCGCGTCGTTGATGCCAACAGCGTTGGCGAACGCGTCCGTGACTATCGTGCCCTGTCGGACAACGTCGACGACCCGCGTCTCGCGGCACGACGACGCGCCTACCTGAACGTGGTCAACCACTACTTCGACCTGGTCACCGATTTCTACGAATACGGCTGGGATCAGGCATTTCACTTCGCACCCCGCTACGCGGGAGAAACGTTCCGCGAGTCCTTGCGCCGGCACGAACATTACCTGGCGTTGCGCCTCGGCTTGCAACCTCAGGAAACGGTGCTGGATGTCGGCTGCGGCATCGGCGGACCGATGCGCACGCTCGCGAGCTTCGCCCATGTCGACATCGTTGGAGTCAACAACAACGACTATCAGCTCCGCCGGGCCCAGGCCCTCAACGCGGCGGCCGCCCTCGAACATCGTTGCCGCCTGCTCAAGGGCGACTTCATGGCGATCCCACTCCCCGATGCGAGTGTCGATAAGGCCTATGCGATCGAAGCGACGGTGCATGCGCCGTCGCTGGAGCAGGTGTATCGGGAAATCCGCCGCGTCCTGCGCCCGGGTGGGCTATTCGCCACTTACGAATGGTGCATGACGGATCGGTACGACCCGGCCGACCCAACGCATCGCGCGCTGAAGGACGGCATCGTTGTCGGTGGCGGGCTGCCGGATATGGGAACCCGCAGCGATGTCGTGGCCGCGTTGGACGCCGCCGGATTCGAACTCCTGTTTCAAGAAGACTGCGGCGCGGTCGGCGATGTGCCCTGGTACGAGCCGCTCGCGCCGCACCGCTTGACGCCTGCGACCTTCCGCTCTTCGCCCATCGGCCGGCGCGTCACTGGCGGCCTGCTGAAGGTGTTGGAAGCGCTGCATCTGGTCCCGCGCGGGACGACGGCCGTCGCAAAGCTGCTCGACGAGGCCGCCCGAGTCATGGTCGCCGCAGGCAAAGCCGAGCTCTTCACTCCGGCCTTTCTGGCAGTCGCACGCAAAATCTGAAGGAGCAGACCCGATGTTCACCACCTGGATCCTCGAGCGCTGGGCCTGGCCGGGCTTGCTCACCTTTTCCGTGACGCTGTCGCTGCTCTTCTACGGGCTCGGTGCGGGCGCGTCCTATTACTGGCACTTCCGCTACAACCGCAGCCGCCTGATGCCGGACTACGTTCCGAACTGGCGCGAGAATCGCAAAGCGATCTGGCTGTCCGTAATCAACGTGATCGGCAGCGGCCTGTTGATCTTGCCGCTTCAGCTCGCCGTCTTCTCGGGGCACAGCCAGCTGTATGGACCGCTCATGCAGCGCGGATGGTCATGGGCTGTGCTTTCGATTGCCGGCGCGCTCGTGTTTGCGGAAACCGGCATCTACTGGATTCATCGCGTGCTGCACACACCGTTTCTCTTCCGCTGGCTGCACCATCGCCATCATCGCTTCCGCATGCCGACGCCGTTCGTCGGCTTCGCCTCCCATCCGCTCGACAGTTTCGCACTCACCATTCCCTATCACCTGTACGCCTTCCTCGTGCCCATGCCGGAGGTGGCCTATCTGGGATTCATCGGCCTGGCCTCTGTGTGGACGCTGCTGATCCACGACCGTGTTGTCTGGGTGCCGCCGCGGCTGGTGAACAACACCGGCTGCCACACCGTGCATCACTGGTATGCCCGCCATAACTACGGCAACTACTTCACGTTCTGGGACCGGCTCGGCAACACCTATTTCGATCCGATGGGACTGCCGCGGCAGTTCTTCGCTGCCAAGCATGGCGAACGGCGGCGGCGCGCAGCAGGTGCTGTGTGCGAAGCACAGCACCCGACGGCAGCTCACGATATTGCACCTGCCACAACCGCCGGAACGACCTCGGTTCCCGGCACCCCATAGAAGAAGCAGCGCATGAACAGCGAACAATCCCGCGAGCCGCCGCCGACGTTTGCACAAGCGCGCACGCTGCGGCAGAAAGCGCGGGCTGCGGGACTCGATCCCAACTTCTGGTACGCAGCCGAAATCAGCCGCAGCCTGCCGCCGGGCACAGTGATCGAGGTCCAGTTCTGGGGTGAATCGATCGCCCTGTTCCGCGACGAGCAAGGGATCGCTCACGCGCTTGCCAACCGCTGTGTTCATCGTCAGCTCAAGCTGTCGCTCGGTGCGGTGAACGGCTGCCGGCTTGTATGTCCCTATCACGGCTGGGCCTACGACGGAGCCGGCCACGTCGTCGGTATCCCGCATGATCTCTTCAACCGCGCCGAGCCGAAATTCCGCGTGCGTAGCTTTCCCATTCGAGAGCGCTACGGCCTGATCTGGATCTTTCCAGGAGATCCGCGCTGGGCCGAGAAACGGCCGCTACCCGAGATCCCGGAGCTGGAGGGAGAGCGGCCCTGGGCATGCGCACCCATCGCCATGACATGGCAAGCGCACCACTCGATGATCATCGACAACGTCAGCGACTTCACGCACGAGCATCTGCATCGCAAATTCCGGCCGTTCACCGGCGCTCGGCTTCTGCATCACGACACCAGCGACGATGAGGTGGTTCTCGAATACGACGCGCAGATCGGACGCGGGCGTATCTCCGGCCAGTTCGTCGACCGCAAGCGCGTGCGCGCGAACCGGATCAAGCTCGGCTACCGCTACCCTTACCAATGGTCGAACACCGACGACCAGATCAAGCACTGGCTGTTCCTCCTGCCGCTCGATCAACGCACGACCAGGGCTTTTTTCCTGTTCTATTTCAAGTCGCTCAAGATCCCACTGCTGCCGGTACGCGTGCCCTCCAGGCTCATGTCGCTGCTGCTCAGAATTTCAAACCGGCTGCTGATCAAGCCCATCCTCGATCAGGACGGTCTTGCGGTCGAGGCAGAGCAGCAAGCGTACGAGCGTCACTGGCACGTGCCAGGCGCCGAGTTGAATCCGGTGGTGCACGCGTTCCAGACACTGACCGTGCGCAAATGGGAAAGCTATCTGGGGCGCACCGCTCGCGAGGACCGCAACCAAATCGTCAGCGGCTGAATCGTTCCTCCGCATCGATGAACAGATTGTCATTGCACAGGAGTTAGCGCGGTGCTCATGGAAGCTCAAGTTGAAGGTGTATCGGATTGCTTTCGTGCGAGCTCGGATGGAAGTGAGCGTACGAATCTGCCTGCCTACGATTCCTGGATGAAGGCGACCATCCGCCGGGTGGAAGACACACTCCACGCACAGCTGCCGTCGGCGAACTGTGTGCCGGAACGCTTACATTCAGCAATGCGCTATGCAGTGCTCAATGGCGGCAAGCGAGTGAGGGCACTCCTGTGCCACGCAGCGGGTTTCTTGGTGGATGCGAATCTCGATGTTCTCGCGGCTGCCGCTGCTGCAATTGAAATGGTGCATGCCTATTCGCTCGTCCACGACGATCTGCCAGCGATGGACAACGACGTCATGCGACGCGGCCAGGCCACCGTTCATGTGAAGTACGACGAAGCAACGGCAATCCTGGTTGGCGATGCGCTGCAGTCGCAGGCCTTTCTTGTATTGAGTGGGATGGCTTTACCGGAGAGACAGAGGACGGCCATCTTCTCTGAGCTGGCCGTTGCAATAGGCTCCATGGGAATGGCAGGAGGCCAGGTGCTCGACCTGACCAGCGCTGGGTTCCACTTGGATCAGAAGTCTCTCGAGCAGATGCATCGGATGAAGACAGGCGCACTCATTCGTGCGGCAGTACGCATCGGCGCGCTCTGCGGCGACAACGGCCCCTACCCTGGAGAACGCGAGTCACTGTCTTCCGCATTGGACCGCTACGCCAATGCCATCGGGCTCGCGTTCCAAGTTGTCGACGACATATTGGATGTCACGTCCAACAGCGTCACTCTCGGTAAGACGGCGGGAAAGGATGCCAAGGCCGACAAGGCGACTTACATATCGCACTTGGGCGTCGATGGCGCGCAAACCGTAGCTCGCCAATTACACCAGGATGCATGCATGGCGCTTGGCTCCATGGGTGAGCGCGCCACCTATCTCAAGTACATCGCGGATAGCGTCATTGCGCGCGTGCACTGATAGCTGCCTTGCGGCTCCATATGAAACTCATGTACGTCGTGCCGGATGCAACGGGAGGTTGCGATGTCTCAGTCCACACGGATGGTCGAGCGACTTTCATCGGACGATTTCGGATTTTCCACAGTCGAGCCGTTCACGCCCACATTGGCCGACGAGCGCTATCAAGAAACGATCCTGCCGGACGTATCGCGGACCTTTGCGCTCACGATTCCGCAACTGCCACGAAAGCTACGCCGTTCGGTCACCACCGCTTATTTGCTCTGCCGCATCGCAGACACCATCGAAGACGAACCGGCGCTCTCCTCTAGCGAAAAGCTGACACTGCTCGATGATTTTTCGTTGGCAGTGAGCGCGCGGCTGCCCGCCTCGCCGCTCGGCATACAGGCCTCGGCACGTCTTTCGGACCACACCTTGCCGGCCGAGCGCGATCTGGTACGCAATCTCGATCGCATCGTGCGGCTTGCCAACGCACTCGATGACAGCGAACGAGCCGCGATCGAGCGCTGCATTCACACCATGTGCAACGGCATGCACCACTATCAAGAGCATGCCAGCTTGCAAGGGCTGCCACGGATGACGGACCTCGACGGCTACTGCTACTGCGTCGCCGGATGCGTGGGCGAAATGCTCACCGATTTGTTTCGAGCTCATTGCAAACAGTTCGCAGGCGGCGAGCCTCGAATACGTCAGCTCGCCGTGTCTTTTGGACAGGGCCTACAGATGACCAACATTCTCAAAGACATTTGGGAAGACAGGTTGCGGGGCGCCTGTTGGCTGCCTCGCGAAGTCTTTGGACGCTACCACCTGGCATTGGAAGACTTGCCGCTGAACCATGTCACGGTCGAGTTCGCTCAAGCCGTCAATGAGCTCATTGGCGTGGCGCACGCGCATTTGCGCAACGGCTTTGCATTTACGCTGGCCATCCCGCGGCTCGAGACGGGAATACGCAAGTTCTGCTTTCTCGCGCTCGGCATGGCAGTGCTCACTCTGCAGAAGATTCAGCGCAAGCCCGCGTTCACCGCAGGCACGCAGGTGAAGATCGCCCGCAGCTCCGTGATGACCACCAAATTGTTGACCGATGTCGCCGCGCAAAGCGACCGTCTGTTGCAGATCGTATTCGAACGTGCGGCACACGGTTTGCCTCTCAAAGCCGACGCATAGGGCCGTGAGCTGCTGCAGCTCGCGCTGTGATGGGAACTGTCCGTGACCACTCAAGGCAAGGAGGCATCCATGGACCTAGATCGTTGCGATGCGATCGTCTCGCAGGATTCTGAACCGCTGATCCTGGTCGACGAGGTGGACCGCGAGCTGGGGTACTTGAGCAAGCTGCGTTGCCACCAGGGCCGCGGTGTGCTGCATCGCGCATTCTCGATTCTGATCTTCAACTCCGCGGGACAACTCCTGCTACAGCAGCGCAGTACCGCGAAGCGGCTCTGGCCGGAGTTTTGGTCGAACAGTTGCTGCAGTCACCCGCGCCGCGGCGAAACGCTCGACGACGCAGCCCAGCGGCGCTTGTACGAGGAACTCGGCATCCGTGCTCCGCTGCGGCACCTCTTCAAGTTCCAATACCACGCACAATTCGATGCCAACGGAGCCGAACACGAGCTCTGCTCCGTCTACTTGGGAGTGAGCGATGACACGGTCAGAGCAAACGTGAATGAGATCAGCGACTGGCGCTGGATGTTTCCAGCGGCATTGCAAGTCGAAATGCAACGCGCGGATGCACGCTTCACTCCTTGGTTCCGGACCGAGTGGCAGCGCGTCTGGTCGGAACATCGTGAACTCATACCGCACGGCTTTGCGTAAGCGGTGCCGGTAGCGACGGCGAGTGGCTGTGCATTCGGTGCCGGGCCGGGAAACCGGGATAACTCGACAAACACAACGTTTATGTGCGTTCACAAGGCCCGGCGATGTCCCACAGCATCGGCACTTCACAGCCACTACGCTACGGACGCAGCCATGCCCCGCCCTCTACGCCTGCATGCTCCCGGCGCCACGTACCACGTCACGATGCGCGGCAATCATCGCCAGAATATCTTCTTCAATCCAACCGATCGCCACCGACTCAGCGAGATCATCTCGACCGTCATCGAACGATTCCAGGCGCGCGTTCACGCATACTGCTACATGAGCAACCACGTTCATTTGCTCATCCAGGTCTGCGATGCACCGCTGGGCCGATTGATGCTACGCATCGCCGGTCAATACGCACGCCAGACTCAAGCCACTCTGCACACCACCGGGCATCTGTTCGAAAAGCGCTACCACCCCACGTTGGTAGATACAGATTCGTACCTGACCGAACTGCTGCGCTACATCCATTTGAATCCGGTGCGCGCTCGCATCGTTGCCTCGCCTGATCAATACCCCTGGTCAAGCCACCATGCTTACCTCGGCACACGCCAGGAACAGTGGGTCACGACCGACACGGGGCTCGCGATGTTTCATCTAGACCGCAACCGCGCGATCGATGCCTATGCGCGTTTCATACGCGAGGAAACAGGTGAATCCGCCAATTCACCCTTTGATAATCGCAATCCTCACGATCAGCGAATTCTCGGCGATGATGCTTTTGCCGCTCGAATCCTCGGCGACGATTGGAAACCACCGCGCCGGGTAACGCTCGAGCAACTCATTGCACAAGCCTGCTCTACCTTCGCCGTGACACTCGAAGAGCTGCGCTCCAGCAGCAGGTCCCCTGCGTTCATCAAGGCCCGCGCCTGGATAGCCCATCAAGCCATCGCCCACCGCACGGCTTCCATCAGTGCAGTCGCCAGAACCTTCAATCGAGATGAATCAACTCTGCGCCATGGGATGCAGAAGTACTTCGGTAACGGGTAAAGAAACGCAACACGGTTTCCCGGTTTCCCGGCCCGGCACCGCCCCGGCACCCGAGGAGGAACAGCGCCTTGCACACCGCGCTGCGCAATCTGATCTTGATGCCGATCACCAGTCAGCTGCGCGCCAGCACTTTCGGCGATGTGTTCGTACAGGACTGGCAGGCGGCGCGATTGCTCAAGCCCTCCGCCATCAAGCCCGTCATCGCAACACTCGAGCAATCTCTCATCATCAAAACAC
>DATELY010000249.1:0-21425 GCA_035276085.1 Steroidobacteraceae bacterium | reverse complement strand
AGGTGGGGCACGCCCCGCCATCTCCGTCTGAGATGTACGACGCAACATCCAAGACGCGATTCAATGAAACCCTCTCTGCGTTCGAATCGGCTCGTCACTGCGGTGATGAGCGCCCTGGTCTGTACCGTGCCGTTGGCTACGGCGGTCGCAGTCGATCTGGCAAACGCCAACGTCGCCGACATCCAGTCCGCGATGGACAACGGCTCGCTCACCTCGCAGCAGCTCGTGCAGCTGTATCTCGCGCGCATCGGCGCGTACGACAAGCAGGGACCGAAGGTCAACGCGGTCATCCATCTCAACGACAAGGCGTTGGCGGAAGCCAAGGCGCTCGATCGCGAACGCAAGGCCAAGGGTGCGCGTTCGCCACTGCACGGCATTCCCATCGTGCTCAAGGACAACTTCGATACGTACGACATGCCGACCACTGCGGGCTCGTTGCTGCTGAAAGGATCGGTGCCGCCGGACGATGCCTTCACGGTGAAGAGATTGCGCGCAGCGGGCGCGATCATTCTGGCGAAGGTGAACTTGAGCGAGTTCGCTTCCGGTGCGGGCGGACCGAATGGCTTCAGCTCCATGGGCGGCCAGACGTTGAACCCGCACGATCTGACCAAGGGTCCCGCGGGTTCGAGCGGTGGGACCGGTGCAGCGATCGCCTCTGCATTTGCACAGCTGGGTCTAGGTACCGACACGGGCGGTTCGATTCGCGGACCGTCGTCGGCAAACGGGATCGTCGGGCTCAAGCCAACGCGTGGCTTGATGAGCCGCGACGGTATCGTGCCGCTCGCGCTGAGCTTCGATACCGGCGGGCCGATGGCGCGCAACGTGTACGACGTCGCTGCGGCGTTGAGCGTGATGGCCGGTGTCGATTCGGCGGACGAGGCGACGGCCGCCAGCGCCGATCACGTGCAGAGCGACTACACGCAGTTCCTGAAACGTGGCGCGCTGAAGGGTGCGCGCATCGGCGTGGCGCGCGACTTCTTCAAGCAAAGCGAAGAAACCGATCGCGTGATGGAAGAGGCGATTGCGACGCTGAAGGATCTCGGCGCCACGGTCGTCGACTTCAACTATCCCGAGTACGTCATCAAGGGTAAGGGCTCGATCTACCAGGCCATCAATCCGCCGGAGTTCAAGGCCCAGATCAATCAGTACCTCGCGACGCTGAAGCCGGAGTATCCGCACACGCTGACGGAGCTCATCGCGAAAGCAGAAGCACCGGGCTCCAAGTACAACAACCCGTGGCGGCTGGAGGCGATGAAGCGCTCCGAAGCGACCGCCGGGTTGCAGGACCCCTTCTACCTCGCGGCGAAGAACGAAGGTCTGTCGCTGATCAAGACGACGGTGGAAGCCACGTTCGACAAGAACAAGCTCGATGCGATCGTGTATCCGACGTCGCCGCAACCGGCGCGTCCCATCGCGCCCGCACCAGCAGGTGGTGGCGGTGCCGAGTCGGCCACGAACATCGCGAACGAAACCGGCTTCCCCGATCTCATCGTGCCCGCCGGCATGACCAAGGACGGCCTGCCCGTGACGATCTCCTTCTTCGGCCGCGCCTGGAGCGAACCGAAGCTGCTCGGCTATGGCTATGACTTCGAGCAGGCGACTCAAGCTCGCGTGCTGCCGAAGAACACCCCCGCGCTGTCGAACGAGACCATCAAGAACTAAAGGTGACCACCATGCAAGAAGCAGTTACTGGTTATCTGCCCCCTCCCCTGCAGAGCGGGGGAGGGTTGGGGTGGGGGCACTCGCGGATAGCGCATGCCTCGCGCAGAGCGCTCGTTGCGCGGCGGGTGGTCAGCGGGATTCTCGCGATCTCAGTTGCAGCGGGCTTGGGGCAGCACAAAGCAAACGCCGCCGACTTCGATCTCTCCACCGCCACCATCGCCGACATTCAAGCCGCGATGGACAGCGGTGCACTCACCTCCGAGAAGCTCGTCGGCATGTACCTGCAGCGCATCGAGGTGTACGACAAGCAGGGACCGAAGCTGAATGCAGTCCTGACGCTGAACAAGAGGGCACTCGAGCAAGCGCGTGCGCTCGATGCCGAGCGCAAAGCGAAGGGTCCGCGCTCGCCGTTGCACGGCATCGTCGTGCTGCCGAAGGATGTGTACGACACCTATGACATGCCGACGTCCGGCGGCTTCAAGCCGATGGCAACGTCGCAGCCCTCGCGCGATGCCTTCGTGATCGATCGCTTGCGCAAGGCGGGCGCCATCATCCTCGGCAAACTGAATCAGTCGGATTGGTACGGTGTCGCAGCGAGCGGCGGCAGCACCTTGGGCGGCCAACCGCTGAGTCCATACAACCCGAAGAAAACCACCGGCGGTTCGAGCTCCGGCACGGGCGTCGCAATGGCGGCGTGGTACGGCACCGTCGGCTTGGGCTCGGATACGAGCGGCTCGATCGTCATTCCAAGCACGCTGAACAATCTCGTTGGGTTCTCCACCACGCACGGTCTCGTGAGCCGCACGGGGATGATGTGGAGCTCGCCGCGTCAGGAAAGCGGCGGACCGATGTGTCGCAGCGTGTATGACTGCGCTGCCACGCTCGATGCCATCGCGGGCTACGACCCCGCGGATCTCGCGACCGAAGCCAGCCTCGGCAAGATGCCCGATGCGCCCTACACGAGCTTCGTCAAAGCGGGTGGATTGAAAGGTGCCCGCATCGGCGTGTTGCGCGAGATGGTGCGCCCGGGACCGAAGCACGTCGAAGGCACTGCGCTCTTCGAGAAAGCCGTTGCCGATTTCAAGGCGGCCGGCGCGCTCATCGTCGATCCCGTGCTCACGGGTTTGAATTTGCCGGAGGTCGTGCGCGAATCGGGTGCCGCTCAATATGAGCGTGCGGATGCGATCAACAAGTACCTCGCGGCGTTGCCACCGAGCGCGCCTGTTCGCACCGTCGATGAAATGATCGCGAAGGGCGGCAAGCTCGTGAAGCCCGCCATCATCGAAGCCGCCAAGCTCGGCAATCTCGACCACAACAGACAGCTCGTCGCCGCGTACAAGGCACAGGACATGCTGCGCGCAGCGATGATCGATCTCATGGAGAAGTACCAGCTCGACGCATTGATTCTCCCGTATCGCACGGTGCTGACCGACGATCGTCCCACTGCGCCGAATCCCGCGGGCGGCGGCTCCAGCGAATCCGCGAATGCCCTCGCTTCGTACACGGGTCTGCCGACGATCATCGTCCCCGGCGGCTTCTTTGCCTCGGATGGCATGCCTTTCGCGGTGCAGTTTCTCGGCAAGCCGTTCACCGAGCCGACGCTCATCACGCTCGCGAGCGGCTATGAAGCGGCGACGCATCATCGCAAGGCACCGGCGCTCACGCCCGCCTTGCCCGATGAGCGCTTCAGCTACACGGCTGTCGAGAAGCAGAAGGCGATGGTGGCGTCACGATGAGTGGGGTGAGAGAGGCAGTGGGCTCGCTGGGTGAGTGCCAGTTGTCGCTCCGCGTGCCCCCACCCTGTCCCTCCCCCGCTCCGCAAGGGAGGGGACGCGATGTCCGTGTTGACGGCGCTGAGAGCAAGCGTCCCCTCCCCTGCGACAGCGGGGGAGGGACAGGGTGGGGGCACGCGGCAGCGGTTCCCGCTCCCAACCATCCGGCACAGACCTGGATCCTCTCTCCATCGCTGGACGCGCTGCTGATCATCGCCACACCACTCCTGGTGCTCGCCGCCGCGTTGCTCGCGTTTCAACTATTCGACTCCGCTGCAGCGACAGCGCTGATCCTGACCACGCACATCGTGCTCACGGTGGCGCATCACTTGCCGACCTTCGCACGCGTGTATGGCGACGTCGACTTGTTCCGCCGCTATCGTTGGAGCTTCGTGCTCGGCCCGATCGTGCCGCTCGCGTTCTCTGCCGCGGCGCTCGGCTATCTCAATTACAAGCGCTATCCGCTCGATTATTTCCTGTACGTGTATCTGTTTCTGGCGCTGTGGGATCCCTGGCATTTCCTGCGCCAGCACTACGGCTTCATGCGCCTCTACGATCGAGCGAACGCGGCTCCGCGAGCGTTGGCCGGTCGCATGGATTGGTGGCTGTGTGCAACCTGGTTCGTCTACATCATGCTCGCGAGCGGCAGCTGGCTGGCCGGCTTCCTCGAAGATCTGCAAACGAGCGTGCACATCAACGCGCTGCTGATGCTGCCGGCACAATGGGTTGCGCCGCTCACCGGTTTGACGCGTGACCTGGCGCTGCTCACGACGGTGGCGTATGTCGGCTACACCGCCTGGTGCTGGTACAAGGGTTACTTCATCAGCCTCGCCAAGCTGGCGCTGTTCGCCATCATGTTCGGGGCGCTGTACTTCGCGTATACGCCGAATCCCTGGGTGCTCCGGCTCGCGCCCGAGTGGAGTTTCAAGGTTGGCTTTGCGGCCATCGGCGTCGTACACGTCACTCAGTACTTCGCTGTCACGTGGCGCTACAACCGCGGCCTGACCACGCGCGCGGGCCGAGCGCGCTCGGGCTGGTTCGAGCGCGTGCATCGCCGGGGAGGTGCGTGGCTCGCGATGGCTTACATCGGCCTGGGCCTGCTGTATGGCGGAGTGATTACGACGCCGCAGGCAAACAGCTGGGTCATGTCGGTCCTTCTCGCCGTGGGCTTCACGTCCACGCTGCTGCACTACTACTTCGACGGTTTCATCTGGAAGGTGCGGCATCACGAGAATCACGAAAGTCTGGGCTTTCCTCGCGTCGATGGTTCGCTGAGAACCGTTTCGTGGTGGAGCACAGCGCGGCGTCGTACACCGCTGTCGACAGTGGCGCGTCAGCTGCTTTACTTCGGCGTGCCCCTGGCCGTGCTCACGGCGGGCGCGTGGTCGGTGTGGAATGCACCACCCTCGAGTTACATCACGCAGATGTACCGCGCTCAGATCGCAAGCGAGCGTGGCGACCTCACCACGGCTGCGCAGGCCGCAAGGGCTGCGTATGCAGCCATGACGGCGCAGCTGCCCGTCACGCGCAAGCTGCAGCAACTGGATCCTTCCGCAAGCCGTACCGCCGAGCTGGCCTATCTCGTCTACAACCACTCGCACTATCGCCACGTCGTGCTGCCGATGCTCGATGGCCGCGAGGTCGCACCGCAACTGGCTGCTCATCGCGCCAGCGTTGCGCGCGCGGTTGCATTGCTGGAGGTCGCGATGGCAAGCGGCCAGCCATTGAATCACGCCGGTCGCGATCAGCTGACGCGTGCCGATGCTGAGCGCGCGCGAGATGCGTGGCGTCGAATTCTCACAGCCGGATGATCGTCGTGCGCATACCCCTTACTTGTCGTAGCCGGAGTCGAGCATGAGTGCCGAACTGTCAACCCTGCAGAGCGATCTATCGCGTCGTACGTTCATTCGTGGTGCTACGGCCGTCGGCGCCGCGCTGACCCTGGCGAAATACAGTCCGCGAGCCTTCGCGAACGTGCCGCAGGATGAGTTCATCACCTGGTCGGCCAGCCAGATGGCCACGCTGATCCAGCAGAAGAAGCTCTCTGCCGTCGAAGCGGTGAATCTTTGTTACGCACGCATCGACGCAGTGAATCCCAAGCTCAATGCCGTGGTCGCGATGTGCCGTGAGCGCGCGCTTGCCGAAGCGCAGGAGGCGGATGCCCTGCTTGCTGCGGGCAAGTCGAAGGGGCCGCTGCATGGTGTGCCGTTCACCGTCAAGGATTCGTTCGATACCGCGGGCGTCGTGAGTACCGGCGGCACGCTCGGACGCAAGGACTATGTGCCGGGCAAGGATGCAACCGTCGTCGCCCGCGTGCGCGCAGCGGGCGCCATCCTGCTCGGCAAGACCAACACACCCGAGTTCACGTTGGGTGGCGGTGCACGCGGCACGTACAACCTCGTGTACGGCCAGACATTCAATCCCTACAACACGCTGTATTCACCCGCAGGTTCGTCGGGTGGCGCCGGCTCCATCGTGGCCGCAGGCGGTGCGTTCTTCGATATCGGCTCGGATTACGGCGGCTCGATCCGCGGCCCCGCCAATGTGAATGGCATCGCCGGTATCAAACCGACCTATGGCTTGTTGCCGCGCACCGGACACATCGTCGGCTACGGCGGTCCGTACGACAACTTTCAGGAGACCGGTCCGCTGGCGCGGCGCGTGGAGGATCTCGCGTTGCTGCTGCCGCTCATGGCCGGGCCCGATGGATGGGATGCGGCGATGGCGCCGGTACCGGTGGGCGATCCCGCGAAAGTCGAGCTGAAGAAGCTGCGGATTGCGTACTACACCAACGATGGTCAGAGCGAGCCGACCGCCGAGATTCAGCAGCTGGTCAAGGACTGCGTCGGCATGTTCAAGGACCTCGGTTGCAAGGTCACTCAGGACATGCCGCCGAAGATGAAAGAGCTCGGCGACGCGCGCCAGAAATTCAGCGGCGCATCCGATGGCGACAACATGCGGCGGCTGCTGCAGAAACATGGCACGACGCAAGCGTCGCCGGGTCTGCGTCTCTCCGGCGAGCTGCTGCCGAGCAGCGAGTTCACCCGCTGGTGCGAAGTGATGGATGCCATCAAGAGCGAGCAGCTCGCCTGGCTGGAGAAGTACGACCTCATTCTCTGTCCTGCAAACGCGAAGCCGCCGCAGAAAGTACCGCCCGAGTTCGTGCGTCCACCGGGCGCCGGTGGCGGTTACACCAGCCAATACAACACGACGGGATGGCCGGCGGGTGTCGTGCGCGCGGGAACGTCCAAGGACGAAGCCGGCATGCCGCTCGGCATTCAAGTGATCGCTCAGCCATGGCGCGACGATGTCGTGCTCGCCGCGATGGCCCATATCGAGAAGCTGTCGGGCGGCTGGCAGCGGCCGCCGATTTGAGAACGGGCGACGGGTTACGGCCTACAGCCTACAGCCAGAGAACGACGTTTCGAGTGCTTCCGCTTCAGAACCCTCCCCTGCGCAGCGGGGGAGGGCAGGGTGGGGGCAGCAACGCAAGGAACATTGTATGAACACTACGAATGCACATCCCGCTCGGCCCAGCCGCCGAGATTTCTTTCGCCTCGTGAGCACGACGGCGAGCGTCGCTGCAGCGGCTGCTTCTGTTTCCAAAGTCACGCACGCTGCATCGACGGACAAAACCAGCGAGCTGATCTACATGTCGGCTACGAAGCTGGCCGAGATGATCCGCGCGAAGAAAGTTTCGGCGCTCGAAGCCGTGAACGCGTACATCGAGCGGCAGCTCGCCGTGAACGACCTGCTGAATGCCGTCGTGATGAACAGCTATGCGCGCGCACGCGAGGAAGCCAAAGCGCTCGATGCGAAGGCGGCCCGGGGCGAATGGATGGGCGCGCTGCATGGCGTACCGATGACGATCAAGGATTCGCTCGATACGGCCGGTGTCATTACCACCGGCGCAACGTACGGACGCCAGCAGTACGTTCCGGAAAAGGACGCGACCGTCGTCGCGCGAGTGCGCAAAGCGGGTGCGATTCTGCTGGGTAAGACGAACACGCCCGAGTTCACGCTGGGCGGTCTCGCGGGCATCAGTACCGCAAGTAACCTGCTCTACGGCTCATCCCATAATCCCTATGACCTGTCCCGCAGCACATCCGGTTCGTCGGGCGGTGCGGGCGCCATCGTCGCTGCAGGCGGTGCGGCGTTCGATATCGGGTCCGATTGGGGCGGATCGATTCGCGGACCGTCGCACAACAACGGCATCGCAGGGATCAAGCCCACGAGTGTGCGCGTACCGCGTACCGGTCACATCGTCGACTACGGCGGCATCTTCGATCTGTGGCAGCAGCTTGGACCCATGACGCGGCGTGTCGAAGATCTCACGCTCATCACGCCGCTGATCAGCGGCCCGGACTTTCACGATGCGTCCTGCGCGCCCGTGCCGTGGGCCGATCCTTCGAAGGTCGATCTCAAGAAGCTGCGCGTCGCGTTCTGTCCGGACAACAAGGCGACCGGACGCAGCGCGACGGACGACGACACTAAGAGGGTGGTGCGCCAGACGGCAAAGTGGCTGGAAGGCGTGACTGCGAGCGTCAGCGAAGACGTGCCGCAGGACATCCTGGTCGAGCTCGCGGCCGCTCGCAGCACATTGTCCAGCGGCGATGCCGGCGCGTTCTATCAACGCCTCGCCGACAAGTGGGGCACGAAGAATTTCTCGCCACAACGCAAGGCGCGCATGGCGACCGACACACCCGTCAGCTCCGCGGCGATGGTCGCAGCCTGGGAGAAACAGGATCTGTGCAAGTCGCGCATGCTCGATTGGATGGGCAAGTACGACGTCTTCATCTGTCCGGTCGGAAACAAGCCCGCTCAACCGATCGACGCCGAAGGCATGGGTGGCGGTGGCGGCCCGGGCCCCAATCCCGACGGCGGCTGGCCGTACACCGGCGTGTTCAATTGCACGGGCTGGCCGGTCGTCGTCGTGCGCGCCGGCAGTTCCGCCGACGGCAAGTTGCCCATCGGCGTGCAGATCGTCACCGCGCCGTGGCGCGAGGACATCGCGCTCGCCGTCGCAAGCTACGTCGAAAGTCAGAGCAGCGGATGGAAGAAGCCGCCGATCTGAGCTCACCGCGGTTGGTCGCTGTTCGCGGGATTGCGCATACATCGATGGTTGGAGAGACGGGTACATGAACTCGAGATCGGCTTGCCTTGCGCTGCTGGCACTTGCTGCAACGGCCATGGGCACTGCGCATGCGGCTCTGCCTGAAGTCGCCTTGTTCACCACGGGTGGCACGATTCAGAGCAAGGGCGCGCATCGCGAGCTGTTGATGGAATACAACGCCGGGCGCGTCACACCCAAGGAACTGCTCGACGATCTGCCCGAGCTGAAGACGCTCGCCAACGTCAACGTCACCGAGATCAGCAACATCGGCAGCGGCGGCATGAATGCGGAGCTGCAGCTGAAGCTCGCCAAGGAGATCAACGCCGCGCTCGCAAAGCCGGAAGTGGCAGGTGCGGTCGTCACGCATGGCACGGCAACACTCGAAGAGACTGCCTACTTTCTCAATCTCGTCGTGAAGTCGGATAAGCCCGTGGTGGTCGTCGGCGCGATGCGCCCGTGGACGGCAGTCAGCCGTGACGGACCGTTCAATCTCTTCAACGCTGTTCGTGTGGCGAGCTCACCGAAAGCCAAGGGGAAGGGTGTGCTGATCCTGTTGAACGATGAGATCAACGCGGCACGCGACACGACCAAGGGCAACACGTATCGCATGGAGACCTTCATCGCACGCGACTTGGGTCCGCTCGGCTATGCGGACTCCGACCAGATCGTGTTTTACCGCGCACCGATCTATCGGCACACGATGAAGTCCGAGTTCGACGTGAGCGGACTCACCTCGCTGCCACGCGTCGACGTGACGTACGACTATCAGGAAGACGACGGCGTCGCCATCGATGCATTCACCGGTGCCGGCGCCAAGGGCATCGTGCTCACGGGCTCCGATGCCGATGCCATCAAGCGCGCACGAGCCAAAGGTGTCGTCTTCGTGCAAAGCGATCGCAAAGGCGCAGGCCGCGTGATGGAAAGCGCCCGCGTGTTCGCGCGCGGCATCGTGACTGCCGACAACCTGAATCCCCAGAAAGCACGCATTCTGCTGCGGCTCGCGCTGACGAAGACGACGGATCTCAAAGAGATCCAGCGCATGTTCAATGAGTATTGAGTGAGGACTGCTTCAGTGAACAGGTTTAGTTCTGTGGCTGCTGCCCCCACCCCAACCCTCCCCCGCTGCGCAGGGGAGGGAGAAGATTTGGCAGTCGTGCGAAAGATCATCCGCTGCCTTCTGACCCCCTCCCTTGCGGAGCGGGGGAGGGCTGGGGTGGGGGCAGCAGCGGCAGCGACTCTCATGTTCCTCACACCCATCGCCCACGCCCAGGAAATCCCCACCTACGCCCCACTCCCACCCGCCGCAGCCCAGCAGTCGCAGCTGCCGAACGTCGTCCTGATGTCCATGGGCGGCACGATCGCCAGCCGTGGCGACGTGCGGCTCAACATCACCAACTACGGCGGGAAAGATTATCCGCGCGTCGATCCCGAGCATTGGTACAAGGATCTGCCCGAGCTTGCAGGCATCGCGAACATCACGCTCGAAGACCAGCGCGCACCGCAGGACCGTCCGACCGGCAGCGAAACGCATGAAGACTTCGCACGCGTGGCCAGGCGTTTGAACGAGCTGGCCGCAGATCCCAAGGTGGATGGCATCGTCGTGACTCACGGCACGAACACGATGGCCGAGACTGCGTACTACATGAATCTCACGGTGAATACCGACAAGCCCATCGTGTTCGTCGGTGCACAACGTCCCTGGACGGGCTTGTCCGGCGACGGTCCGCGCAATCTCTACGACGCCGTGCGTGTGGCGGCGTCGAAGGAAGCGCGGGGCAAGGGCGTGCTTCACTGCATGAATCAGTTCATCAATACGGCGCGCGACGTGGACAAGACGAGCGCTTATCGAGTGGATACCTTCAAAGGTGTCGACGTCGGTGCCATCGGTTTCGCCGATCCGGACAAGGTCGTGTTCTATCGCGAGCCGCTGCGACGTCACACGTCGGGCTCGGAGTTCGCCGGCATGGATTTCCAAACACTGCCCGCTGTGGAAGTGGCGTTCGCGTACCGGGATGCACCCGGTTATCTGATCGACACGATGGTCGAGCGCGGTGTGAAGGGCATCGTCGTCGAGGGTACCGGCGCCGGCAGTCCCACCGGCCCTCAAACCGAAGCGTTGAAGCGAGCCCAGGCAAAAGGCGTCGTGGTTGTCGCAACGGCGCGCACCCAGGGCGGTCGCGTGCAGGACACGCCACGCCGTCGCGAAGCGAACATCGTCCCGGGCGACAACCTCGTGCCCGAGAAGGCCCGCATCCTGTTGCAACTCGCGCTGACGAAGACGAGCGATCTTGCCCAGGTCAAGCGGATCTTCGACGAGTACTGACTCGCGCCATGGCTCAGAGGACTACGGACGCTACGTATCGTTTCCTATGAAGCTCTCTGCGACCGCTTGCTCAAAGCGGCCCACTTCCGCCTCGGTCATCCACGCAAAGTGCGCATCCCGCTTGCTCTTCGATAGTTTGAATCCGTTCTGTTGTACGACCCGAATGAACAGATCGAGCGAGTGTGCCGGCCAGTCGAGCTCGCTCTGTAAGGCGCGGCGAGCCTTATCGAAGCCGAGCAGAAAGGATATCTCTTGATCTAGGTCGTGCTCGATCGTTCGTTCCAGCGCGCGATATAAGAACTCGGTTTGCGCAGTGGCATCGAAATAGCGGTAGTACAGGGCATCGTTGCCGGTTGCCACAGCGCCAGGAACATCTGGGTTGTACGTCGTGCGCGCGGTAAGCGGTTTCGACAATACATCGAGTGCTGCCACATACGCGTCGAGGTTCGCCAGAATTACCGCAGAGACGGGCAACACGATGCCTTTTGGTGTGAAGCCGCTGCTGGATAGCACCTCGTGAATCATGTAGCGATGCAATCGCCCATTCCCGTCCATGAATGGATGAATGTAGATGAACCCAAACGACAGGCAGCCTGCCGCCACAATGGGGTCCAGTGCATCCGGATTCGCTCGTAGATACTCCGAGAACTGGACGAGTCCATTCATGAGTTCGCGCGCATCATCCGGTTGCGGCGGGACGAACGCGATGCGTTTGCGATGACCGAGATCGTCTCCTATCCAGTTTTGGCGCGTGCGATAGGAGGCTTCGCGGAAGCGGCTGTCGACTACGGCGTTCTGCAATTCGATGAAGCGGTCCTCGGACAGCGGTCGATTGCTTTCAGCTTCGCGCAGGAGGTCGGCGAAGCGTTGTGCACGGGCAGGACTCGGCTTTTCACGTTCGACTTCGAAGGACGACTGAGTCTCTTTGAGATATAGGAACGCGGCCGCCCGGCGCAGCAGATCGTTGTCGAACTTGGCAAGCGTCTGCTGTGTGCGTTTCTTCAGATCCTTGGCGAGCGCTTCGCGGAGGTATGGAGTGCGATGAACGAGCGGGCAGAAGGCGCGGTTACCAGGAAGATTGTCGATCACACGAAACTTGGATTGCCGGGTACCGACCGCCAAGCCGAACTGCAACTCGTCATCGATGACTCTGACGTATGAGGATCGAGACGAGAGTTCGACATCCAGCGAACTTCCGGTCAGCCATTCGTAAAGGTAGGCAGCCCGCCGCGCATAACTAGAGTCCGGCTTCGCAGTGATCCAGGCTTCGACGTCCTGCTTGCCGCGGTTGCCAAACAAGAGCGCGGATACTTCGAGATTCACGCCTTCGTAGCGCAGGGCGAACTGCAGATCGGCTTCAACGGAGTCGTCGGGCCGATAGGACGGCTGGAAGAGCTCGAGGTATTGTTCGCCTCGCTGAGTCAGCACTCGGCCTTTAACGGCGGTGTCGATAGCGGAGGCACGGGCCAACGGCAGCGCTGGCAGGCCGAAGCGCTGAATCAGCCGCGCATAGCCCACGGCTTCAACACTCATCCTGCCTCCAGGATTCGACCGCGATAGATAAAAAACTTCCGCATTCAGGGACTTTATCTAGAAATCGGCCGCAAGGTCCATGTTGGGCATCAAATGAGTGGTCGGGCTTGGGGCAGCCGTGTTACGTGCCCCGAGGTGATAGCCAACTACGACTTCTTCTGCTGTTACTGCTGGCGACGAGGCGATTGCGCGTCGGGCGCAATGAGTCACTGCTTCAGCTCCAATTTGACTGGTCACGTAGCTGCCGGCCGCTGCGGACGGCAACCGTTCCAGGCCCACTGCGGCATGCAGCCCTGATGTGGGAGCACGCTCACCTGTCGTCGTCTAATCTAGTTTCACGGCATTCCACGGCACGCCCGGTGCACGTGCGTTGGTACAGTCTCTTCTTCCGCCGGAGGAAGCATGAGTGGATCGGCGCAAGGGTTGGAGTGGTTGAGCAGCGCGCCGCTGTTCGCGTTCCTCGTGAGCGCGGCGATCGGCGCGTTCCTCGCCTATGCCTGGTCACGCAGGCAGCGGCGTCGCGAGCGCGCGTTGCACGAGCAGCAGCTTGCGCAGCGGGATGCCGGGCAACGCCGTCGACTGTCTGAGGTCGAGCAGCACGCTCGAGCGGAAACAGCGCGTCTCGAAGAACAGCTCGCGCAGCTCCGCGCACAGCGCCGAGAACAGGTGCAGGCGCTCGAGCGCCGCCTGGAGCATCAGGCGCTATTCGATCCGCATCGTTGGCTCGCCGACGCACGCGCACTGCGCAAGGATGGCAGCGAAGTCGGTGCGATGAGCGCACTCGGTGCGGGGCTGGCGCGGACGCAGGATGCGCTGTGCGATACGTGCCTGGAACTCGCGCTGTATCACTTCGTGTTGCAAGTCGGCGCACCAACCGCGGACGCAGCGGGTCACCTTCGTGAAGCCGAGCGCTACACCCAGCTGGCCGCCCTGTTGAAGCCGGCTGACCGCTCCGCATCCCTGCTGTCGGATGATGTATCGACAGCGATGGAGTCGCAGCAGGTGCGGCTGGGCCACTGGTCGAACCATCAGCAGTCGACAGACGCTGTGGACAATGAGGAAGATGAGTTTCTCGGCATCGATGAACAGCGAGCGGCGTTGGTCGATGCACTCACTGAGGAGGCATGCGCACGTGAGCACGCCAGCCGGTTCCTGGTCGCCGAACGACTCGCCTATCGCGCATTGACCATCGCGCAGCGCGCGTTCGGAGAAGATGCCGCACAGACGACCGCCGTTCGTCACGTCTATGCGCGCAGCCTGCTGGGCAATGGCGCATACGCGGAGGCGCACGAAGTGATCCTGGCTGCACTTGCAGCCTGCCGACGCCCGGGCTCGACAGACACTGAGCTGGCAGTTGCATTGCGCATGCTGCGAGCCGATGTGCTCGGTCGCCTGGGCCGTTGGGAGCTCGCGCTCGCCGAGCTCGACCCACTGCTGATCCTGAGCACGCAACGCCGCGGGCCCGAGCATCACGACACGCTCGAGCTGCGCCGCGAGCGCGCGCTTGCGTTGGCCGCGCTGGGTCATGCCGATGCGGCGCTGCATGAAATCGAGGGTACTGTCGCCGTACTCGAACTCATCGGCGAGCCGGAAGAGCCCGCGATCACGCGCGCACACGCCGCGCACGCAGGGATCCTCAACCAGCTCGGGCGCGACGCCGACGCCTTGAGCGAGCTCGAGCGCGTGCTGCCGATTGCCGAGCGCGTGTTCGGTGTGGAGCACTACGTGCCCTTGTCCATCCGCTGGCAGCTCGCTTGCGTGCTGCATTCCCTGCATCGCAACGAAGAGGCGCTGGAGGACATCGAGATGCTGTTATCGAGCCAGGAGTATGTCTTCGGGGCGCAGCATCCGCTGGTGTTGCAGTCCGCGGCCTTGCGTGCGCGGATCATGCGCGCGTTGGGGCGCGAGGCGGAGGCGCTGCTCGAAGCCAAGCGGCTGTTGCCGTTACATGCCTCATCGTTCGGGGATGGGCATCGGGACACCTTGCAGTTGCATGGGTTGGTCAGCGAGCTGGAGGCTGCGTGACGGCGGTTGCACTAGTAACGACTGATTTGGAAGTGCCCCCATCCTGTCCTTCCCCCGCTTCGCAAGGAAGGGACGAGCTTGCAGCTATCGAAGTCCACTAGAATGCGACTCAAGCAACTGGGGGACGAGGATGTGCAGCAATATCGAATCAGCAGCGACTCATCTTTTGCGCGTGCGTTACGTGCTCATGGCCATGTTGGGGTTACTCCTGGCATCGGCCGCAGCACTGGCCCACACCAGCCTGACCCGGACCAGCCCTGCCAATGGCGCCATGCTCGACACCTCTCCGCCCGTCATCGAGATGAGCTTCCGTGAGGCGGTGCGCCTGACCTCCGTCGTCGTCGTCAAACCGGACCGCACGCAACTCACGCTCGCGTTCACGCCGGAAGGCAGCGCTGCTGTGTTCACGGTGAACCGACCCCAGCTGGCCCCGGGCCGCAACGAGATTCGTTGGAAAGCCTTGTCGAAGGACGGACACGTCATGAGCGGCACGCTCTTGCTCACGCTCAAGCCTGCTGCGACGGCAGCCCACTGATGCTCGATGCGCTGGCTGCCGCCGTACGCGCACTGCTCTACGCAGGCGTGCTCTCGATGGTGGGATTCGTACTGGCAGAGCTGACGCTGCGGCCGAGCCGGGCGATGGTGGAATGGTTGGATCGGATGACGCGTCGCGCGGCCGCGCTGACGATTTCCGCCTGCGTGCTCGGCACGTTCGTCTTGTTCCTGCGGCTCGGCGGGCAGCTGGATGAATCCACGGTGTCCGCTGTGCTGACCTCCAGTGTCGGCGCGGCGACGGGCTTGCAGTTGGCGGGTGCGCTGATGTTGCTATTCGCCGTGCGCGAGCCGTCTTCTTCTCCGGTCGGCCGAGCTGGCAACGCTGCGATTGCGGTTGCTTCGTTCGCCTTCAATGGCCATGCAGCCGTGGTCGGGTTCGCGGAGGGCCTGGTCGCGGCGGCGCATGTCGCAGCGGCGGCGTGGTGGCTGGGTGCTCTGTTTCTCATGCTCCATGAGCGTGTGCATGAGCCGATGCGGTTTGCTGCGTTGGTGCGGCGCTTTGCCGTGTTGGCGTTGCGCATCGTCGGCGCCTTGGTGATCGCGGGGCTGATGCTGGTTGTGATCCTGGTGGATTTCGATCGGGATCCCTGGTTCACGCCGTACGTCAGAACGCTGGCGATCAAGATTGCCATCGCCCTGACGGTGCTGGCCCTTGCCGCGTACAACAAGCTGCGGCTCACCCCATCGCTGCTGAGCGGCGACGCGAGTGCTGCCCGAGCATTGCGCACCACCATCACCGCCGAGCTGCTGTTCATCGGTGCCGTTCTGATCACGACCGCCATTCTCACGACGTACACCTCGCCTCACGAGTAAGGCAGGGCAGGGTGCGTGCCCGGTCGGCCGTCTCCCCATTCAGGCCGGCGCAATCTCCGCGGTGCGATATCACACATGCTCGACTTCGGCGTGACCGCAGCCACTTTTCGCCAGCGCTATCTGGAGCGGGAGGTCTATCTGCATCGTAGCGCGATGCTGGAGCGTCCATTCGATTGGGGCGCGATCGATACGCTGTTGCATCAGATCGAGCCCACGCCCGCCCTGATGCAGCTGTTTCATGGCGGCCTGGTACCGCAGGAGAACTACGTCGAGGACGTGGTCGACCTCGGCATGCCGCGTCGCAGAGTGAGTAAGAGTCGCTTCTACGGCTATCTGCAGAACGGCGCGACGCTCGTGGCGAATCGGTTGGAGCTGAACTCGCCCGTCGTGAAGCGTGCGTGCCTGGAAGTCGGTCGCTTCGTCGCTCAGCAAACACTGTGCAATGCGTACTTGAGCTGCGGCGGTGAAGGCACGTTCGGCAAGCACTGGGATACGCACGACGTCTTCGTCGTGCAAGCCATCGGCAGCAAGCGCTGGCAGGTCTATCGCCCGACATTTCCGTTACCGCTGAGCCAGCACGCGAGCAGCGCGGCACCCAGTCAACCCGACGAGCCGCCGGTGCTCGACGTCGTGTTGCAGTCGGGCGATCTGCTCTATATCCCGCGTGGCTGGTGGCACCAGGTGACGCCGCTCAACGAGGCGAGCTTTCATTTGTCGATCGGTGCGTATCTGCCGACCGTGCACGATTTCATGATGTGGGCCTGCAGCCGGGTGGTCCCGCAGAACGAGTCGGCCCGCAAAGGAATCGGCGGTTCGGCGTACGTGCCCAACGACACGGCGAGCGCATTGCAGACACTCGGGGAAGCATTGCGCTCGCCAGCGTTGCTGCAGCAGTTTCTCGCTGAGCTCGGCGGACGCGAGCAACTGAGCGCCGAGTTCAACCTGGGTCTCATGCTGGACCCGAAGAGCAGCGGCTTGAGCTCCGCTGCCGCGGTGCGCCTCACCACCTATCAGCGCCCGGTCTTCGACAACGGCGAGATCACGATCAACGGTGCACGCCTGCGCCTGGATCGCGTGAGTCAGGCGATCGTGCAATCACTTGCGGAAACCGAAGACATGACCGTGCAGCAGGTGTGCGCGCAGATCAAAGACACACCGGCGGATGCCGTGCGCGCGCGGCTGGTGGAGCTGGCGAAACACGACATCGTGAGCTTGGGAGTGGATTAGCTGCAGATCCCCCCTTGCGATTTCCTGCTCCCTCCCCTGCGAAGCGGGGGAGGGCTGGGGTGGGGGCAAGTCCACCATCGTCAGCTCACCGCCGCAGGCCCCCATCCTGTCCTTCCCCCGCTTCGCAAGGGAAGGGACGCTACTTGCGACTGAAGGTAAGTTGTCATCGACATCGCCATCCCGTGCGATCCCACATCCCATGGTGGGGGCACCACCCCGCCCTCCGTCTGACTACTCGCAATCCACGAACTCGACCGACACACGCACGCGACCAGGACGTGCCGGTATGAAGCTGCCTGACGCACAAGATCCTTCGTGAAGCCCGTGCTCAAGACCACACTCTGGACCGTGACCCTGCTTGCGGTGATCGGCGGCGCGGCTGCGCCCAAGGTCATGCCGCTGATTCATCAGGAGGCGAGCGCCAAAGCGGACACTGACGTCGGCGCCAAGGCGGATGCGGCGAAGTCGGGGGGTGGCCCGCAGAAGAAGGACAAGGGTGGCAAGAAAGGCAAATCGGGCGCGCCTGTGCGCGTGTCCACTTTCACCGTGGCACCGGCCGACTTTGCCGAAACAGTGACTTCGACGGGCACGTTGCGCGCGGACGAAGCCGTCGAGCTGCAGGCGGAGATCAACGGCAAGGTTACGGCAATCGATTTCCGCGAAGGCTCGCAGGTGAAGAAGGGTCACTTGCTGGTGAAGCTGAACGATGCCGACCTGCGCGCGCAGTTGGAACGCGCGGTACACCGACGCGAGCTCGCCACGTTGCGCGAGAAGCGCATCGCGCAGTTGCTCAAACAGGGCGTCGCGCGACAGGAAGAGTACGACATCGCGTTGAGCGAACTGGACATCCAGAAGGCCGAAGTCGAGCTCATCGATGCGCAGATCGAGAAGACCGAAGTGCGCGCGCCGTTCGATGGTGTCGTCGGTTTGCGGTACGTGAGCGAAGGCGCCTTCGTGAACGCGGCAACGCGCGTCGCCACACTGCAGCGTCTGGACAAGCTCAAGATCGATTTCTCCGTGCCGGAAAAATATGCCGCACGGCTGCGCAACGGCGCTCCGATCACGTTCTCCATCTCCGGCGGCGACCGCAAATACAGCGGCGAGATCTACGCCTTCGATCCGCGCATCGACAGCATCACGCGCACGGTGCTGATCCGTGCAGTGGCGCCGAATCCCGGCGCGCGCTTGCTGCCCGGCGCGTTTGCGCACGTGGAGCTGACGCTGGACCAACTGAAGGACGCAATGCTCATTCCCGCGCTCGCGGTCGTCCCCGGTCTCCTCGAGAAAAACGTGTTCGTCGTCGAGAATGGCAAGGCGGAACGACGCGCGGTCGAAACCGGCACGCGCCTGGAGAGCACGGTTCACATCCTGTCGGGCCTGCAGGCCGGTGATGTCGTGATCACGTCGGGTCTGCAGCAGATTCGTCCCGGACAGGCCGTCATCGTGGCGGGTCAGAAGACATGACGCTGGCCGAGCTGAGCCTGCGCCGGCCCGTCCTGACGATCGTCATTTCGGTTCTCATTACGCTGTTCGGCGCAATCAGCATCTTCGAGCTCGGCGTGCGCGAATACCCTGCGATCGATCCGCCGTCGATCTCGATCACGACCAGCTATCCGGGCGCTGCAGCCGAGGTGATGCAGGCGCAGATCACGGAGCCGCTGGAGGAGGCGATCAATGCCGTCGCCGGCATCCGCACGCTGACCTCCACGAGTCGCGAAGGCTCGAGCCAGATCAATGCGGAGTTCTCGCTGGAGACGGACATCGATACCGCTGCGAGCGACATTCGCGATCAGATCGCGCGTGCCGTGCGCAATCTGCCGCCGGATGCGAACCCGCCGATCATGAACAAGTCGCACGCGGACTCGCAGCCGATCTTCGGTCTCGCGCTCAGCAGCGACACGCGCTCGCAGCTGGAGCTCAGCGCTTACGCGGACAACCTGCGTGAACGACTTCAGACCGTGCCCGGTATCGCCGGTGTGGATCAGCCCGCCGAGAAGCGCTATGCGATGCGTCTATGGATGGACCCGGAGAAGCTGACGGCCTATCAACTGACGCCGCTCGACGTTCGCACGGCGCTCTCGAAAGAGAATATCGAGCTGCCGTCGGGGCGTATCGAAGGCGAGTCGGTCGAGCTGCCGGTGAAGACGCTCTCGCGCCTCAACACGCCGCAGGATTTCAACGCCCTCATCCTCAAGCGCAGCGGCGATCAGATCGTGCGCTTCCGCGACATCGGGTATGCCGAGCTGGGTGCCCAGAACGAGCGCGGCGCGCTGAAGATGGGCGACAAGCCGATTGCCGGCCTGTACTTCAAGCAGCAACCAGGCGCCAATCAGATCGAGATCGTCGATGAGCTGCGGCTGCGGTTGGAGCAGGTAAAGAAGGAGCTGCCGGCCGACGTCAAGCTCGCAGTCGCGTACGACAACACGGAGTACGTCCGCCGCTCGCTGTTGGAAGTGAGCGAAACGATCTTCATCGCGTTCGCGCTGGTGGTGTTGGTGGTGTTTGCGTTCCTGCGCGAGTGGCGCACGACGCTGATTCCCGTGCTGGCGATCCCGGTTTCGATCATCGGCGCGTTCGCCGTGATGTACGTCGCGGACTACTCCATCAATACGCTCACATTGCTGGGGATCGTTCTGGCGATCGGCCTCGTCGTGGATGACGCGATCGTCGTGCTCGAGAACATCTACGCGAAGATAGAAAACGGCATGGCGCCGCTGGAAGCCGGCATCAGCGGCACCAAGGAGATCTTCTTCGCGGTCATCTCCACCACCATCACGCTCGCCGTCGTGTTCCTGCCGCTGCTATTCATGGGCGGATTGTCGGGCCGCTTGTTCCGCGAGTTCGGCGTCACCATCGCCGGCGCCGTGCTCATCTCCGCGGTCGTCGCGCTCACGCTGACGCCGATGTTGAGCTCACGTCTGCTCAAATCGCACGAAGGTCACGGCTGGTTGTTCAAGCGCACCGAGCCGTTCTTCAATGCGCTCGAACACGGCTATGCACGCGGCCTGAGCGGCTTCCTGCAGCGCCGCTGGATCGCGTTGGCGATTCTGGTGACCGCAGGCGTGCTGATCTACGTGTTCTTCAGTCTGCTGCCGCGTGAGCTCGCGCCGATGGAAGATCGCGGTCGTATCTGGGTGCGCGCGACCGCACCCGAGGGTGTGAGCTACGAGTACATGCAGGCGTTCATGGACGATCTCACGCAAGCGACCGCCGAAGCCGTGCCCGAGTCGCACCTCATGATGACGCAAGTACCCGGCGCGGGCGGCGGTCCTGGCATTCAAGGCGCGATCAACAACGGCTTCGTTCGCGTCTTCCTCAAGGACAAGGCGGACCGCGAGCGCACCCAGTCCGAGATCGCGGATGCGCTGCAACCCCTCGCGAAGCAGTTCACCGGCGCACGAGTCAACATCACGCAGGAGCCGAGCATCGGCGAGCGCCGCTCGAACCAGGCGGGTATTCAATTCGTCGTGCAGGCACCGGAGCTGGACGATCTGCGAGATGGATTGCCGAAGTTTCTCGATGCCGCACGTGACAACCCGGTCTTCACGTTCGTCGACAGTGATCTCAAGTTCAGCAAGCCCGAAGTGCGTGTGAGCATCGATCGCGACAAGGCGCAGACGCTCGGTGTGAGTACGTTGGATATCGCACAAACACTGCAGGCATCGCTGAGCGGTAACCGTTTCGGTTACTTCATCCTCAACGGCAAGCAGTACGACGTCATCGGCCAGCTCACGCGCGATTTCCGATCGCGGCCTGGCGCGCTCAGCAACATGGCTGTGCGAACGTTGGCGGGCGATGGGATGGTGCGGCTCGACAATCTCGTGTCGTTACAGGAGAGCAGCGCGCCGCCGGAGCTGTATCGCTTCAATCGCTACGCGGCAGCGACCGTGTCCGGCACCCTCGCGCCCGGCGTCACGATGGGCGAGGGCATCGCTGCGTTCGAGCAGACCGCGCGCGACACGCTCGACGAACGCTTCACCACGTCACTCACCGGCTCGGCGCGGGACTTCGTCGAAAGCTCCTCTTCGCTCGGTTGGGTCTTCCTCTTCGCCCTCGTGCTCATTTATCTCGTGCTGGCCGCTCAGTTCGAGAGCTTCATCGACCCATTCGTCATCCTGCTCACGGTGCCACTCGCTGTGGCGGGTGCGTTGTTGTCGCTGTGGTACTTCGACCAGACGCTCAACATCTTCTCGCAGATCGGTCTGATCATGCTGGTGGGTCTGGTCACGAAGAACGGCATTCTGATCATCGAGTTTGCGAATCAGCGTCGCGAAGCCGGTGCACCGACGGCGTTGCAAGCGGTGCACGAGGCGGCATCCGCGCGCTTGCGCCCCATTCTGATGACCACGCTCTCGATGGTGCTGGGCATCCTGCCGATCGCATTGGCACTCGGCGCCGGTGC